>NZ_JBQYLI010000023.1:0-82947 GCF_052690465.1 Sunxiuqinia sp. A32
TTTTTTTACTAATTTTATTCAAAAAAATTTAAAAAAAAATATTTTTATATTTTATTTTTTTTTTTTTGTTGTTTTTTTTTTTTGGGGGGGGGGGGGTGGGGGGGGGGGGGGGGGGGGCCCCCCCCCCCCCCCCCCCCCCACGACCGAAACTTCTCTATTTACTTCTCTATTATTGCAGAAGTTCTTAAAATTCGAATAAATTTATTTTACATATTCAGCGGAAGAAATTACAATTTGAGCAAAATCAGAATCAATTGTATTATCATCCGGGTTATCTTTAGTATAAACAATTCCACTAAATTTTATTTCCGCTCCCGCTATCAATTGTTCATTTGAAATATTACAAGGATAGAGTTTAATAGCAATTGACCCGCCATCAGAATATTCTTCATAATAATCAATATAGTTTAAGCCTGTTGACGGTGAAGTTTTCACAAGCCCAATATCATCAGTAAATTGCGCCATGACTAGTCCGGCGTTAGGACACTCTTGGTCATTAAGCTCAATAACTCCTAAATTTAAATTGTCTTTAACGCAACGAACACTATAGCCATGGGCTGGATTTACACTGTTATAGCCAGGTTCCAAATAATCACCAGAACTAAAACCCCAAGTGTATGCATCTTTATCCAAACTCCAGTATCTACCAGAATAATGAAGTGCGTCAAACATTCCATCAAAATACATTCCACCCGGAAAAGCTCCAAAACCAAAATTGTCAGTTCCTGGTCCGGGCATAGAACCATTTTCAAACCAATAATTTTTCGATTTTAAATTACGACCTATCGACATATAACCTTCTGTCCAAAACATAAAATTCTTTCTTGAAATATTTAAACTGCTACCTGCATGAAGCGCCAGGCTTTGCCATTCCTCGTTAGTAGGAATATGCCATCCTTCAGGACAGGCATTTTTAGCAGTTTCCCAATTATATAGCCTGCCGTAGATATTTACATTGCTTTCATTGTCATCATATGCCCAGCAGCCATCTCCGGCATCAAAGGCTAAATTTTCGGCCATCCAGGTTTCATTACCAATTTGTATTGTTTTATATTCATGATTATCTCTGGAATCGACAAATGTCCCATATTCAATATTATTGGTGGAAGTACGAAAAGTTATGGTATCACCTAATGAAGAACCTTCACTGTTGATAGCGAAAGCACAAAATTGATAGTTTTTGCCCGATGTCAGGTTATTTAAATCGTAACTAAAATCATAATCTGAACCTTCAATAATGATTTTGTTTTCGTCATTTATAAGTTCAGTTCCCGCCTCTGTATAATAAAAACCTTTTTGAGTTATTTCGCTTCCATTGTCCGATAAAACAAATGCATTTAAAGTTGCTGTTGTTTCAGTTACCTCAGATGTAAAATTAGTGTATGCAATAGGTTCTGAAACACCTTTAATATACCTTGCAGAAATTCTCGAATTACTTTCAGCACCTTCAAAATCCATTAAATTACCAGAATCAAAGAACATTGCCATAAAATTAGAATGTCCATTATGAATACCTCCATTAGAAGACCAAAAAATAGTAATTTTTCCTACACTCGACCCATCATAATAATATGATGGCGTTATACCACTTGGCAATGCAGAAAATCCATAATCATCGGTCCCGTTTCCTTCATTTTCCCAGCTGGATGTTGTTTTTAATAGATTTCCAATATTTTCCCAGCCTGCTTCTGTTTTGGGAGAGCCTCCATTTTCCGAATTAATAAATTCAGCTAATTGATTCCAGTCGAAGTCACTTGGTAAATGCCATCCTTTAGGGCAAGATTGTAATGCCGCAAACCAATTATATAGTACACCATAAGTTTTATAGTTTGCTGTTTCTCTCGCTTCGTCTGAATTTGTTCCATTGTATCCATATACACTATATGCAGGAACGTTCCATGATTCATAGTCCAATGAATCAACTTTGGGAAGATAAGCCAGATTTTCTGCCATCCACCATTGGTCTCCAATTTGAATAATTGGATAAGATTTTCCGGCAGCATCTTTACATTCATGAAATTCTACCTCATAGGTTTTTGATTCGGTCGGGGAATCAGCAATTTTAGTGATATTATCGCCAGAATAAACAAAGAAGTTAAGTAATTCGTCTGCTGCTGTTTTTGCTGATTTTTCATGTTGAGAAATGGACGAATATCCGCTATATTCAATTTTGTTTGGATATTGATTGTTTCTTGTTGAAATTATTTTTTGTGAAAATTTAGTTTGATTACCTGTAATATTTAAAATATATAATCCATTGTCATTGGTTGAAATATTAAATTGGTGAATACCAAGAGTTACATTTTGTTTTTTTTCAGCAACTATTTGTCCGGCGGCGTTGATTAAAGAAACTTTAATATTATCATTTTGACTTGAACGCAATATGAGTTGAGTATAGTTTTCAAATGGATTTGGATAAACGCATATTTCCTCAGGATTTGATGGAAATAGTTTGGTTCCAGTAGTAAAGGAACTCATATTAATTGTATTTGAACCTTCAACAAACGCAGTTTCCCCACTTTCTACTTTGAAGGCTTTGATACTGTCAATGGTACTTGAAGCATCCTTGGCATTAAATGTAAGGATGATATCTTGAGCATGGAGGTAACTTATTGTCAAGAAAACTAATACAAATAAGGCGGATAGTTTTTTCATAGAAAGTAATTTTTAGTTTTTAGTTTATTTTTAGTCTTTTAGCTATAGGTCACTTGCAAGTTGTCGGGGCGGTTTTCGGAGTGCGTTCCTATCCGCCAGCTGGCGAACACGGAATTACGATGCGATCCCGAGTTCTCGGGACGCAGTTGGCGTACCACCGAACCCCGCCCTGCAATATGTACTGCTTTATGGGCAGATTTTTTTAATTTCTTTGTCATTATATGTTTCTCCTAATTCTTTTCCTTTCATAAAATCCTCGCAGGCTAAATTGTCTTTACCCATAAAATGGTATGTCATTGCTCTCCGTGAATAATAGTCGCCTTGAACATCTAAGTCCATTGCCATAGAGAAATCTTTAATTGCTTTATCAAATTCCGATTTAATCTGAAACATTTGTCCTCTATTTGAATAGTATTGAGCTAAATAATTGTCTGGAATATAATTTGATTTTAAGTTGATTCCTTCAGTCAAGTATTTTATTACAGTATCAATTGTTTTAGACTTATCAATTGAGGGATTAAACCAATCAGTTTTCTCAAGATAGCATTGAGCGATGTTAAAACAAGTATTTTTATATTCAGGCTGTTTTCGATAAACCTGTTGAAAGTTTGAGAGAGCATTTTTATAATCCTTAATTCTCAAATAAGAAAATCCAATCAAATAAAGAGCTTCCGATGATTCAGCACCATTCAACAATTGAATAGCCTCATTGTATTTTCCTTGGTCAGTTAGTTTGTCTGCCTGTAAAATTTTCTCGTTTTCATTGTTAATCCTTTTTGTCTGACTGGAACAACTAACAGAAAGTAGAATTAAAAGTATATAAAGTGTCTGTTTCATTGTGACTTTTTTAAACTTGCCGCTAACGTACCTGTAATGACACATTTGCTTTATTTATACCTGCTATACTCTGGGATGGAACAATTTTCATGATTTTGGGTATTAGGTTTTAAACTCACCTAAATTACAAAATTGATCAGAATCTATTATTATGCTTAACTAATTTGGATCGGTTATAAATGGCCTCTCAATTCATCCGAAAAACAGATGTATATAAGCAGAGGGGTAGAAATAGAACTGCGGCCTCGTGGCAAAGTGCCATTAGTCAAAAAAATGAAAAGTAAGCTCTTGGCACTGTGCCATTGCTCAAAAAACTAAAAAGTGGAGATGTGGCACGATGCCATTACTTCAAGAGGTGATAATTGGACGTATGGCACTTTGCCACAAGTCAAAAAGATGGCAGGTGGAAGTATGGCACATTGCCATCCCATAAAATATCAACTTAAAATTACTTACCATAAATAAATATTTTGTAACTTTTATTCGTTAAATAACCAAGACACTGCCACCCCATACAGAGCTGTGATCAGTGTACTAATCAATTTTATTAAAAACAAATTAATTTACTATGATTCAAAAGTTAAGGAGTACTAGTCGCACTACAGAAGTAGATGCAGTATCAATCCGTTTGATTGGTGCTTACAGAAACACAAGTTTAAACACAGATGCCCATCTGGAAACAATTTATGGCAGCTTGGAAAGCGAATCTACGCAACTGACTGCAGCCATACGGCGCATGAAAGCAGAGTCGGTGCTTGATGAAAAAGACAGCGTTCGGGATCAGTACGTTCGCGGGTTGTTTCACTTTGTGCAGGGCTCTTTGTACCATCCTGATGATGCCATCAAAACTTCGGCTGAAAAGGTGGAAAAAGTTCTTGAGCAATACGGAATTTCTATCGTATCGGAAAATTATGCCACTGAGTCGTCATTAATTAATTCGTTATTGAATGATTTAGCAAAACCCAATTTGCAAGACGACATTGCAGCCTTATCGGGCTGTGCCGACCTAATTGCGGCATTGCAAGCAGCCCAGGCTGATTTTGAGGCTACCCGCATTGCATATGAAGAAGATAAGGCAGACGAAAGCACCATGGAAAATGCCAGTTCAATTAAGAAGCAAGTGGTACAAATAATTAACGAACAACTGGTAATTTATCTGCAGGCAATGAACCAGGTAGATGTAGAAACCTACGGTAGCTTTGCCCGAACGGTAGCCGAAATAATTGCCGATAACAATGAAGTGGTGAAAAAGCGCCGCAAGAAAACTGAGCCGGTGGAATAGTGAGCTTATGTATAGTGCGAGTGTTTGAGAATTAGTAAAATTAAATAGGTTTTAAAAGCCGTTTCTATCAGGAAACGGCTTTTTTATTGCAGTTATTTGTCGCTGGCAAAGGGGAACTAAAACCAACGATAGGTGGTTCCCTCTAATGGATTAATTTCTCTCCAGTTGGATGTTTGATATTCATCCCACCAGTCTTTATAAAGCTCACGAACTTGTAATACCTCATTTCCATTAATTCCTTTATATCGTTCGCTTTCATCTCTGGCATCGTCAATTAAATATGGGTCGAGCGAACCATATCCCATTTGATTTCTAATTCCCTCTACTGACCATAGTAAGCATTCGCCTAAAATTGCATAATCTCTTCCGATTGGGTAGGGTGTCCGCGACGATAATGAGTTTAAAGGATAAGCATGTATATGTGTTGTGTCTGACGAAAATTCAATTAGTAATTGTATATGTTCTTCATTGAACTCAGGCATTAGAAGCCATAATTTTTCTCCATTTTCGTTAACGTAATAGTTGTCGTAAGTTCCATTTTTAATTTGTTGGACAAATTTCCCTACGTCAGGTTTATTAATGTCAAAATCTTCTTTTTCGCAACTAACACAAGAAAAGATTAAAACGATTGCAACAAACAACATTTTCATAATATTTGGTTTTTTTATATGATGGGGTGTATGTCAATTAAGTTGCGTTATTGGTTCTCCATTTCCTGAGATTGCTTCTACCACCTCCGTTAGCGCGGGTAGTTATTTGTTTTAGCCCTTTTAATTCTACGTCTTCTTCTGAAAAATATAATATTTACGATGAGACCAATAATTCCAAATACAATATAGACCTTGAAACTTGAAGTAGAATATCCTAATTCCGATTTAATTAATTTCTCAACAGAAAAAACAGTACTCCATACTGAATCAAAATTCTTTTTACCATGAATAAGTCCGTTGACATTGGTTAAAATGATGTATCCTGATTTGTCTGACTTATTAAAACTCCATAAACTTTGATATCCAATCGTTGAACCACCATGACCAAGTATCTTGTCACCATAATAAATGATTCCCAATCCGTATCCCGGAAATTGACATTTGCTGAATAAATGGAACAGGTCTTTACCATGCGAATGCTTTTTGTGCATCAACTCAATTGTTTCTGGTTGTAATAAGTAATTGCCATTATATTTTCCGTTGGTCATGTGTGCTATCATGAAATTTGCCATGTCTTCAGCATTTGTATACATCCCCGCCCGGAATGGCAGTTTAGTGTCTTCATTACCGTTTCTGGTATAGGAGTTCGGGAAATTAGCGGATGATGCATTATCTGCAAACACAGAATGATTCATGCCTGTTTCTTGAAAAATATTTTTGGTTACATATTCCGAATAAGTTTGACCTGAGACCTGTTCTATCAAATAATGGAGAATGAAGTAGCCCGAATTTGAATAATGAAAGTTTGTACCTGGCTTGAACATCCAGATGTCCGGATTATAATTAACTCCCATGGAATCCAGCGAGGCTTTCATGAAATCTTCTTCTGGAAGTGATTGGATAGGCAGACTCTTCTTCTGGACTGAATATTCCTCAAGGTCTTTGGTGTCCCAATCAAACTGATACTGAAACATGTCCAGCCCTGTTCTATGGGACAATAGCATTATGGTTGAAATCGTGTCGTTCGGAAATTTTGGACTCCGCACTGAAAAGGGAAGGTATTCGTTCACATCGGCATAGATGTCTATTTTCCCTTTCTCATACAATTGCAGTAGAGCCGTGGCTGTTATTACTTTTTCGATGGAGCCAATTTGGTAGAGAACATTTTTATTTGCTTCATTTCCATATGTTTTGGACCATGTAATTTGGTTGTCTCTTACAACAAGTACCTGCAATGAAGGCAAGTTTCCTTGCTCAGCTAAAACTTGAATGGTGCTGTCAATTTGAGGTGGAACAATTCCATTGTTGCTGTCAATATGTACGTCTCGCGTTTGGGCAAATATTGAAAGAGATACGAATAGAGCAGCTATTAGAAATTTTATACTACTTATTTTCATTCGAACACATTTATTTTTTAGCTTGAATGCTAAGTTGCAATCCAGTAACAATCAACAGTATTCCTGCCAGGTAATAGGTGACATGCGCCGGAGCATAGAATTGTTGGATCATAATTATTTGCACGGTCAGCCAAGTGGTCAGTAATAGTCCGCAAAGCGTCGTAAGCCAAGGGAATAAGCTATTTTTTCTGATTCCTAAAATCCCGACAAGCACATTGAATAATCCATTTACAGTAAACAGGATAATTCCCGGGATCAGAAAGTTTTTAAAGGGCGTATGTTCCAAAAACTCAATTGGCATTTGCAGAAATTTTCCCGTTGGATCATAGATCAAACTTCCACCTCCAAATAGGGCAGATACACCATTGAAAAAACATAAACTTATGGCGATTATACGAGTTGATTTTTTCTTAGCCATAACCTGTATCAAATCTATGAGCTTTTTTCTCTTCGCAGTATTTTTACAATACGACTGTATACAATTTCCGATAAATTCCAGTCATATCCATCAAAATTAGTAGTATTATTGAATTGAATGACCACCATGTCCATGTCTTTGTAGTATTTGGCAATACTCTGATAGCCCACAAGCAAACCTGTATGTTCGTACTCATAAACGGAGGAATAGATTTCCTGTTCACCTTCATTAAACACCGAACCATCATTTAATGCACGTAAGAATATACCCACATCTTCTGCAGTAGCCAGCATTAAGCCTGTATCTTCAGTTTTGAAATCAGTTTCAATACCAACATAATAACCACTCATCACATCATTTATATCCACTTCACTTAGCGAACCGAACGTATTTTTGAGGCCGAGAGGTATCAGGATTTCCTCTTTTATATACTGCTGGTGGGGATAGCCCACCGTTTTACCAATGAGGTCCTCAATCAACATATAATTGGTATTTGAATAACCATAATCTTCGCCTGGCTCAAAGTCTGCTGGTAAATCCAGTGCGTATTCAAGTGTTTCTTGTCTGCTTTTGGGAGGTTTTATCCAAAAATCAGGATGGTCAACAAAATTGGGAATGCCACTCCGGTGTTGCAGCATCATTCTCAAGGTTATCTCGTCTGAATTTTCAATTCGTCCTGCAAGTTCCGGAAAGTAATCAGCAAGGGTTTTATCCAAAGACAAACGTTCTGCTTTGACCAATTTCGTAGCAGCAACAGCGACATAGAGCTTGGTGATACTGGCAATCTTGAATAAGGCTTGCGGGTAAGCAGGTATTTTATTTTCTCTATCGTGCCAGCCTGCAGCATAAAACTCAGCTGGTTCACCAGCTTTGTCTACAAAAACAATCATGCCATCAAATCCAAAATCAATTGCTTCATCTAGTTGTTCCTGAACCGTATCAGGTAGTGGTAAAATCCAAGCCTTTACCAAAATCCATGGTACGAAATATAAGGAGCCTATGCTTGCAATAATAAATGCGATTCTGAGTATTCGTTTTATTTGGTTCTTCCTCATAATGTCAATTTTCAGGATACTATCCTTTGTTAAATAGCTTATAACAAGTTTGCATCAGCTTTGTTGTTGTGTTTCGATTGCCAATTTACAAAATCAATCATAGAATGTTCGTTTGGGAAAATTGCCAGCAAAAAATAATTTTATTCTTGGCTATCTTTACAGCAATGGAAAACCCGGTGCGCAAAATAATTCACATCGATATGGATGCCTTTTATGCGTCTGTCGAGCAACGTGATCATCCCGAATTAAAGGGGAAGCCCGTGGTAGTTGGAGGTGATCACGAGCGGGGAGTGATTGCCGCTGCCAGTTACGAAGCACGGAAGTTTGGGGTGCGTTCGGCTATGTCGTCCATTCTGGCAAAAAGAAAATGTCCGGACCTTATTTTTGTAAAAGCGAATTTTGAGAATTATAAAAAGGTGAGTCGTCAAATCAGGGATATCTTTCATGAATATACCGATTTGGTTGAGCCACTTTCGTTGGATGAAGCTTTTCTGGATGTGACCCTGGCAAAAAAAGGAAAGCCGTCTGCTACATTAATTGCTAAAGAAATAAAAAGGCGAATCAAAGAAGAAACAAATCTGACGGCATCGGCAGGAGTTTCGTATTGTAAGTTTTTGGCAAAAGTGGCTTCTGATGAGAAAAAGCCTGATGGAATATTTGTGATTACTCCGGATGAGGCTGCTGCTTTTATTGAAGAACTGGAAGTGAGAAAGTTCTTTGGGATTGGAAAGGTTACTGCCGAGAAGTTGAATAAGCAGGGAATTTATACCGGAGCAGATTTAAAACTACTGGATCAGCAGGAATTGGTCAGACAGTTTGGCAAGGCCGGCAATTATTATTATCACATTGTACGTGGGATTGATAATCGTCCGGTTGTTCCGTCCCGCGAGCGAAAGTCGTTGGGAGCTGAACGTACTTTTGGGCAAGACTATTTTTTATTAAATGATTTGAATATTCAACTCGAAAAGATAGAAGACGAATTATGGCGTAGAATTGAGCGGTCGAAAAGTTATGGCAGAACAATAACCCTGAAAATTAAATTTGCTGATTTTGAGCAAATCACTCGCAGCAAAACAGTTGATCGTCTCATTGATTCGCGAAGTTTGATTCATGAAACTGCCTATAAATTGTTGAAAGCTGAAGAGCCTTTTGCCAAGGGCATTCGTTTGCTTGGCCTTACCGTTTCTAATTTTCCACATGAGGAACCTGGCCCGGTTCAACTCACCATCGATTTTTAGTGGTTTACATTTGAATGGAGAGCAGTCAATCGGTAAAATTCTTTTATCTTCGTTTTTTTAATTTTATTCCAAATGATCACTCCAGAAATAATCCAACGCTTAACGAGCCAACTTCAATTAAATCCTGAACAGGTAAAAAATACCATTGCACTTTTAGATGATGGGGCAACGGTTCCATTCATTTCCCGCTACCGGAAAGAAATGACCGGAAGTTTGGATGAAGTTCAGGTGGCTCAGGTTCGTGATGAGAAAATCAAAATTGAAGAATTGCTCAAGCGTAAGGAAACAATTTTGAAAACCATCGAGGAGCAAGGGAATCTATCTGACGAATTAAAACAGCGGATTGATCAATGTTTTGATTCCACTGAGCTGGAAGATATTTACCTGCCTTATAAGCCAAAGCGAAAGACGAAAGCGTCCATTGCCCGCGAAAAAGGTTTGGAGCCGCTGGCAAAAATCATCATGAGACAACAGGAGAGTGATTTGGAAAGCCGGGTGTTGAAATTTGTGAATGATGAGGTGCAAAGCGTTGAGGATGCGCTTGCCGGAGCCAGAGATATTATTGCTGAGTGGGTGAATGAAAATGAAAAGGCACGAAACATTGTCCGCCGCTCATTTGAAATTGGTGCCGTTATAACCAGTAAACTTGTAAAAGGGAAAGAGGACGAAGGCGAAAAGTACCGCGATTATTTTGAGTGGGAAGAATTGTTGCGAAAATGTCCTTCGCATCGCTTATTGGCCATGCGCAGAGGTGAAAATGAAGGATATTTGAGGATTAGTATTTCTCCGAATGAGGAGGCTGTGCTTGAACGGCTGAATAAATTATTTATCCGTACCCTCTACGAATGTGGTGAACAGGTTGAAAAGGCAATCAAGGATAGTTTGAAGCGTTTGCTGTTGCCATCTATCGAAACGGAATTTGCCAATACATCGAAATTGAAAGCCGATAAGGAAGCTATCCAGGTTTTTGCTGAGAACCTTAAACAGCTTTTATTGGCTCCTCCATTAGGGCAAAAGCGGGTGTTAGCGCTTGATCCGGGATACCGGACAGGTTGCAAGGTCGTTTGTCTGGACGAGCAGGGAAACCTGCTTCATAACGAAACAATTTATCCGCATAAACCACAGGAACAAACCAAGCAGGCTGCACGCAAAATCGTTTCTTTGGTAAGTGCTTATCAGGTTGAAGCTATTGCCATTGGAAATGGTACCGCCAGTCGGGAAACAGAATTTTTCATTAAAAAGTTGCATTACGACCGGGATGTCAAAGTGTATGTGGTTTCTGAAGATGGTGCCTCTATTTATTCGGCCTCAAAAGTTGCCCGCGACGAGTTTCCTCAATATGACGTAACGGTGCGAGGTTCCGTTTCTATCGGTCGCCGATTAATGGACCCGCTGGCTGAACTGGTAAAAATCGATCCAAAGTCTATTGGCGTGGGGCAATATCAGCACGATGTGGACCAGAAGCTTTTAAAGGAAAGTTTGGATACGGTTGTTGAATCAGCGGTGAATATGGTGGGGGTGAATGTAAACACAGCTTCACAGCATTTACTGATTTATATCTCTGGTTTGGGACCACAACTGGCTCAAAATATTATTGACTATCGGAAAGAAAACGGAGCTTTTTCTTCGCGCAAAGAATTGTTGAAGGTGCCAAGAATGGGAGCCAAAGCTTATGAGCAAGCGGCCGGCTTCCTGCGCATTCCGGATGCTAAAAATCCATTGGATAATTCCGCTGTTCACCCGGAGTCGTATCACATTGTTGATCAGATGGCAAAAGATATGGGATGCTCCATTGAAGAGCTGATTGAAAGTTCCGAATTGCAGGATCAAATTCGATTGGAAAGGTATCTGACAGAGCAGGTAGGGTTGCCTACGTTGAAAGATATTGCCAAAGAACTTGCCAAGCCAGGCAGAGATCCCCGAAAACACATTAAGGTTTTTGAATTTGCACCAGGTATCTATAAAATGGAAGACTTAAGTATTGGTATGGTGCTTCCGGGCATTGTTTCCAACATTACCAAATTTGGTGCTTTTGTGGATGTAGGTATCAAACAAGATGGTTTGATACATGTATCGCAATTGGCCGACAGGTATATCAGCGATCCCAATGAAATCGTCAAATTACACGAACATGTCAAGGTGAAAGTGGTCGATGTGGATATACCCAGAAAGAGAATTCAACTGAGTTTAAAAGATGTACCGCAGGACTAATTCTCTTTCGGAATGGCAATCCAGAGAATTAAATAAATTAACAGTCCGGGGAAACCTGCACTAAAAATTGACAACACCACGAATATTACGCGAATAAGAACCGGATCAATATCAAAATAATTGGCGAAGCCACCGAGCACTCCGGCAATTATTTTATCGTTAGATCGGGTTATTCTTTTCTTTACAGTCATGCCCAATTCTCTTTATTCGTCCTCGTCGTCGTCAAAAAGGTTTTCCTGACTTTCCAATTCATTTTCCAGAAACTCTTCTGCATCTTCCAACAATTGGTTGATAATGTCTTTTGATGAAGGTTCGTCACTGATCCAGTATACCTCCTGGTTGGACCAGAAATCTTCAACATCACTTTTTACAATGAATTTAGGTTCTTGCGTGTGGACTACATAAAGTAAGTCTGGTGTTTCCTGCGAATTATCCGCAATTAAAAATTTTGGTAACATAGTGGAGTTGTTTAATTGTTTTGACAAATTTATGGAAAAAACGGAATTGAAGCCTAGTTCATGTCTTTATTTTTAGCAGGAAATGTTATTTTCAACCAAAACTTTTGGAAAGGGGAAGAAACGAATTGATTTTTGTTCATTAATTTAAATTTATAGTTGAAAAAAAACGGACTAAATCTGCGTAATATATTTCATCAAGAATATTGAATATGTTAATTTAGGCCTTAAAATAAAAAAAAGGTATATGAATCAGTTGAATAATGTTTTATCGCTTATTGATAGTTTTATTGGGGGTAGTAGCTGGTTTGTCTTCCTTCTTTTGGGTACAGGGGTTTTCTTTACAGTCTATTTGAAGTTTCCACAATTTCGTTATTTAAAGCACTCGTTACGGATTGTACGCGGTAAATTTGATCGTGAAGGCGATGTCGGAGATACATCACACTTTCAGGCGTTAACTACCGCTTTGTCCGGTACCGTGGGAACCGGAAATATCGCCGGAGTAGCATTGGCTATTCACTTAGGAGGACCGGCAGCTTTGTTTTGGATGCTGGTTACTGCGCTTTTAGGAATGACGACTAAATTTGTGGAGGTTACTCTTTCTCATAAATACCGTGAAAAAGCTGAAGATGGCTCCATTGCCGGTGGACCGATGTATTACATGAAAAACCGGCTTAATATGAAATGGCTGGCCGCCATTTTTGCGATTGCTACCGTTTTTTCATCTTTTGGAACCGGAAGCTTACCACAAATTAATTCTATTGCGAATTCTGTTTTTTCAACCTTTGGTGTCAATAAGATAATTACTGGTGGTATATTGTCGCTGCTGCTGGCCTTTGTAATTATTGGGGGAATTAAACGTATTGCAAAAGTAACTTCCCGTCTGGTGCCGATAATGGCATTAATCTATTTCTTTGGAGCGTTGGCAGTTATTTTCTACAATTACGAAAATATTATTCCTTCGTTTATTAGCATATTTCATGATGTATTTACTGGTTCTGCCGCTACTGGTGGATTTTTAGGAGCTGGATTTGCCTTTGCTTTTAACCGCGGTGTAAATCGGGGATTGTTTTCAAATGAAGCAGGGCAGGGATCTGCACCAATTGCGCATGCTGCAGCGCGTGCTCATGAGCCGGTTTCTGAAGGATTGGTTGCCTTGCTGGAACCGTTCATTGATACGATTATCATTTGTACCATTACCGGATTAGTTATTTTATCGTCAGGAGTATGGTCCCAGAAATTTGAGAATCGTTTTCAAGATGCAGATTTACAAATTTTGGCTGCCAGCTACTCGGAGACAGATATTCAGGATCGGGAAAAATTGAGTAGCTTTTTAGCTGAAAAGGAGGAATTACCCCTTTATACCGGACAACTTCAGGTTTCCGATGGAAAAATAAGTAATGATTTGACGATCGTTCATGCAAGGTCTGTAGCTGAACAAGTAGTGGTGCTGCAGGACGATCAGCCTTATTCCGGGATTGTTGAGGTTGTTAATGGGCACATACCAACTGATGAAAATGTTGAATTGGATGGATATTCTCTGATACACAGTGCACCACTTACCACAGAGGCTTTTACAAAAAGTTGGTTTGGTTCGTATGGAAGTTATATTGTAGCAATAGGACTCTTATTATTTGCTTTCTCAACGGCTATTTCCTGGTCGTATTACGGTGATCGTGCAATAACGTATCTTTTTGGAGTTAAGGCGGTTGTTTATTATCGAATTGTATATGTAATAGGTTTCTTTATAGCGGCATTTACTGATACAACTATTATTTGGACTTTTTCTGGAATTACCATAGCTTTGATGACGATTCCGAACTTAATCGGTATATTGCTGTTGAGAAAAGAAATGAAAACGGAAGTGAGAAATTTTTGGGGGGAGTATGCAGAACGTTTTCCAGATGAAAAGGTACCAATTGACTAATTGGTCGTAACTTAAATGTGATTTAGCTTATATGAAAAATGATTTAGATTCATCCTCTGAAGTTTTAGTAGTTGATGATAACCCCATAAATCATCGGGTAGTGTTATTCTCTTTAAGGGAACAGTTCACGAATATTGACACCGCGTTCAATGGTCAGGAAGCAGTTGACAAATTTAAAAAGAAACATTACGATTTAATTCTGATGGACCTGAGAATGCCAATAATGAATGGTACTGAAGCAGCACGCAGCATTAGAAATTACATAAAACTTAAGGGTATTAATAAGGATGTGAAAATTATAGCTATGTCTGCAAGTGATACAAGTGAAGATACTCGCGCGTGTAAAGAGGCAGGTATGGATGGCTATCTTTATAAACCTTTTCGTGTTCAGGAATTATTTGAAGTAATTAAATAATTCCGTTCATTTACCCGAATACACAAGGTTTCTTTATATTTTTGCCGACAAAATACGGTGAATGGTGAAAATTTATCCTCAAAATTTTGAATCAAAAATTGGTTTTGATCGTGTACGGGAACTACTGAAAGGATCTTGTCTCTGTGATTTGGGCAAGGATCATGTTGATCGTGTGAAGTTCCTGACAGACTACAATCGAATTCAATTTGAGCTTTCTGCCACTGAAGAATTTGCTCGATTGATCAAAGAGACTGATAATTTTCCAACCAGTTTTTATTTTGATTTAAGACCTTCTTTATCAAAACTTAAGACAGAAGGCCGTTTTCTGGAAGTAATTGAACTTTTCGATTTAAAGCGTTCACTGGAAACTATCATGGGGATTGTTCGATTTCTATCCAATCAAAAGGATGAATTATATCCAACTCTAAAAGAAATTCTTAAGCAAGTTCAGCTTTTTCCATACATTAAAGATCGTATTGACCAGATAATTACCCAACATGGGAACATTAAAGATCAGGCATCACCGGAACTGGGAAGAATCAGGAGAGAGCTGTTGAGCAAACAGTCGAATGTTTCAAAACGCTTGCACAGTATTTTGCGACAGGCGCAGCGAGACGGTTTGGTGGAGGAGGATGCATCTGTTTCAATCCGAGATGGCAGGCCGGTAATTCCAATAACGTCTGCTATGAAACGAAAGCTTGGTGGTATCGTTCATGATGAGTCTGCTACAGGAAAAACCGCTTATGTTGAGCCTACGGAAGTAGTTGAGATGAACAACGAAATCAGGGAGTTGGAGTATGCTGAGAAACGCGAAATCGTAAAGATACTGGTTGAATTTTCAGATGATATCAGGCCTTATTTGTCAGACTTGCTGAATTTGTACTATTTTCTTGGTATCATTGATTTTGTCCGGGCAAAGGCTATTTTGGGTAACCGGATGGAAGCCATTAAGCCAGTCATGGAAAATCAATGTATTTTATTGTGGGAAAAGGCGATTCATCCATTATTGCAATTCACGCTTAAGAAAGAAAACCGGCAGGTTGTTCCTTTAAATATTCAGTTGAGTCCGGAAAAACATATCTTATTGATTTCCGGGCCAAATGCCGGAGGTAAATCCGTTTGCTTAAAAACCGTTGGATTGTTGCAGTATATGTTGCAATGCGGGCTGTTAATTCCTATTGATGAAACGAGTAAGGCAGGTATTTTTGATCAACTTTTTATTGATATTGGCGACGAGCAGTCCATTGATAATGATTTAAGTACTTATAGTTCGCATTTGTTGAACATGAAGCATTTTCTTAAAAATGCAAATGATCAAACCTTGGTGCTTATCGATGAGTTTGGAACGGGTACCGAGCCAATGCTGGGTGGAGCCATTGCTGAAGCGATTCTGGACCAGTTAAATCAGGTGCGTTGTTTTGGCGTAATCACCACCCATTATACCAATTTGAAACACTTTGCCTCATCTGCTGAAGGGATTGAAAACGGTGCCATGATGTATGATTCACATCGAATGGAACCTCTTTTTCAGTTGCAAATTGGCAAGCCTGGAAGCTCGTTTGCTTTTGAGATTGCGCGAAAAATTGGAATGCCGGAGTCGATACTGGAGGAAGCAACCAATAAAGTGGGAAAAGATCATATTCATTTTGACAAACACCTTCGGGATATCGTTCGTGATAAGCGTTACTGGGAATCCAAGCGTCAGCGAATTCGAAAGGTTGAAAAGTCATTGGATGAACTTGCAGAAAAATATGAAATTGACTTATCTGATTTAAGCAAGCAGCGAAAAAAGATTGTTCAGGAAGCCAGGGAAGAAGCTGAGCAGATACTCGCAGAGGCTAATAAAAAGGTTGAAAATACGATTCGCGAGATTAAGGAAAGTCAAGCCGAAAAGGAAAAAACCAGGAATGCACGTCAAAGTTTGGTGAAATTTAAAGAAGAGTTGGTTGCTGCAGATGATAAAAATGATGATGACTGGATTAATAAAAAGATAGAAAAGCTTAAACAAAAGGAAGAGAGAAGGAATAAAAAACGTCCAGAAAAACCAGAAAATAAATCTGTTTCAAAAAAGGAAAAGACAGAACTTGAGCCTGGCGATAAAGTTAAAATTGAAGGACAAAGTACAATTGGTGAAATAATGGAGATCGGACCAAAGAATGCAATCGTTGCCTTTGGCCAGCTACGAACTTCTGTAAGCACGAAAAAGCTTCAGAAAATAAGCAACAACGAAGCAAAGAAAGAATTGCGTGGAATGAACCGAACCTTACCCAATGTGCACCGCAAACTTTCTGAAAAGAAGCTCAATTTTAAATCTGAAATTGATATTCGGGGACAGCGAGCTGAAGAAGCTATTTCAAATATTCAGGCATTCATTGACGAAGCGATTATGTTGGATGTTCATGAATTAAGAATTCTGCATGGAAAAGGGAGTGGAATTTTGAAAGAAGTTATTCGCAACTTTTTAAAAGCAGACCCGGTCGTGAATTCGTATCGCGATGAGCATGTCCAATTTGGTGGCTCAGGGATTACGATTGTGGAGTTGGGCTAGCTTTCTCAGGTACCAAAAGTATTCCAAGATTAATTGCAAATGCTGCGATGATCACATAGTTGCCTATTGACAATCCCAGGGTACTGTCTGCAATTTTTCCGAAAAGTGCCAAAAAACCACCCAATCCCATTGCTAGGATGCTCAGTCGTTTGTTTACTTTCCAATTCAATAAAGCGGCAATTAACGGGATAATAAATGCTCCAGAATAGAAAGCCAATGCCAGTAATAGGCTTCCAATGATCGACGTAATTTTTATAGCAATCAACATACTGAAAATACCAACGCTAACGATGAAAAGACGTGTGTTTCGTAATGATGCAGGATTGTCTATATCAGATTTAATTAATTCGCTTAACATCATTGATGCAGTTAATAAGGTGGTGTCAGCCGAAGATAGTACTGCTGATAATAAAGCTGCTGCCATTAATCCAACACTCCAGTCAGGTAAATAGTGGTTGATAAGTTCAATTAGCGCGACGGAACCTTTAAGTGATTCCGCAGGCAGATTGTTATAGGCAAAAACTCCAAGAAAAGCCAGCAAAAACGCTATTGGAATAAGAATAATAGCAACCGTAATAACGCTTTTTTTCGCCACCTGTTCGTTTTTCGCACAAAACAAACGCGAATAAATATCAGGGCCAACCACAAAAGTACTGGAAAATGTAAGCAACAAAATCAATAGGTCCACTCCTGAAAAGTCTGGATTAAAAGGAAAACTTTCCGTCATTTTGGGAATTGTGACATCCGATACTCCCAATAGATAACCAGCACTAATTAATAAGCCTATAATAATAATTGCTGATTGGATAAAGTCAGTTTTTAAGATAGAAACCTGTCCTCCAACCAGCGTGTAAATAATGAAAACACTGCCTGAAATAATCACTCCCAGTTCATAGCTTATACCGAAAAAGCTGAAAAGAATTTTTGATGCCGCAATAATCTGTGCAGCAACAATGCCGGTCCAGGCAATGGGAATAATTACGGACGCGGCTTTTCTGGCATTCTCACCATAAAACTGTCCCAACAGATTGGCTAAGGTGAACTTTCCCAATCGATTTACAAAGCCAACTAATGGAATTAACAGGAAAAGTCCTATTGATGCGGCAAGCAAATACCAGGCTGATGCCCATCCCTCTACTCCTGCAAGATTTACTGAGCCCAGAATGGCTGATCCTCCAAGGATTGTTGCCATCAAACTTCCTGCTACTTGCCATACGCCGTTATTTTTTCCTGCAATAAAATAATCGGTAGGATTTTTAATCTTGAAGAAGGAATATATACCAACTCCAATGACTAAAACAAAATAGGTAATTAGAATCGTAATTTTCATTTGTGTAGCACAAAAATAGGAATTGAATGTAATTAAAGGTGTCAGACACAGAAAAAACTTTACGGTATAACAATATTCCCGTCTATGAATATCTTGGTTGATAATTGGCCATGGGTGCTAGTATCTTTAAGGTGAATTGCAGGTGCTAATTGAAAGCTATTGAATTTATTTTCTTTTGTTTTAGTTAGAATTCAAAAATAGAAAGCAGGTGATATAGATATTTAATTTGTCTTGTTTTGCGCTATAGGATTACCAATATTCATTTAAAAATATTATTTTCGCCATCCATAAAAACAATACAGATATGTTAAAAGGGATTTTAGCGATTTCAGGTCAACCAGGACTTTTTAAACTAGTAGCAGAAGCTAAAAATAGCATCATTGTTGAATCATTGTTGACAGGTAAAAGAATACCTGCATATTCAACTGCAAAAATCAGCTCATTAGAAGATATTGCCATATATACAGATACGGCCGAGGTGCCATTAAAAGATGTTTTAAAATCAATTGCAGATAAAGAAGAGAATGGAGCGGTAGCGAAAATTCCTTCAGGTAATGATTTAAAAAACTATTTTGAAGCAATTCTACCTGAATATGACAAGGAACGGGTTTATACCAGTGATATGAAAAAAATTCTTCAGTGGTATAATATTCTTCATCAGAATGAACTATTAAACTTCGATGAAGACACTGAATCTGCTGAGGAGCAAGCTGACTCTAAAGAATAGCCTCAATTTTTAGTTTAGAATAACCTGGTTTGTCTTGCTGAAGACAAATTATTACTGGGTTGTTGAATATGCCGCTGAAGAATTATCTCGAATAATTTAACGGTAGCCAATGCATCACCGGCAGCACGATGTCGCCCATCGATCCGTATGTCTAGATCATTGCAAATGTTGCCGAGTGAATAGGAACGGTGGCCTGGTAGATATTTTCTACTAAGTTTAACGGTACACATTGTTTTGCGATTGAAATCGTAGCCCAACCGTTTAAATTCTTCCTGAATAAAACGATAATCGAAACTTACATTGTGAGCAACAAAAATGTTTCCAGCAGTAAGTTCAATGATTCTTTTTGCTACTTCATAAAACTTTGGAGCCTGGCTTACCATCGAATTATCAATTCCTGTTAGCTTGGTAATAAAATAGGGAATGTGACACTCCGGATTAATTAAGCTGCTAAATGAATCTACAACTTCGACCCCATTATGAACATATATAGCAATCTCGGTTATCTTTCCTTCCTGGGCACTTTTTCCGGTAGTCTCTATGTCAATTATGTTGTACAAACTTCTATTTTTTGTCGCAAATTACTTAAAAAGTACATAGTTTTATTAAATAATACTCCTAAATGGTGAAAGTTTTAGCAGCTTTTGTGATTTTATTAGGTAAAAGAACAGATGATTATTTAAGTTTGTTAAACAAGACTTGATTTTTATTTATAGGAAATATATTTATTAAACCATTCACAAATTATTATCATCATGAAACGTTACTTTTTATTGCTTCTTGTTTTATCAGCTGGTTTGTTGGTCAATGCACAAACAGCAGATAAGAAATGGGGATTGGGACTAGGTGCCGGTGCCTATGGCAATTTTGACAAAGATGGAGTTGGGTTGATGCCTGAACTTTATCTGAGCAGATATGTAAGTCCAACTTTTGATTTAATGTTAGTGCAGAATTTTGCGGTGTTCAATTCTCAAGTTCAGAATAATCTGGATGCTGTAAACACACTGTTAAATCTTCGTCTAAAGCTTTATAAAGATGCAAGCGCGGTTAAACCATACATTTATGGTGGACCAGGCTTATTATTTGATAATGGTACTGAAGGATTGAATCTCAATGTTGGTGTCGGTTCAAAGTTTTCATTGAGTGAATCCGTTGCTTTATTTGTTGAGGGTGGATATATTGATGGTATCACTTATCAGGATAGTAAAGGTGATGACCGGAAAGAGGATATGTGGAAGGTTGTTGGTGGAATTGAAATCAGCATGGGTAAAGCGAAAGATTCCGATGGTGATGGCGTTCCTGATAAAAAGGATGATTGTCCTGAAACTCCATTTGGAGTTACTGTTGATGAAAACGGGTGTCCTGTTGATACTGACGGTGATGGTGTCGTTGATTACATTGACGATTGTCCTCAGGTTGCGGGTTTAACTTCATTAAAAGGTTGTCCTGATAATGATGGTGACGGTGTTGCTGACAAAGATGATGAATGTCCTGAGGTAGCTGGAAAAGTAGAATTGAAAGGTTGCCCTGATAGCGATGGGGATGGAATAGCTGATGGTAAGGATAAATGTGCTGACACTCCTGCTGGCTGGAAAGTTGATTCAGATGGATGTCCATTGGATAGTGATGGCGATGGAGTTGCTGATGGTGAAGATAAATGTCCAAATCAGGCTGGTGTAGCTTCAAATAATGGTTGCCCTGAAGAAAAAGCCGAGTTAAAACCAGTTAAGGTAGACCTTAAAGTTATTCCTGTTTATTTCGTTGTTGATAAGAGTTATTTAACAGATTACTCAAAAGGAAAATTGGATGACTTGATGAAGGTTCTGAAAAGCAATCCTTCTTATGTTGTTGATTTATACGGTTATACTGATGATTTGGCAACAGAGGAATATAATGTTGCATTGTCTGCAAAAAGAATTGATTCTGTCGTTAAGTATATGATTGGAAAAGGTTTGGATTCTTCAAGAATCACAAAAACAGAAGCGTTAGGTGAAGCTAATCCTGCAGCACCAAATGAATCAGAAGAAACAAGAAAATTGAACCGTAGAGTTGAATTTGAATTATTTGAAATGAAATAATTCATTTAAGATATATAGAAGGAACCCTGCATGAAAATGCGGGGTTTTTTTGTGACTTTCAAAAAGCAGCTTAAAACTTAAACTGGAATCTATTATCTTTGCGGTTTCATTAAAATTTAGGTAATGTCAATAGAGCAAATTATTCGCAAGAAAGTATCAGTAGCAATTTCAAAATTATATAATCAGGAAATAGAAGCACCTTCTGTTCAGTTACAAAATACTCGAAAAGATGTGGATGGTGATTTAACTGTGGTTGTGTTTCCTTATTTACGCTTTTCCCGAAAGTCTCCTGAACAGACAGCGGAAGAATTAGGAGCATATTTACAAGAAAACGTTGATGAGGTTAAAGCCTTTGACGTTGTAAAAGGCTTCTTAAATTTGACGATTTCTACTGGTTATTGGTTAAATGTTTTGGAAGATGCAGCCGCTAAAGAACAGTTTGGCTACCAATCTGCTGATGAGAATTCGCCTACAGTAATGGTTGAGTATTCTTCTCCAAATACAAATAAACCGCTTCACTTGGGGCATATTCGTAATAATTTGCTAGGTTTTTCTCTGGGTGAGATTTTGAAGGCCAATGGGAAAAAGGTTGTTAAAACCAATATTGTAAATGATCGCGGAATTCATATTTGCAAATCGATGTTAGCCTGGAAAAAATGGGGTGAAGGAAAAACTCCTGAAAGTACGGGAATAAAAGGTGATCATTTGGTTGGAGACTTTTACGTATTATTCGATAAGCACTATAAGCAAGAGATTGCTGAATTAATGGAGCAAGGTCAAAGCAAGGAAGATGCTGAGAAGAACGCACCATCAATTGTAGAAGCCAGGGAATTACTTCTTAAATGGGAAGCTAAAGACCCAGAGACCATCAAGCTTTGGGAAATGATGAACCAGTGGGTATATGATGGATTTGATATTACCTATAAAGAGCTTGGTGTTGATTTTGATAAAATATACTACGAATCAGATACGTACTTGGTTGGAAAAGATGAAGTTTTGCGTGGATTAAAAGAGGGAATTTTTCATCAGCGGGATGATCAATCAGTTTGGGCTGATTTGAGAAATGATGGATTAGATGAAAAAATCTTGCTTCGAAGTGATGGTACTTCTGTGTATATGACTCAGGATATTGGTACTGCAAAACTCCGTTTTAATGATTACAAGATTGACAAAATGGTTTACGTGGTTGGTAATGAGCAAAATTACCATTTCCAGGTTCTCTCAATTCTATTGGATAAATTAGGGTACGATTGGGGTAAAGGACTTCATCATTTTTCTTATGGAATGGTTGAATTGCCTCAGGGCAAAATGAAATCAAGAGAAGGAACTGTTGTCGATGCGGATGATTTGATGGTTGAAATGATCGATGTGGCCAGAAAGGTTTCTGAGGAATTGGGGAAATTGGAAGGTTATTCAAAAGAAGAAGCTAATGAAACATTCAAAACAATTGCGCTGGGGGCTTTGAAATATTTTATTTTAAAGGTTGATCCAAAGAAGAACATGCTATTCAATCCTGAAGAATCTATTGACTTCAATGGAAACACAGGACCATTTATTCAATATACGCATGCACGAATCCGCTCGGTGTTGAGAAAAGCAACCGATAGGAATATCGATATTAATTATGAACTGGCTGGGAATTTAGAACTTTCTCAAAAGGAAAAGGAATTGATCAAAAGCACTTCATTATTCCCTTCAGTTGTGAAGGAAGCCGGCGATAATTACAGTCCTGCTTTAGTTGCCAATTATGTGTATGATTTGGTGAAAGAATACAATCAGTTTTATCATGATCATTCTATCATAGCTGAAGAAAATGTCGATGTGAGAAATATGCGCCTGGTTCTTTCTGAAACGGTTGCAAAAATTATTAAATTGGGAATGGCACTCATGGGAATTAGTGTTCCTGAACGAATGTAATTGAGAAACTAAACTTAATAAAATGAAACCCAGATTAATTACAATGTCTGTAATGGCAGTAGTCGTAATTTTGGGAGCATGTAACGGAGAAGGAAAGAAAACGGAGAATGCTTCAAATACAAAACTAAAGCCCAATATTATTTACATTTTAGCTGATGACCTTGGCTATGGTGATTTAAGTTGCTATGGACAGCAATATTTTCAAACCCCCAATATTGATCAACTGGCTGCAGAGGGAATGCGTTTTACGCAACATTATTCAGGAAGCACTGTTTGTGCTCCATCCCGTTCTTCGCTAATGACCGGGCAAACGACTGGGCATACCTATATTCGTGGGAATAAGGAGTGGAATCCGGAGGGGCAATGGCCTATGTCTGCTGAAAGTTTCACGATCGCAGAAATGCTTAAAGATGCTGGGTATATTACCGGAGCATTTGGAAAATGGGGATTGGGTTATCCCGGTTCGGAAGGTGATCCAAATATGCAAGGATTTGATGAGTTTTATGGCTACAACTGCCAGCGGATGGGGCATCACTATTATCCATATCATATGTGGCATAATCAGGAAAAAGATATTTTGGAAGACAATTCAGGGACTGCGACAGGTACTTATGGTCCGGATATTATTCATAAATATGCTTTGGAGTTTTTGGACACCAATAGAGACACTAGTTTCTTTATGTACTATCCATCCATTATCCCGCATGCAGAACTATTTGCTCCTGAGAAATATCTTCAAAAATATAGGGGATTGTTTAATCCTGAAAATAAGTTTGAAGGTGTTGATGATGGACCAAAATATCGAAATGGAGCATATGGCACTCAGTTAGAAGCCCATGCCGCTTTTGCTGCAATGATTAATGTACTGGATGATGAAGTAGGGGAGATTGTTTCAAAACTGAAAGAGCTGGGAATTGCGGATAATACGATTATTTTATTTTCATCAGATAATGGCCCTCATCAGGAAGGGGGAGCTGATCCGGATTATTTTGATAGTAATGGCCCCTTAAAAGGATATAAGCGTGATTTATATGAGGGAGGCGTTCGTGCACCCATGATTGCCTGGTGGCCTGGTAAAATTGAAGCTGGATCAACAAGTGATCATATATCTGCATTTTGGGATGTGATGCCAACAGTTGCTGATTTGGTTGGCATTGACACTCCTGAAAATATTGACGGAATTTCATTTTTGCCGACCTTGCTCGGAGAAGGAAATCAAGAACAACATGAATATCTTTATTGGGAATTTCATGAAAAAGGTGGACGCTTGGCTGTTCGCAAGGGAAACTGGAAAGCGGTTCGTTATAACGTGTCGAAAGGAGATAAGCCTACTGAGCTGTATGATCTTTCAACAGATATTGCTGAAGAAAAGAATGTTGCAGATCAATATCCTGAAATTGTGAAGGAAATGGACGAGATCATGAAAAATGCTCGAACTGAATCTAAAGTTTATCAGTTTAAAGCAGAAACCTACTCGGCGAAATAAAATATATATTTAGAGTCTTTGAAGAGAAATGATGGTTATTAATCTTTTGAAACGATTAGTATTCATCATTTTTTATTTGCTGCCCGAACAATATTTTGTGCCATTCCCCTGAAAATGAAAATGTGAAATGGCCATGAAAGTATCCAGTATAATCTACCCATTACTCCAACTGGGCGAAAAGTTGCAGTTTGAATAAGCACATGTTTGTCGTTTTCTTGCCTGATTTTAAACTCAAGCCATGCCTCACCGGGAAGAACCATTTCTGCATATAGCAATAAGCGTTTTCCTTTTTTATCTGCCAATAGCACTCTCCAAAAATCAAGGGCATCTCCTGTTTGAAGCTCATCCACATTAGTCCGTCCCCTGCGTAATCCAATGCCTCCCCAAAGCTTATCAAGGTAGCCTCTCAGTTTCCATAAAAAGTTTGCATAGTACCAGCCTTGGTTGCCTCCGATCGACCAAACGGCATGAAGGACCTTGTCCGGATTGGTTTTAAATTTGATCTTCTTCGTGTCTTTATAACACCCAAATATGGGAACTTCTATTTGCTCCGGGTAATCGGGTGAAAACTGGCTGCTAATCAACGAATCTTTCCAACTGGACGAAACTTGGTTTTGGCGGATTTTTGTAAAAGCTGCTTCAACTGCTTCTTTATAGGATAACGTGGTAATGTCTAAAATTTTGGATAGCTCATTGTCTTTTGCAATGACCTCAACTTTTAAGCTATTAACCAGGTGCAAAGCCAGGTTAAAGGAAGTCGAAGTAACAAAAAAGAGCCAATAGGAAGAAAGGCGCGGGGTCATAATTGGCAGGGCAACCACTCTTCGTTTAAGTTTTCTAACTTCTGCATATTGCAGTAACATATCCCGATAAGAAAGGACATCCGTTCCTCCAATATCAAAATCTTTATTCATGCATTCAGAACGAAGCATTACTCCAAGAAGAAATTTCAATACATCACGGATACCAATGGGTTGGGAGAGTGTTAACACCCAGTGAGGAGTGATCATTATCGGTAGCTTCTCAACCAGGTCACGTATAATTTCAAAGGATGCACTACCGGAACCAATGATTATCCCTGCATGCAATGCGGTAAAAGCGTAATTGCCTTTTTTAAGCTCCAATTCAACGTTCATCCGGGATCGAAGGTGCTTGGATAACTTTATGTCATTGTAAATGCCACCCAAATAAATTACTTGTTTGACTGTAATTTTATCCATCAATTGCCGGAAGTTTGAAGCCGCTAAAAGCTCAAGCTCTTCAAAATCACCTCTGGGTGTTGACATGGAGTGAATTAAATAATAAGCTACATCGTAATCTTTTTCAAAGATCGATTCAGGAATGATATCTAAGAAATCAACTGCGATATATTTGGTGTTAGGATGAGATTTGATATTCTCAGGAACTCGTTCCAAATTACGGGCACAGCAGGTAACTTCATGCCCTTGATTTACAAGAATGGGAAGAAGTCTTTTTCCAACATAGCCAGTAATCCCCGTCAATAAAATTCTCATGTTTCAATTCCCCTTTTCAATCCATTTTCAAGATAAACAAAAAAACGGCTGGTTTGATCACTTCATATTTCATTCATAGATTGTATATACTAATTGGAAGTGGTTGAAAATGAATTTAATTTGATACCTTGAGTTAATAAATATGAAATAAAAACGATTTCCCTAAAATATTTTAATTCCACATCCGACTTTAATACTGAAGTCATGAAAACAATTTAATGTCTCCCAAGAAGAAACATATTGAAACAACCTATCAGGCAGAGCGACAGAGATTGACCGGTTATTTTCGAAAACAAGTGCCGACGTTTGAAGATGCTGAAGACATTGCGCAAGACGTATTTTTGAGCCTGACAGATGGATTTGATGATATTCTGAATTTGTCGGGGATAATCTCGTGGTTGTATTCGGTAGCGCGCAATAAGATTATCGATTTCAACCGAAAGAAAAAGAACCTGAGGTTGGAAGATCAAAAAGCTGTTTTGAATGATAATGAAGGTGGAATTTATCTGGCTGATATGCTTCCTTCGTTTGATATTCAGGCTGATGATCAGATTATGAATGAATTGATTTGGGAAACAATCAACCAATCTCTGGATATGTTGCCGGTCAATCAGCGTGAAGTATTTACCATGCATGAACTGGAAGGTATGAGCTTTGAACAAATATCTGATCTTACAGGAGATTCGGTAAATACGCTTTTAAGCAGAAAACGATATGCTGTACTTTTCCTAAGAGAGCGATTACGGTCATTATTTAAGTTAATTAATGAAAAAGATTAAGACATGAAAACGAAATCAAAAAAGGCTTTTATTTTTAAAGCTGTAGTGTTTGGAATATTAGCGGTGGCACTCATTTCATTCATCGTTATGTTGCTGTGGAACTGGCTAATGCCTGCATTATTTGGACTAACAATTATCACTTTTTGGCAGTCACTTGGATTGCTTGCATTAGCTAAGATACTGTTTAGCAGTAAGTCGCATGCACACCATTTTCAGAGATACCATCGTGAAAAATTTTGGGAAGGACATTTTAAGGATCGCTGGGCATATGCAAAAGCTCATTCGCATCAATCTGATGAAGAAAAAACTGAATAGTTTATATACCAGCTATTTGGTCAGTTAACAGTGGGCCTGAGCTGAGGAGTTCAGGTCTATTTTTATTTTGCAGCAAATAACCTAACGATTCGTTCACCAGCATCAACCAATAATTTGGGGGCAGTTTCAATACTTTCTTTTAACGAAATTGGACCATTTGGCAGTGCCAGTATAGAAGTAAACCCTTCATCATAAAGTTCTCGATAACCATTTCCTAAAAAACCAGCAACAGCAACTAAAGGCTTGTTGTGTTTTTTTGCCAGCTGAGCGACTCCCCAGGGTGTTTTTCCTTGTTTGGTCTGGCTATCCATTTTGCCTTCTCCGGTGATTACCAGGTCTGCTTTTTTTACTGCTTCTTCTAAATTGGTTTGTTCTTTAACGATATCAAATCCCGCTTTTAATGTTCCATTTGCGAAAGCAACCAAACCTGCTCCCAATCCGCCGGCAGCACCTCCTCCAGGTAATTTTAAGATGTCCTTGTTCAAGTCGCGCCTAATTACAAACGCAAGGATTTCCAGGTTTTTGTCAAGTTGCTGAACTACCTTCGGACTAGCTCCTTTTTGTGGCCCATAAATAGCAGAAGCACCTAGTTTGCCGGTTAGTGGATTGGTGACATCACATGCAACCAGTAATTCGATGTTTTGAAAGGCCGGTGAGACCTGCGAAGTTTCAATTGATGATAATCTGTCAAGATAACCTCCACCTTCAGGCAGTTCATTCCCAGAATCATCCAGAAAACGATATCCCAATGCTTTTGCCATTCCGGCACCTCCGTCGTTGGTGGCGCTTCCACCAATTCCAATGATAATTTTATTGCACCCTTTTTCAATGGCATTCAATAGTAATTGACCGGTTCCAAAGGTTGATGTAAGCAATGGATCACGTTCCTCGAGTTTCAACTTTTCAATTCCAGATGCTGCTGCCATTTCAATTACCGCTGTATTGCCATCATTTAAAATACCATAAAAAGCTTCAGTCTCACGGCCAAGTGGATCACTAGCTTTAAGCGAAATTTTATTTCCACCTAATGCTGAAAGCATCGTTTGTACAAATCCTTCGCCTCCATCAGCAACCGGAATGGCTTCAATATCGGCATTAGGAAGGAAACGTTTGATACCATTCGCTAGGTGTTTAGCTACATCTGCAGCTTCCAGACAATCTTTAAATGAATCGGGTGCAATTAGAATTTTCATAGAAAGAACTTATTGAGGTTAGGTAATAAAGCGGGTTTTAAGCCACATACTTTGGTAAGGAGCAAATTGAATAGTTTCACTATCATAAAGATTCCAGGTGAGCAAATCCCTGCAAAATTCCATTAAGCCAGCTGGTAACATTAGTTCTTGTGGTTCATTCGTTAAGTTGAATAAACAAACTACCGAATCTTCCATCTGCTGTGTTTTGCGCAATATTCCGAAAAAATTATCGCCAAGATCTAAAACCAATTGTTGTGTTTTTGGGGAAAAGGCTTGCATGCTTCTTCGTATCCCTGTTCTTCTATTTAATTCCTTCAAAATAAGTTGATGCTGCGAATTTCCCTCCAATAATTCTTCCAATTCTTCGAAAGAGAATTTACGTCTGTTAATCGATCGGTTAATACCCGTTTTTTCGAAGCCTTCTGTATAATTTGGAATTCCAAAGAGGTTCAGAAAATAGAAAGCCGGTACTCCCTGCAAGGATAGCATAATAGTTTGTGATTGTAAAAAACGCTCAACCTGACTATTGTCAATACCATCTTTTGTGCCTTTGAGTGCATCAAAATAGGTGACATTAACTTCATAAGGTACGTGATGATCACCGAGTTGGCGCGTAGTTATTTTGGCACCGAACTCTTTTAGCTTTTCAATCATTGGCATTTTCTCTTCATCCGGCATTAACCCTTCGAGTGGACGCACTCCAATTCCATCATGAGAAGAAGTGAAATTTAGGTAGGTAGTCCCGGGGCGTGGATCATTCAGTTCCTTTGCCCATCTTGAAAGGTATTGGCCATTGCCGCTGTGAAGTGCATGTAAAATGAGAGGAGGTAATGCAAACTGGTAAATCAAATGGGCTTCATCACCCAATCCAAAATAAGTTAAATTCTCTTTATGAGGTACATTTGTTTCTGTTAGCAATAACGCTCCGGGGTAACAGTAATCCATCACATCCCGGAATAAACAAACTATTTCATGAGTTTCGGGTTCGTGCATACATTTTGTACCGGAGGTTTTCCAGAGAAATGCGATTGCATCTAATCGAATGACTCGTATTCCTTTTGACATGTAAAACAGAAACACATTCAGCATTTCTTTTAATACCTCTGGATTGGAATAATCCAGATCAACCTGATCAGCACTGAATGTTGTCCAAAGTTTCTTTGTTCCGGCCGTTGTTTGATATTCCGTCAATAGGGGAGTGCTTCGTGGGCGGATAACATCCGAAGTGTCGAAATCATCAGGTGGTGTAAAAAAGTAGTTTTTGCCCGGAGCTTCATTATTCAGAAACTGCTTGAACCAAACTCCTTTGCTACTTGCATGATTGGCTACCAGATCAGCCATCAGGATAAAATCTTTTTCCAGTTGCTCAATATCATCCCAATTACCAAGTGCAGGATCTACCTGGTAAAAATCCATTACAGAAAAACCATCGTCGCTGCTATATGGGAAAAATGGCAATATGTGAATTGTGGAAATATTGCCTTTCAAATATTCGTTCGAAAAGTTGTATAAAGTTTTTAGCGGCGACTCACCTTTCTTTTTAACCACATCGCCATACGTAATTAAAAAAACCTGACTTTCATCCCAGCCCGGTGGTTTTCTGGGAGTTTTATTTTTCCCTTCCTCAATAAAATCGATAAAACTCTCAACCCATTCCGTGGTTAACTGATCTTTATATATTCGTTTTAATCGGTTAACCAATTTCATTCTCAATCTGATATCCATAAAATCAACTCATGTTATCTTTTTCAACTACATCGTTATATATGTCTAAAACATCTGGAATCGCATCTAAAACCCGTTTCCACGATGGAATAAATGGAATCAAATTCGGATTATCTAAAAATTCAATTCCTGCACGGTAAATATTTCCTGAAAATAAATCAACTGTTTGCTCTTCTTTATGGCGATCCATTGATAACCCATTAATTGAAGCGTCTGCTGCATATTGCTCAACCATATCCAATGCCAGGCGTAAATATGTGGCTTTAACCGTGCGAAAAATACCTTTACTAAATACAGAGCCTTGGGTTGCCAGTTTTGCATAGATGCTACGTGCAATATCAAAGCTCATTTTTGAGAGTCCAGCATTGGGATTGTCCGCTGATTCTTCCTGATGCTTATGATCATAGCTGTCAGCGATTTCTACCTGGCATATTCGGTTAATTGCATTATTTCGCTGAACTTCAGATAAAATACCTACTTCAAGGCCCCAGTCAGAAGGAATGCGAACCGTTTTCATGATATCTGCACGCATGGAGAACTCGCCTGCCAGGATATAGCGGAAATGATCGAGAAAGTCCAGATAATCATTTGCAGGGAACACCTTTTTTAAAGAGCGAATTAGAGGTGTCACCATCAGACGGGTAACTCTACCGTTTAGTTTAGTGCCATCAGACCTAAAATAATACCCTTTACAGAATTTGTAATTGAATGTTGGATCTGCAACCGGATAGTATAAGCGAGCAAGCATTTCCCTGCTGTACGTGATAATATCCGCATCATGCAATGCAATAGCTTCTGAACGACCGGAGGCAATCATATATCCAAAACACAACCAAACGTTACGGCCTTTTCCCGGGTCACCAATGTAAATCTTCTTTTCTTCAAACAGATTGCGTAATTTCATCATTCTTGGACCATCGTTCCACAGAACTCTGCATCTACATTTGTCACTGTTCAGAACAGAAAAATATTCCTTTGCATGTTTGTATTGTTCTTCATTGGCCTGATCTAAACCAATCGTTATTTCACTGATGTATGGCACGTCTTTTAAAGTGTCAACTATATTTTGAAGTGCTGGTTTTTCCAGTTCTGTGTATAGTGCTGGAATAATTAACCCCATTTTCCTTCTTCTGGCGAATTTCACAAGTTTCTTTTCCAGATAGTCCAATGTAGAGTAGTTTAAGTTGTGGAGGGTGGTAATTCCGCCATTTTGATGAAAGTCGCCCATAGAGTTGAATTTACATGGTTAATTATTTTCAGTTTTTTTATTGAATTCCAAGAATCTCCCATAATTGTTTTAAGGAAGTGATGGTATGATCGGGTTTTATTTTTGATGCTTCCGGGTGATCTTTTCTTAATCGGTATGCGCGCATATCACCAGCATAAAAACAAGTTTTAAAGCCTACTTGTTTAGCGGCCCATATATCTTTGATCATGTCGTTTCCGACATATAAAACATCATCTGGTTTTAGACCACGCTTTTTTAAAGGATCAGTTAGAACTTTGTACACAATGGGATCTGGTTTTCCTTTAAGCATTTTATAGCTGAAAACTGAAATGTCATTTTCAAATCCATCTATAAATTCATCAGGTTTAATCTTATTGTAAAGGAAATAATTCATAATAACAGGCGTGTAGAACTGTGCGTTTGAAACAATTCCCATTGGATAACCGGCATCTTTTATTCCTTCCAGAGTTTTATTTAAATCTGGCATTGGCCAGACTTGATTACTTTTTAACTCAAAAATGAAGGTAAATAGCTTGATGTCTGCCTGTGCAGTACTTTCAATTAACTTTTTCTCTTCACATCGATTCAATGTTTTTTGCCATATTTCAACAATGTTTAATTCAGGAAATGGAGTGCCATTTTCTTTTGCTATTTCCTTGGCTTCAATGACATTTTTACCAAAAATATCATGAATTTCCATTAGGTCAGCTTCAGGAACTTTAATCGTGTATCCAGCGCTAATTAATGCTTCCTTAAACATAGATGAATCATAGGATGATTGCATAATGTCTCCAGATGCCGATATGATAAGTGTTCCGTAAATGTCGAAAATGACTGCTTTAATGCTTTTGTCCAAAGAATATGATGGTACTGCATCGGTAGGCTTTATATCGATCGGTTGTATTTTATCTAAAAATGGTCCTAGTTTTTCAATAAATGCGTTTTCCATATAGAATTTTTAATAGAGCTAACGTTTACAAGATAATTGCTAATTGCTGTTTTTACAATAAATACCAGTTAACACAGCAATAAGTTCACAATTGCATAAAATTAACAGCAATTTGATAGACCCTAAGAAGGGAGTAGAAAAAATACTATTTGGAATAATTTTCCAGTATCTGGTAGTGGATTTACAGTAATTGGAGAACCTACCAATTGTTATGCAGTTTGGAAAATAGAGAAATATAAAAGGATAGTTTACTACATTTGTTTGATTTTACTAATTAACTAAAGTTTATCTAAAATGAAACAAAAGCGACTTCAATTTCACTTAGATGCTTATAGGCTGATCTTAGTTATTATGTTTTCATTTGTGCTTGGACTGGGGGCGCCTCGAATAGTTGGAATGTTCAAGGATACAACGGAATTTTCTAACTGGATAATCTACGCAATCATATTCTTGTCTTTACTGATTACTATTTTGAAGAGTCGTGTCCGAATTGTATCGAAATCATAATTACGAAGTTAGATAGAATCAAATCAATAATATTTTAATTTATTTTCCCAATAACAATGAAAAATTTACTGTTTTTTACCGTATTGTTTCTTGTCGTATGTAATGTCTATTCTGCACAAGTTGACACGTTAAGAGTTGAAAGCAAAGCAATGAATAAACTTGTTTCAAATGTGGTGATTAGTCCTGATAGCTATACTCAATCAAAATCTTATCCTGTTGTTTACCTGCTGCATGGAGCTACAGGAAATTATAGAGATTGGGTTTCGATTGTTCCGCAGGTTAAAGACCTAGCCGATCAATATGATGTTTTAATTGTATGCCCGGATGGTGGATTTACCAGTTGGTATTATGACAGCCCGATTGATCCTACAATGCAGTATGAAACCTATATCTCAAAAGAATTAGTTAGTACAATTGATGAAAAGTATAAAACTATTGCAGAACAATCAGGCCGGGCAATTACAGGCTTAAGCATGGGTGGGCATGGTGCTTTTTACCTGGCGTTCCGTCATCAGTACATATGGGGAGCTGCAGGAAGTATGAGCGGTGGTTTGGATATTTGTCCATTTCCAAACAACTGGGATATCTCTAAACGCCTTGGATCATATGCCGAGAATAAAGATGTTTGGGAAGAAAATTCAGTGATTAATATGTTGTACCTATTGGATGGAAGAAAATTGAAATTAGTTTTTGAATGTGGGGTTGATGATTTTTTTTATGATGCTAATAAGAGGATGCATAAAAAACTACTTGAACGAAATATTCCCCATGATTATACCGAGCGTCCAGGGGTGCACAACTGGGAATATTGGGCGAACGCGGTGAATTACCAATTGATGTTTTTTCATAATTTTTTCAATAGGGAATAATGTAGAATTAACATTTCCAGCAATATACTAACCTTCGACAAAATTCATGGTAAATCTTTTATCGCTTTAGGGGTTACCATCGTATTCCTTTTAGAATTAACGCATAGAAAGGCTTGACTGTATGTTATTGTTAACAAGAATGTGTTTGTAAGTTTTATGAACTTAGTTTCATATTATTGTAGCGTTTTACTAGTTTCGTTTTTTATCACCTTATTCTTTTTTAAGGAGTTTATAATTTGTAAATCAAACAAAAGATCATACCCATTAAAAAAATATTATTTCGACACATCACTGTCGAATTCATTAATTTAATTTTCATGAAAAAATATATTGTTCAGCTTACATTGCTTTTAGTAGCGGTTAGTACAAGTTTTGCACAGAGTGACCTGGATTTGGAGAAAATCAATAAATGGTCAATTGAAGGAAGTGTTGGTGTAACAAAGCCATATCAAAATTTTAATCCTGGTTATTATGCTAAAACACCAGACTTTTTGGTAACCGATTTCGGTGTTCGTTATATGATTAGTGAGTATTTTGGTCTAAAAATGGAGTTTGGATATAATCAATTTATAAACAGTTCTAGCAGTTTGGAATTTACTACCAATCAATACCGGATGGATTTGCAGGGTGTGTTGAATGTAGGTAGAGTTTTAAAATTCGAAAATTGGACAAACTCTTTCAATGTGTTGGCTCACGCAGGAGCAGGAGCTGGCGTATTGAATTATGAGACGACTGGAGTTGATGGTGATAAAGTTGGAATCCTTATTGCAGGTGTTACTGGGCAGGTAAAATTATCCCCTCGAGTTGCGATGAATTTAGACATTAGTGGTTATTCAAATATGCGTCAGAATGAATCATTCAATGGGGGAATTGGGAATGTTGATAATATGGGATTGGTTTTTAACGGAACGGTTGGCTTATCAGTTTATCTTGGTAAAAATAAGAAACATGCTGATTGGCATTCCAGAGATGAGGAAAGATACCAGATCATAACCACCAAAATTAATACCACAGAATCAAAAGTTAACGATGCTGAAGAAAAAGTCGAAACTAATGTTCAGGAAGTTGAAAAGGTAAAAAATGACATTGAAGATCTAACTAAAAAGGTTACTGAAATTGAAGAAAAATTAGTTGCAGAACAAAAGGCTAAAATTGAATCAGAAAGCAGCCATAATTATGTAGCGAGATTACTTGAAGATGGATATGTAAATATTTATTTTGATTTTAATAGTTCGGTTATCAATAGTTCTGCAGTAAGTTCCATAAATTTCTTGAAATCGTATTTAGAAAAGAATCCAGATCAAAGTGTAAAGCTTGTTGGTTATGCTGATGTAACAGGGGACGAAAAATATAATTTGACTCTTTCTGAAAATCGGGCAAAAGCAGTGCATGATCTTTTAGTGAAATTGGGAATTGATGATTCCAGACTTAGTTATGAAGGTATGGGTGAAGACCGGAATATTCCAGAAGGAAGTGGTGAAGCAAATCAATTGGCAAGGAGAGTTAGTTTCTCTTTGAATGAAGGAGGAACAACGATATCTATGCCCGATGCCAATGAAATTAATGAGACTGTAAGAATAAATATTAAAATAAATCCTGTCCATTTTGTTGAAGATAAATTTTACCTAACTGATTATTCAAAGGGGAAACTTGATGATTTGGTACAAATACTTAATGAAAACTCTAAGTATGCTGTAAACTTGTACGCTTATACTGATAATATGTCTAGCACACAATACAATGAAGAAATTTCGCTTAAACGAATTAACTCTGTTATTCAATATTTGGAAAGTAAGGGAATTGAAGAAAGCAGAATTAATAATAAAGAAGTGAAGGGAGCGGTTAGCTTTATCGGTTCAAATGATACAGCGGAGGGTAGACTTTTGAATAGACGAGTTGAATTTGAGATAGTTAAGTTTTAATGAGATGGAACGTTAAAGTATCAAAATACTATAAACAGCCTATAAAATTAGAATCGTTTTTTCACGGTTCTAATTTTTTTTTATGGATTACCAAGCTCGAAGGGGGAGGTGTTGCAATAAGGCGGAATTAATATTTTGAAGGAATTTTTCATTTAGGTTGAAGACGGTTTAAATTTACTTTAAATCAGAGGTTCTTGTTTGAACAACATATTTATAGCAATTATTTTCGGTTAATTTTGCAGCGGATTTTTGAAAAAATAATACTACCTAAAAATTTATAAATATGACCATTAGCGCATTACAAAAAGCCAGGGCTCAATATCAGCCTAAACTTCCTAAGTCACTAAAAGGTGCCGTAAAACTAGTCGACGGTGCTGCTACTGAATCAGTTGCTGATCAGGCAGAAATTAAAGAATTATTTCCAAATACATATGGAATGCCATTAATTACCCTTGAAGAAGGTAGTGAGGCTGCGAATCTTCCAGCTGTAAATGTTGGTGTAATCCTTTCAGGTGGACAAGCTCCGGGAGGTCATAATGTGATTTCTGGTATTTTCGATGGTATCAAGAAATTGAATGCAGATAGCAAATTGTATGGTTTCCTTGGTGGTCCAGGTGGATTAGTGGATCATGATTACATGGAAATTACTGCTGAATATTTGGAAGGATATCGTAATACAGGTGGTTTCGATATTATTGGTTCAGGCCGTACAAAATTGGAAGAAGAAGCTCAATATGACAAAGGTCTTGAGGTTCTTAAAAAATTAGATATTAAAGCATTGGTTATTATCGGTGGAGACGATAGTAATACAAATGCTTGTGTTTTGGCAGAATATTATGCAGCCAAAGATGCTGGTGTTCAGGTTATCGGTTGTCCAAAAACAATAGATGGTGACCTTAAAAACGAGATGATTGAAACTTCATTTGGTTTTGATACTGCAGTGAAAGTTTATGCTGAGTTGATTGGTAATATCCAACGCGATGCTAACTCTGCAAAAAAATACTGGCACTTTATTAAATTAATGGGACGTTCTGCTTCTCATATTGGTTTGGAAGCTGCTTTACAAACTCAACCTAACATCACATTGATTTCGGAAGAAGTTGCAGAGAAAAAGCAAACTCTTGGTGAAATTGTTGATTATATGGCTGGAATCGTTGCTCAACGTGCAGCAAATGGCGATAATTTTGGTGTTGCCTTGATTCCTGAAGGTTTGGTAGAATTTGTTCCTGAAATGAAAGCGTTGATTGCTGAGTTGAATGATTTATTGGCTGAAGGATCAGATGCTGAGAAAGAATTTAAAATTATCCAAAAATCTCATCGCTTGGAGTGGGTTGCTGGTAAACTGAGTGCTGATGCATCAGCGGTTTTCCAATCTCTTCCTCCAACAATTGCGACTCAATTAACATTGGATCGTGACCCACACGGAAACGTACAGGTTTCTTTAATTGAAACTGAAAAGCTTTTAGGTGAAATGGTTAAAGCCAAATTGGATGATATGAAAGCTGCGGGGGAGTTTAAAGGAAAATTTGGAACTCAATACCACTTCTTCGGATATGAAGGCCGTTGTGCTGCTCCTTCAAACTTTGATGCTGACTACTGTTATTCATTAGGATATACAGCTTCTGTATTGATTGGTGCCGGTAAAACTGGTTATATGTCAAGTGTTCGTAATACAACTGCTCCTGCTGATGAGTGGATTGCTGGTGGTGTTCCTGTAACTATGATGATGAATATGGAAAAACGTCATGGTCATATGAAACCAGTTATTCAGAAAGCATTGGTTGAATTGGATGGTGCACCATTCAAATATCTTGCTGCAAATCGCGATGCGTGGGCTATTGGTACAGAGTACTTGTATCCAGGGCCAATTCAGTATTGGGGACCAACTGAAGTTTGCGACCTTACTACTGTTACATTGAAATTAGAAAAAGAAGGTTAGTAAATCTTTTTAGCATAAAATAGAAAACCCTGCAATTTGCAGGGTTTTTTTATGACTAAATTTTTTAAGAATTGTTCTTGATATCATAAGCTCCTAAATAATTACCATGCCGTATGTAGAGTACTCCACCGTTTATAACAGGATGTGAAAAATGCTCTTTTGTTCCTTTTTCAATCTTAAAAGATGAAACTGGTTTCATTGCATCTTCACTTGGATCTATTAAATAAACTTCTCCTTTGAAATTATAGTAGTAAAGCATGTTGTCAGCCGAAATTAAAGCTCCATTGCCTATTTTAAGACTATCTGAAACTTCCCAGCTTTGGCAGTCGATACATTTCAAATATGGTTTTTGTGTTCCCGAGCCATATAGTTTTGAATCAATCTTTACAATTCCTCCCATATAACAATCAAAACTCTTGTTTGTCCATTCTTCTTCAATTGCTTTTCCGTCCTGAGAAAGTTTAAGTTTCACACCACAATTTCCGTCTCCTGCAGCGTAGTACAGATATCCATCTTCATAAATAATGGTATTTCCATGAGTATCGCCTTTACCTGGACCACGTTCATCTGGCTTTATATTTGTTTGTTCGTGAGACCATATGATTTTGCCAGTTTCGGTATCAATTCCCATTAGGTGATAAGCGGAGAAGGTTACCAGTAGTTTTTCATCAGCAAGCTTAATAATTTGTGATGGATTGTAACCAGGGCGCTCTTTGAAACCTTCATTGCTCCAGATTAATTCGCCAGTCATTCTGTCAAGAGCAACAATGTTGAATTGTTCTCCTCCCGGAAGGCAAAATATTTTATTGTCGTCAATCGCAAGTGCTTGTGCATAGCCAAATCTGGGACTAACACCCTCAAAATCATTTATCATGTTTTTTTTCCAGATTAGCTTTCCTGTTGAAGACTGAATGCAAGCAATATCCCCAACACCGGAACAAATGTAAATCTGATCGCCATACAGTGTAGGAGTTCCTCTTGAACCTTGAAAATTTGTAGTCCATTCCTTTCCGTATTCAGACTGCCAGACTTTATTCCCGGACAAATCAAATTTGAATAAACACCCAAGACTGTCTATTTCGCCGGTAATATAGATGAACTCATCAGTAACAATTGGACTGCTGTAGCCATTGCCAACTGTTTCTTTTTCCCATATCAAATCTGGTCCTTTTTCAGGCCAGCTTTTCAGGAGATTTGTTTCGTTGTATATTCCGCTACGGTTTGGACCTCTCCATTCAGTTAATTGAGGTTTTTGCTGACAACCAGCAAAGAGGAGTAGGGCAAGTAAAAGTAAATTCTGTTTCATTTGGTTGATGATTGATTCTAATAAAAGAGTATTCAAACGCTTTCAATAATTACAATCATCGGAATTTCAATAGCTATTATTTTTTAACCAATCTCGAAACTCTTTAATATCATGCATAATTTGGTCCCTGTCTTTTTCAATACTCCTATTATATGGAAGTCCGGAAGTGTTGTGTTGAGTATAAACAAATGCTTTTTTATTTTGGTTGTCGATCTCGATGTCAAGAATTGATCGTTGATACAAGGGGACGCTTTCCCATAAATCCAATATTTTTAGTTCATCATCAGAGACTTCAACAACCTTTCCAGTGACACTTTGGTTTGGGTGTGGTTTTACAAATAAATAGCCGTTTTCAGGATGAATATATAAACCGTAGTTATTTAATCGGGCATTACGATATACTGGCTCACGATCAAGTAATAGTTTGAATATTTCGAAATCACCAATTGTTCCATAAACAAATAGCTGTTGCATAATTTGTCCTGTTTATTTGGTACAAGTATATAAAAAAACATGAAAGCCACTTTCGACTTTCATGTTCATATTCATTCTGTTAATTGCAGTCTATTTTTCAGTAATACCTTTCCATGTATCTGTTCTGAAAGGAACAGCAGGAAGTCCTTCTTTGTTGTACAGATTCAAATCATCCGGATTATCTGCCCATCCAAAACGAACAGCCACCGGGGTTTCAACTTTTTCAGAATAAAGAATAATTGAATTTTCATCCAGCTGTATTCCTTTTGCCCAGTAGAATTTTTTATCAGCGCCGGCAATTGCAAAAGCTTTAAGGTACCCGTACTTATCTTTTACTTCCAACCCGCTTCCTGTACTTTTAAAATGAACAATTACTTTATTTCCGTCAACTTCCATCGATTCATACATCGGTCCGGAGTTCACAAAATCTTTTCCATAAGCTACTTTCAGTGCATTTAATGCCAGTCGTTTACCAACATCTTGTTTGTTTCGGGGATGAATATCATTGGCATTACCGATGTCAATGGCCAGAGCTTGTCCTGTATTCGGAAGTTCAAGAGCCATTGTTTGCGCTTCGCGTAATTCTGCCCAGGCACTTTCTTCGGGTTGCTTTTGAGCTTGCATGAAATTTGCGAGCTGCACCCAAAAGAATGGGAAATCGCCCACTCCCCAGTGTTGTCTCCAATCTTTTATAAGTGTTTGAAATACTCTTCGGTATTGATAGGCACGGTCGGCATTTGATTCACCTTGATACCAAATTGCTCCTTTTATGCCATACCCAAGAATTGGTTTTATCATACCATTATAGAGTAGGGTTGGGTAGTCATTCGGACCGACTTCCGTATTTGCTGGTGAAACATACGTAAATTTAAATTTCCATTCGCCTGCCAAACTTATTTTTTCATCACCGATGCTGAGGTAACAATCATTTTTATTGCCGTATATTCCGCCACCACCTCCAGTGTCCTGAACGCGCACTGCAATAATATTCTCACCTTCCTTTAGAATTCCCGATTCGACGGGGTAAATCCTTTCTAAGGTGTGGTCGTTAGTTGCACCAACTAATTGTCCGTTAATCCAAGTTTGGTCATTGTCATCAATTTTTGACAAGTGAATTGTTGATCTGGAAGAAGCCTGCTCGGCTGTCAGGTTCACTTTCTTTCTGTACCAGGCAATTCCATCGATGTCAGGAAATCCTTCTGATTCCCAAAGTGCAGGAGTTTCAATTGATTTCCAGTCATTTTCATCTAAATCCATTGATGCGTAAACAGCCTTGCCATTAACTAAACCTGTATCATTTGTTGGAATATCACCGTCAAATAAATTTTTAATTTTTGCTAACTTTTGCTCTTTGTAATTTTCCAGATCCAATTGATTAAGTTCTGCCAACGCAGATGAAAGATCTTCATCTTTTTCAATATTTTCAGGACTTATCCACGTCTCAGCGACGGTTCCTCCCCATGACGTATGAATCATCCCAATGGGAACATTTAAATCCTTTAATAATTTTCTGGCAAAGAAATAGCCAACGGCAGAGAAATGTCCAACGTTCTTGGGAGAACAAAGTTCCCATTCACCCGCATCCATATCTTCGATAGGGACTTGACTTACTTTTTTAGGAACAGTAAACATCCGTAATTTTGGGTAATTCGCTTCAGCAATTTCCTGCTCTTTATTGTTGACGTTTTCAACAATCCATTCCATGTTCGACTGACCAGAACAAACCCAAACCTCACCAATTAAAATATTATCATAGGTAATCGTATTTGATTTACCTTCAATGGTTAATACGTAGGGGCCTCCATATTCCATTTTTTGCAATCTCACCTTCCATTTTCCCTGTTTGTCAGCTTTTGTTTTGAATTCCTGATTGTTAAATCGAACGGTGATTTTCTCACCTTTGTCTGCCCAACCCCAAATTGGATTGTCTAATCCTTTTTGAAGCACCATGTTTGATCCAAATATTCGGGCTGTTTTAACTTCGGCAAAACTTACAGTTATTAAAAAAAATGTAATGATGAATAAGGTTATTTTTTTCATAATTGTGATTTGTGAATTTTTTACGCAATTTAATTAAACAAGCCAGTTGAAAAAAATTAACGAATGAGATTTTTTGAATTTTATGATGAGGGATGGATTGATTGTGCTTGAATGAGACTGAAAATAATTAATTTAGCATTATTATTGATTTAAGCCCCCGCCTAAATCCTTTCTCTCACCTTACTGGCGGGGGATTTTTTTACTTGCTGGAGCTTGATTCTTTAACTAGTGGAAATGATAGATAGAATTCGGAGCCTTTTCCCTCTTCTGATTTTACTTTAATTTCTGATCCTAACATTTTGGCAAGTGATTGAGAAATAGCGAGTCCAAGGCCAGATCCTTGATTTAAGCTATCAAGTTGACTAAATCGATCAAAAACTAATTCCAGATGATCGTCAGGGATTCCCAGTCCTGTATCCTTAACGAAAAGGTCAAAATACCCTTCTATAGCCGATGGTCTGCATCCAAACTCAATAACTCCTTCGTTTGTATATTTGAATGCATTCGATATCAGGTTGTTTAGGATTTGACGAATGCGGCTTTCGTCAGATTTAAATGAGCAGTGTTCGAATTCAGGAAGCATTGGTGCTTTTTTGAATTCAATTTCCGGTGGACACAAAGCTTCAAAATTTTCGTAAATATCATCCAGAATTTCGTGTGTGATTACATCATTCGGATCAATTTCTAAAGAGCCAGCTTCAATTCGGGAAAAGTCTAAAATATCGTTGATTAGGGTAAGTAGTAATTCATTCTGTTTTTGAATGATATATTTGAAGTCTTCTCTCTTTTCTTTACTTAATTTCTCGTTTGTAAGCATATCAGAAAACCCGATAATTGAATTTAAAGGAGTTCTGATTTCGTGACTCATGTTTTCTAGGAACGATGTTTTCATTTTTTCGCTTTCCTCTGCCTTTTCTTTGGCGTCAACGAGTTCTTTTTCGTGTTCAAGCTGAGCAGTAACATTTTGGATAAGACCTACTGTATTTACTGGGAAATCGAATTTATTCTTTTGTATTAAACCAAAAATCTTGATGTAGACAATTTCTCCATGATCATTAATCATGCGGCAATAATTGTCTTGCCCTTTGTCGGTTTCAATGAGGTGTAAATAATTAATAAATTTTTCAAGATCCTCGGGATGAACAAACCTCTTCAATTCTTCGAGTTCAAGATCATTGTGGTATTTTTCAATTCCGGTGACAATATAAACCTCGTCAGATAAGAAAAGTTCTTTCGTTTTTAGGTTGAAATTCCAGGTTCCCATTTCCCCAATTTCCATGGCTTTTCTCAAGTAAACCTGCCTGTCGTCGAGCTCTTTCGTTCGAATGTTAACTTGTTTCTTTAGCGTAATTAGAAATAATACAGCGAGGATCAGAATCATAAAGGTTAGCATGAGAACCAACTTTAGCCATTCTGGCATCTCCCAGCTTGTTGTTTCATCAATATTGCTGATCTCGGATATGTTATACTTTTCAAATAGTTGATAATAAACAGACTGCGAATTACTCTTATATATGCCAAGTCTTAAATCAATTTTGTTCTTTAATTCCTGATTTTTGTTTTTAGGAAAAGCAAATTTTAATTCAGTCGGATTGAAATAAAGACCTGAGTTTTTAATGTTTGCAGGCAGATCGGAAAGAATGTTTGGTGTAGGGCCAGCAAAACCAAATAATTCACCCTGCGAGAGCATTTGTAATGCTTCTTCATGATTACTATAGAACACGGGAACTATTTCAATGTTGAATCCGGAAATGTAATTGAGGAAGCCGACAGCACTGTTGTCATTTATGACTAATCCTATTTTTTGACCGTTTAGCTGAGAAATGTTTTCAAATATAGTGCTGTTGTTTAGATACAATTCGCTCCAAATTGCATAAAGGCTGTTATACGTAAAATCCAGTAGCTCTTTTCTCGCTTCAGACTCTTGTGTGCCTGGTAAAACATCAATTTCACCATTTTGAAGTTTATTGAATAATTCACTCCAGCTACCATTTACCCATACATATGAAATATTTTCATCAATGGCAATTGTCTGAAAAATTTCTAATGCAAAACCATTAATGTTGCCAAGTTTATCTTTTGACATGAGTCCAGGAATGTAGGGAAGTCCAACTTTATATACCTTTTTTGCCTGGATAGAATCATTCGATTGATATACTAGAACGGAGTCGCTGGTTGATAGCGAATCGTTTGCAAATGAGAGTTTAGTGCTGTTTAACGTAGTTGCGGAGTCGAGTTGTGAGAAAGAGGAAAATGGAATCAGAATAAGCAATAATAACAAATTAAAACGATTGGATATCCAAACGAATAAGTTATCAAATTCAAGCCCATGAATTTGGTATTTGATATTAGGATTGTTCGCCATATATCCTGGTTACCTTTTTAATCGCACACAAGTCAAGGATATCAAATTTACAAAATGGATTAGTAATAAGTAGGTGGTTTCCTTTGTCTACAGCGAAAAGTGTTGAAATTACTTAGCCTTAATAATATCAAAAAAATTCCTTCGGATGTCCATTTCTTCTTGGCTTGGGACGTCATTTACGTGCCATTTGTCAAGGATGGTTCCATTTTTCAACAGTATAAATCCTGGATTCGAACGAACAATAGTCTTTAAGGTAATTTCATCACAATGAAGAAACTCAAAATTGAAATTGTATTTGTTTAAAAATGAATCTGCATCTTCAGGCAGCGAGGCTGTTAACCCAATGAAATTAATATTATTTTTATTGGTGTAATCTATCAGATTGCTGATCTTGTTTTTATCCGGGATTTGAGCTCTCAAAAGATCATGCGAAATAAAAATTACGGTGTAACCTTCATCGTAAAGAAAGAAATCTTTAACATCTTCTCCGTCTTTGGTTTCCATGATGAAATTGTGAATTGGAGGTTCATATCCTTTTTTCACAAGTACTGCATCTTCGGCCGAAACAAATTCCCAGGTAAGGGTATCTTGCCACGGGTAGTTTTCCTGATTAAATTTTTTTGTCTTGCCCGTTTTCTTGTTTTTATAATAAAAGATATTCTCATAAACGTCTTGAGGTGCATCTTCTGGTATAATCATCGCCTCCGGAATATTGGTGCCAACTTTATAGGGCCTGAAATCAATAATTGGAAGATGATTGTAGGAGTAATCAACTAGATAAGCAAATATCATTATGGTTGCTGCAGCCATAACACCAATGATTAGTGAGTTTTTCGCAGGCTTAAATTTTTTCCGATAGTAAAAGACGATTATGGCAAATCCAAGAAAGAAAATATTTTTATAAAATGTAGCCCAATTAGAAAGCTTGATTGCATCTCCAAAACAACCACAATCGGTAACTGGATTTTGTATCGCAATCCAAAGGGTCAGTGCAGTGAAGAAACCCATGAACGCCAATGAAACCAACGAGAAGAAAGAGATAAACACATTAAACAGGAGGGCGATACCTGTTATAAATTCAGTTGCCGAAAGTAATATTCCAAGCGGTAGGGAAACTGGATTTAGTCCTTCCACCCCCCACGCATTAAAATAATCGGTGAATTTATAGGCAGATCCCAGTGGATCAATTCCTTTTACAAAACCAGAAAAAATAAATACAATTCCCAATAAAATCCGTAAGAGCTGCCAAAGTGTTTTCATGTTAATTATTATCGAATTCAAGCTTTATTAACGCAAAAACAGCATAATTGATCATATCAAGATAATTTGCATCGATCCCTTCAGATATAATTGTCTGACCAGCATTGTCTTCGATTTGTTTGGTTCGTTTAATTTTCATCAGGATGAGGTCAGTAATGGAGCTTATCCGCATACTTCTCCATGCTTCATCATAGTCATGATTTTTATTTAGCATGAGATCCTTGGCTTTTGTGAAATATTCAATATAAAGATCCAGTGTTTCCTGCGGTTCCAAGTCATCGCCTTCCGAAATTCCTTTTTCGAGCTGGATGAGCGCCATGATGCAATAATTGATAATACCAATATACTCAGAACGACTTCCTTCATCTACTTTCATCGTTCCTTTCATTTCGATACTTCGAATTCGTTGTGCCTTAATGAAAATCTGGTCGGTCATTGAGCTCGGGCGTAAAATTCGCCATGCAATGCCATAGTCTTTCATTTTTTTTGTAAAAATGTCCTGGCAGATAGAAATTACGTGATTGTATTGCTGTATGGTTTTTTCCATGGGATCGTCTTATTATGAAGCCATAAAAATAAAAATTAAATGTGTATTTTGTAGGCATTATTATACTTTTGTATGAACAATTGTCAAACCCCACAAATTCTTAATGCTTTATGTTGATCACTAGTTCAGCAAGTAAGTTTTTTAAACGCAAACATTCGATTAGTCTGAATGGGAACCTAATTGATTTAAAAGATCCTGTAGTAATGGGAATCATTAATGTGAGTCCTGATTCATTTTATGACGGTGGAAAATACGCGTCGGAAGACGATATTGTAAAGCGCGCCGGCGAAATGATTGATGAGGGTGTTACCATTATTGACGTGGGGGCCGTATCTACAAAACCCGGAGCTTCTCATATTTCTACAAAAGAGGAATTGAGTCGCCTGTTACCTGCAGTTAAATCAATTCGCAAACATTTCCCGGATGTGCCGATATCTATTGATACGTATAGATCCTGGGTTGCATTGCGTATAATGGATGAAACAGGAGAATGCATTGTCAATGATATTTCCGGAGGTAATTTCGATGAGCACATGTTTGATACAGTTGCGAAATTGGGCATTCCATATATCTTGATGCACATACAAGGAACTCCTCAAACTATGCAGGATAACCCAACTTATGAAGATATAATAAAAGATATATCAAATTATTTCTCGGAGAAAGTACGTAAATTGACAAAAGCCGGAGTGAAGGATGTGATTATTGATCCTGGTTTTGGCTTTGGAAAAACATTGGAGCAAAATTATGATTTGCTAAACAGGCTTGATTCTTTTAAAGTTTTTCAGCTTCCATTGTTAGTTGGGATGAGCAGAAAGTCAATGATTCATAAATTACTTGAAATTGATCCTGAAAAGAGTTTGCCTGGAACCATTACCGGAAATACAATGGCTTTGCTTGGAGGGGCTGATATTTTGAGGGTTCACGACGTGCGTGAAGCAGTTGAGTCAGTGCGCATGTTTAAAATGCTGAAAGAAGTAGCTATTTAATGAATTTATTTATCACTATTCGTTTTCTTGATGTCCTTGACATATTGCTGGTAGCTTTTTTGCTTTACCAGCTATACATGTTGATTAAAGGGACTATTGCGTTTAATATTTTCATTGGATTATTTCTGGTTTACTTGTTTTGGCTGTTGGTGAAAGCGCTAAATATGGAGCTGCTTGGCTCGTTTATGGGGCAGTTTATTGGTGTTGGAGTATTGGCATTGATTGTTGTGTTTCAGCAGGAAATTCGCCGGTTCTTATTATTGATAGGAAGTAACCATCAAGTGAATAAGCTACTGGGAATGGAGAAGCTTTTTTCGTCTGACAAGTACAAGTCTGCATCAAGTCAGCAACTAAAATTAGTAATAAAAGCTTGTGAGAATCTGGCCAGAACAAAGACGGGGGCGCTCATTATTTTTGCTCAAAAATCAGAATTAAAAGAATTTGTAAGAACTGGGGAGAAGATTAATGCTCGAATTTCAGATGCACTTATAGAAACCATTTTTTTTAAAAATACTCCTCTGCATGATGGAGCAGCCATTGTGATTGGCAATCGAATTGTCGCAGCCCGTTGCATTATGCCCATTACCGAAAACCAAAAGTTGGATCCAAAATTAGGGTTAAGACACAGAGCAGCTGTTGGCATTACAGAAGCAACTGATGCAATTGCTGTGATTGTATCTGAAGAGACTGGTAAAATATCAATTGCAGAAGGTGGAGAACTTCATTTAAATGTTTCTGTTATTGATTTAAGCAATATGCTGGAGAAAGTATTTCTTGAAAGTAATGACGATGTTTGATAAACTACCAGATATACCTTTATTTGAAATTGGAAGTTGGCATTTCAGTCTTCTTTCTTTATTAGGCACAGTAGGTGTTTTTTTTATTGTGTTTTTTCTCAATAGGATGGCAGTAAGGTCTTTGAGTCGATTTTTTGAAAGTAAAGGATTGTCAAAGTTATTCGCCCGTTTTATTCGTATAGGCATCACTGGCTTTTTGTTTTTCTTGGGATTGGTAGCTATTATGGAAATATTGGGAGTAAAATACATGGTCGTTTTAAACCATGTGGTGTTTAGTCCAAATGAAAAAATAAATGTAAAAGTATACAATCTCCTGATTCTTGTCTTAATCGTTTTCTTTATTCGATTAATCGTCTATGTGATTGAGTACGTGATTGAAATACGTATTGAATCGAAACATTTAGACAGGGGGCGTGGTCGTTCTTTTTTCCAAATTGTAAAATATTTGGTGTGGATGATTGGAATTCTAATCATCATAAGTTCTTTAGGGTTTAAAGTTACCCTGATTATTGCCAGTATATCTGCATTATTAGTTGGTGTAGGATTTGGACTTCAGCATATATTTAATGACCTGTTTTCTGGAATTATTATTCTCTTTGATGGTTCGATAGAGGTGGATGATGTGGTTGAAGTGGAAGGAACCGTTGGACGTGTATTGGAAATAGGTTTACGTGTTTCAAAATTGCTAACTCGTGATAATGTGGTAATCATTATGCCAAATTCCAGGTTTACCGGGGAGAAGGTAATAAACTGGTCGCATAACGAGGAGGTTACCCGGTTTCATGTAAATGTTGGAGTTGCTTATGGTTCAGATGTTCGTTTAGTTGAAAATATTCTTTTACAATGTGCAGAACGACATAAGGAGATTGTGAAAAATCCGCGTTCATTTGTTCGTTTCAATGACTTCGGCGAATCGTCACTTGACTTTCAACTTTATTTTTGGACTGCCAATGATTTCATGGTTGAAAATATAAAAAGTGATCTTCGATTTGACATTGATGACCAATTCCGAACAAACAATATTCAGATACCTTTCCCTCAGCGGGACTTGCATCTCAAAAGCAAAAATTTTGAGGGATAGCAAATCAATTCTACTAACTTTGTCGCTTCACAAATAATAAAAATGATTTCATGCAAAATCGTGTGACAAATTTATTTGGTATTCAATATCCAATAGTACAGGGAGGAATGGTCTGGTGTAGTGGCTGGAAGCTCGCTTCAGCTGTTAGTAACAATGGAGGGCTTGGACTTTTAGGTGCAGGATCCATGCATCTGGAAACTTTGCAAGATCACATCCGGAAAGTGAAATTGGCAACAAATAAACCTTTTGGAGTTAATGTTCCATTGCTTTATCCTCAAATTGAAGAGATAATGGAGATTATTGTTGCCGAAAAAGTTCCAATTGTTTTTACATCTGCAGGAAGCCCTAAAAAGTGGACCGGATGGTTGAAAGGAAAAGGAATTCTGGTAGCACATGTTATTGCCAGTTCTTATTTTGCAGGAAAATGTGAAGAAGCAGGGGTGGATGCGTTGGTGGCAGAAGGATTTGAAGCTGGTGGCCATAATGGACGAGAAGAAACAACAACCATGAACTTAATTCCATCCGTACGTAAGTCATCAAATTTACCGTTGATAGGCGCGGGAGGAATAGGTAGTGGAAAGTCGATGCTGGCAGCAATGGCCTTGGGAGCCGAAGGGGTGCAAATCGGATCTAGGTTTGCAATTACCAAAGAATCTTCGGCCCATGAAGAGTTTAAAAAACTGGTTGTTGGCTTGGAAGAAGGTGGAACAAAACTATCGTTAAAACAGCTTGCACCTGTGCGATTAATAAAAAATGAGTTTTTCAATTTAGTTGAAGAAGCCGAAAAAAGTGGTGCAAGCCCTGAACAATTGATTGCTCTTTTAGGTAAAGGTAGAGCAAAGAAAGGAATGTTTGAAGGAGATTTACGTGAAGGAGAATTGGAAATTGGACAGGTTTCTGCACAAATTGAAGATATTCCTTCTGTCGAAGAAGTTATGAACAGAATCATCACAGAATATAATCAGCTTAAAGAAGAGATTGTAAGTGGTGCCAATTTTAGTTTTTAAATATGGTTGAATTTTCTCGTCACCAATTGGAGAATGGACTCCAGATTATCATATGCCCCGATTATTCTACTCCAATGATTGCCTTTGATGTTTGTTATCATGTGGGAGCAAAAAACGAAGACCCGGAACGAACAGGTTTTGCGCATTTATTTGAGCATTTAATGTTCGGAGGATCAGTTAATATTCCAGATTATGATGTGCCTTTGCAACAAGCAGGAGGAGAGAATAATGCATATACGACAAATGATCTTACCAATTATTACCTTACAGTTCCCAAAGAAAATATAGAAACCGGATTTTGGTTGGAATCTGACAGGATGATGGAGCTTGCATTTTCTCAAAATAGTTTAGATGTTCAAAAAAGTGTTGTGATTGAAGAGTTTAAGCAGCGCAATTTAAACCAGCCGTATGGAGATGTTTGGGCATTGATGCGGGAATTGGCCTATCAGGTTCACCCATATCAATGGGCAACGATAGGAAAAGAAGTTAGTCATATTGAGAAGGCAAACCTGGATAATGTGAAAGACTTTTTTTACCGATTTTATGCACCCGACAACGCTGCTTTAATTTTAAGTGGTCATGTGGATAAGGATAAAATGTTGAAATTGGCAGAGAAGTGGTTTGCTCCAATTCCAAATAGAAATGTGAATAAGCTAACGTTACCTGCAGAGCCTGTGCAAACCTCATTTAGAGAGAAAACTGTAGAACGATCAGTACCCGATACCGCATTGTACATGGCATTTCATATTAGCAGTCGACGGGAACGTGAATATTTTATTTGCGATCTAATATCTGATGTTTTATCAAATGGAAATTCATCCAGATTGTATCAGAAACTGGTGAAGGAAAAGCGGTTGTTTGTTGAGTTGGATGCCTATGTTTCAGGTGATCATGATCCCGGTTTGTTTATTGTATCAGGGAAACTTTCAAAAGATGTTTCTATCGATCAGGCTCAAAAGGCTATTTGGCAAGAGCTAAAAGAATTACAGATGGAGTTGGTAGGCGCTATTGAGTTGGAGAAAGTAAAAAATAAGCTGGAGGCCAACTTGGTTTACAGTCAGATGAATTACCTGAATGTGGCTCAGGAGTTGGCTCATTTCGAGAATATTGAGAGGGCGGAAATGATTAATGGCCAGCTTGATGTTAATCATTCCATTACTCCGGATGAACTGATGCTTACCGCTCAAAAAATATTTAGGATGGAGAATTGCTCACAATTGAATTACCTCGCAAAATGATTATTGATCGAAAAATAGCACCTCAAATTTTTACCGCTGATAAACCTGATTTGACATTTCCACGTGTTTACCATCTGGATAATAAGCTACCCGTATATTTACTCAATGCAGGCACAAAAGAAGTTACCAAAATCGAATTTATATTTGAAACGGGAACTTGGTTTGAAAATCACCCGCTGCAGGCCGCATTAACCAACTCAATGTTACAGGAGGGAAGTAATAATTATTCTTCTTCCCGAATTGCCGGGCAATTTGATTTTCATGGAGCTTATTTGCAGCTGGTGGCAGATCAGCATTTTGGAGTGGTTAGTTTGGTTAGTTTGAATAAGCACTTGCCTAATCTTTTTCCTGTGCTGGAAGATTTGATAAAACATTCTATTTTTCCGGAAGAGGAGTTCCAAACACTTGTTAAAAGACGCAAGCAACGTTTCTTATTAGAGAATGAGAAGGTGAAAGTTCTTTGTCAAAAGAAGTTTTCTCAGGTCTTGTTTGGAGATACGCATCCATATGCGCAGACTGTTGTTGCCGGTGACTTCGATTCTGTAAAAAATGAAGATTTATTGTCTTTTTACACTAAAGGATATCGCTCAAATAACTGTGAAATTGTCGTTTCCGGGATGGTAACTGAAGAGATTATTCATTCATTAAATCAGTATTTTGGAGGTGATGATTGGAATGGAAATGTTCTGGAAACAAAGACATTCCAAATTGCATCCGCATTAAGTAAGTTCCATCAGGTTGAAAAGAAAGATGCTATTCAGTCTGCACTGCGAATAGGAAAATTGATGGAGAGAAAAGATCATCCTGACTTCCCGGCATTGCAACTGCTAGTGACAGTTCTGGGTGGTTATTTCACCTCGCGCTTGATGATGAATATTCGTGAAGAGAAAGGTTATACATACGGGATTGGATCTTCAATGTTGGCTTTTAAAAACGCTGGATATTTAATCATCGCAACAGAAACAGACAAGAAATACGAGCAAGCTACGATAGATGAGGTTTTTAAGGAGTTGGCAATTTTGCGAAATGAATTGATTGGACAGGTAGAGTTGGAGCGGGTTAAGCAATATTTACTAGGCGAATTTATTCGTGATTTTGATGGACCCTTTGCTCTGTCGGTTGCTTTTAGGGGAGTGCTTGACTACGACATGGATTATCAGTTCTATGAGAATTATTATCAGACTTTGCTAAATGTTACTCCTCAAAAACTGAATGAGTTGGCTTTGAAATATTTCAAGGAAGACGATTTCTATTCTGTAACGGTTGGAGCAAAAAGTTAATTATCTGATATTTCTCTTGAAATCTTTTAGGACTTCTGCCGCAAGTAAATAGCTTGTTTGGTGTCTACTACTTTTGAAGAAACCTTTGGACATTTTTTCAAGATCCAGATGAATCTTTTCCATTGAATTGGTGATAGTTTGTCTGAAAAGTGCCGCACAATTAATACACGATTTTTGTTGTAGTTCAGTTGTTTTGTCAAAGGCGATTCGAAGTTCTTCAATGGATTGAGGAAAGTTTTTGTCAATGAAGTGTTCGCGGGCATTAATGATATTATTATTGATGAGTTTTCTATGCTCAATGCAGTTTTTTCCACCTTGAGGGCAATTAACCAATTCAATAAACTTTCGTTTGTCGTTAAAATATTCGCTTTCCTTCTTCGATATTGAAAATATTCCCATACTTCATCTTTTCATTCAACGTTCCAATAGCACACGATAAATAAACGAATTTTAAGGATTTTTCGTATCTGCTGAAAAACAGCCTTTTCTGTTTATTTTAAACAAGTTGATGTTAGTAACTAACAAAAAATGTGAAATATGGTTTTGTTTTAGGTAATTTTGTTCGAGATAAAAATGGATACAAAATGAATGGAACGAAGAGATCAAATATTAAAATTGAAGCGCATGTGGAGATTGTGCAAAAGCATCATCAGCGCACCGGCGAGTTAACTGAAGGCTATGTGTCTCAAATACTGACAAAATCACCACAACATCCTCATGGCATAAAAGTGAGACTGGAAACCGGAGAGGTTGGCCGCGTGAAAAATATCCTACCAGACGATTAAGTATGAAAGTAATTTCGACCAATATTGCAGAGCCCCGCGAGATTGAATGGCGTGGCAAAAAAGTAAAAACCGGTATATATAAAACTCCCGTTGATCAACCAATCATTTTGGAAAAAGAAGATGTACGAAATGACCATGTTTTGGATCGCCGGTATCATGGTGGCATTGACAAGGCTTGCTATTTGTATTCGAAAGATAGCTATTCGTTTTGGCAGCGAAAGTATCCTAAACTGGATTGGCAATGGGGTATGTTTGGTGAGAATTTGACCGTTGAAGGACTTGATGAGTCATCAATAAATATTGGTGATGTCTATGAAATAGGGGAGGCAGTGGTTCAGGTAAGTCAACCGAGGCAGCCTTGTTATAAGCTAGGGGTTCGTTTTGGTAATCAGTCGGTAGTTCGTGAGTTTCTGGAATCATCTTATCCTGGAGTTTATGTTCGGGTGCTAAAGGATGGAGCTGTTCGAAAAGGTGATGTGATGAATCTCATGCAAAAGGCAGCAAATAGTTTATCGTTGGTTGATGTGTTTTCTTTGTTTTCCAGAAATATTGACAATAAAGAATTGTTGGAGCAAGCTATTTCAATTCCGGAACTGGGCGAAGCTTGCCGGAAGGATTTAAAGAAGCTTTTGTCTTTCAGTTAAACTACTCAATAAGTTTAATTGCATCAGAGGTTTTTTCAACGGGTAGGTTACACGCCTGATTTTCGCATACGTAGATCAAGGTTTCGTCAGCAGCGAATCGGTTCTCCAGCAAAGGCAATTTGCTTTCTACATTACTATAACACAAAATTGTTTGTGGTAAATAGTTCGATAATAGTTCGTTTGCTTTTATTTTAGCACCACTTCCAGAAACTGCTATTTCATAAAAAGGGTCAGTCATTGAGAGTAATAGCATTGCCCAATTGGAATATCCGGATGGATGTGCCGGTAGTTCTGAAACAACTGTTTTAAGCATGTTTCTTGCTACTTCATGATATTTCAGGTTGCCAGTGAAATGTCCAAGCCTAAATAAGTTTGTAGCCATTATTGAATTCGATGCAGGTATCACATTGTCATGAATTTCAATGCTTCTCGAAATCAGTCCTTCTTGCCCTTTGGCACTGAAATAGAAAATATTTTTTTCGTGATCAAAAAACAAGTCAAAGCTTTTATCAATTAATATGGACGCATCATTCAAATAGGTCTCGTTACCGGTAACTTCAAATAATGAAATATATGCGCTTGCCAATAGTGAATAATCTTCAAGAAAACCTTCAATTTTGCTTTCCCCGTTTTTATACGAGTGATGAAGAGTGCCATCAACTTTCATTAATTTTTCCTTTAGAAAGGCGGCATTTTTTTCAGCTAACTCCAGGTATTTTTCATCTCCCAATGCTTTATAGGCATCAACTAGTCCTGAAAGAGCCAGAGCATTCCACGAAGTGAGTATTTTATCGTCCAAGCCCGGGCGAACTCTCTTTTCTCTTTCTTTTAAAAGAATGGACTTCCAACGATCAATTTTCATTTTTAAGTTTGAAAGATTCAGCTCATGTTTTGCTGCAAATTCTTCATCGCTATACCTGCGAATTAGTATATAATTGCCATCTTCCCAGTAGCCGAATTTGTTGATGTTATAATAATCAGCAAAAAGCTCAAAGTCAGTATTAATCAGTCCTTGCAACTCCTTTTTGCTCCATACATAAAATTTCCCTTCGATGCCTTCACTGTCCGCATCGAGCGCAGAATAAAAACCAAATTCCGGTGAAAGCAGTTCCCGTTCCATAAAGTCAATCGTGCTTTCAATGGTTTCCTTGTAAAGTGGTTTTTTGAACTTTTGCCAAGCTCGAGAATAGACCGTTAAAAGTTGTCCATTGTCATAGAGCATCTTCTCAAAATGGGGAACCTTCCATAAAGCATCTGTTGAATAGCGGGCAAAGCCACCACCAACTTGATCATAAATACCACCCATTGCCATCTTGTTTAAGCTCGTGACAACAAAATTTTCAACTTCAGAATCTTGTTTTTGATGAGCCCATCGCAAAAGAAATTGCAGATTATTAGGCATCATAAATTTAGGGGCACCTTTTCTTCCTCCTTCTGAATAATCGAAATACGATTTCCATATATTGACCGCTGTTTTCAGAGTTTCACCGGAAAGTTCATCAGTGGGTGAACTAATGGGGATGAACGCACTTTTGGTAATTCCGTTACTTAAGCTTTCGGCATATTCTTCTGTTTTTGCAGGGTTTTGTTTCCAAAATGCATTTACCTGTCGAAGTGCGCTGATCCACATTTCTCTTTGAAAATAAGTGCCTCCCCAGATTGGGCGACCATCTGGCAATGCGATAGCATTTAGTGGCCAGCCTCCTTGCTGAGTGATAATTTGAACAGCGGTCATGTAAATGTGGTCAATGTCCGGCCGTTCTTCACGATCAACTTTTATACAAACGAAATGTTCATTCATGATTGCCGCAACTTCGTCGTCTTCGAATGACTCGTGTTCCATTACATGACACCAATGACAAGCCGAGTAGCCAATGCTGATCAACAGAAGTTTGTTCTCTTTCTGTGCTGTTTGAAGAGCTTCATTTCCCCACGGCATCCAGTTTACCGGATTATGTGCGTGTTGAAGAAGATAGGGGGAGGTCTCGTGAATTAAATCGTTGGTATATTGGTGTTTTGTCATTGGAACATTCTCTTGAGTGTGAATATTGGAAGGTATGCATAATAGAATGAAAAATACCTTCCAAATGTAATTGTAAACCTGCATTCTTTTTGCTGATACCAACAAGCTGTTCTGCAAGAATGTTCTTTATGGAAATCGAATAAAAAGTTTATCGGAGTTCTTCCAATAGTTCGTAAAACTTGTTTAAATGAAAATCTCGCCTCTTAAATAGGTGATCGCTTTTCCTGCAATTAAAACACGATCGTCTTCTAAAGTTAGATCGAGTTCTCCACCTCTACTGGATACTTGAAGAGCTTTCATCTCTTTTTTTTCAAGTTTTTGAGACCAAAAAGGAGTAAGCGTGGTATGTGCAGAGCCTGTAACCGGATCTTCGTCAATTCCCACACCTGGAGCGAAGAATCTGCTTATAAAATCAACTTCACTTCCTTTGGCGGTGGCAATTACACCACGAGCACCTGACTCTTGCAACATGTAATGGTTTGGAGCCAAATTTTTCACTTCTTCTTCCGATTCAAAAAACAATAAGTAGTCCGTTTTTCCCATGTAGGTTTCCAACGGTTTTCCCCCGATACCTTTTAAAACAAATTCGGGAAGCTCTACTTTGGAAACCATGTCTGATGGAAAATTAAGTTGTAATTTGTCGCCTACTTTCCTTACTGAAAGTTTACCACTTCTGCTTCCAAATTCAAGCGTATCTTTGTTAAAACCAGCCTCGTTAAAAATAACATGTGCAGTGGCAAGTGTAGCATGTCCGCATAAATCAACTTCCGCCAGCGGCGTGAACCACCTGATTTCAAATCCAGCTTTCGTTGGAACAAAAAAAGCTGTTTCTGAAAGGTTATTTTCCATGGCAATTTTTTGCATTGTTTTGTCGGGCAACCATTCTTTTAGCGGAATAACAGCAGCAGGATTTCCTTTGAATGTTTCACTTGCAAAAGCATCAACTTGAAATATGGGAAGTTTCATGGTTTTAAAATTTGATAGTTAATTTGAGGTTGACTTTTCGATTGGTCAGATAATTGGGAACCGCAAACATGTCGCCATGATTACTGGTAACCCAGAAATAAGACACCGTATTGTTTATCCCCAATAAATTAAGTACTTCCAGGCTTAGCCACATGTCTTTTACTTTATTGAGCATATTTCCTCTCTTAAAACTGCTATCCGTACTTATTAATACTTTTGAAATACCAAGGTCGATGCGTCGGTATGGAGGCATACGGAAAGTGTCCTGATAGCGCTCTGAATTTGGTGGCCCAACAGGTAGTCGAGTTCCATAAAAGGCTGATAAATGCACTTTATAGGTCGGATTTCCCGGCAGGTAATCCTGAAAAAACACACTGAAATTTAATTTTTGATCTGTCGGTCGTGGGATGTAGCCATGACCATCTCCCAGAATATCTTCTTTTGTTTGTAATAGCGAAACACTAGCCCACGATTGAATACCACTTACGAATTCACCATTGATCTTAAAATCCATTCCGGCGGCATACCCTTTTGATTCCTGATCTGCCAGGTAGCGAATTTGAACATTGTCAACCTGATAGGGGACAAGGTGTGATAAATGCTTGTAAAATAGTTCAGAAGTTAACTTAAACGGTCGATCCCATGCCCGGAAAATATAATCGGAACCCAACACGATTTGAGTAGATTTTTGTGCTTTCACTTCAGGATATATCGTACCGTTTCGATCTTTTAATTCTTTGAAAAAAGCTGGTTGCTGATAGCTTCCCACTGAAAACCGAAAGAAAAAATCGGCGTTCCACTCGGGGTAATAACTTGCAGATAAACGAGGACTTACCAGAAACTCTTTATTATAGCTCCAGTAATGAGCTCGCAATCCACCCGTAAGGTAAAGTTCTCCTGTTGAAATTGGGACTTCGTATGTATCTTGAAAGTAGGTGGTGATTCTTGTCGAATTCATTTGATTATCGGTGTTTACCGTTCTATACAGTAAAACCACTTCATCAGAATACGGGATCGAATAACCCGTTGAATCTCGTAGTTCCCATTCGTTAATTCGGTCATCAACTTTTTCATATTGAAATTTAGCCCCCCAGTTTAGCAAGTGCGAGTCGCTATTATATGCGCCTTTGTGAGAAATGCTATACACTCGAGCATCCAGTTTATTTCGGGCATGGTTGAGGAAAGTTCCTACACCAAGATTGAGAACACTGTCTCCGACATTTTCAGAAACTGGATTTTGCTCAAGCTGATTTAGGTAATACTGTCCAAGAATGTCGTAGTTCTCTTCTTCTTTTGTTTTGAAAGCTGAAGCAATAAATTTAAGGTTTAAGTCATTGTTCGGATGATAGTTTGCGGAAAGAGCACCGAGCATCGTTACAAAATTATCCCGTTCCTGACCTTCAAAATAGATCGTTGTATTGTAGGCTTCCTGATAGGTTCCAAAAGTGGTTTTTCGGGTTTTTGGAACAAAATTATACTGGTTTTGAGCAAGGTTGCCAAGAAATGAAAGATCGAACTTATCAGAAAATTTGTAAGTGATATATGTTTGCATATCGGTAAATCGAGGATCGTAATCACCTTCTTCATCCAATCCTCCCAGCATGTAGCTGTTGGTTTTATAGCGAACACCTGCAATATAACTCAGTTTTTTATTTGCGGTGATATCTTCAAAATGAACTGACCCTCCAAGCATACTTGCAGAAACAGAACCCTTAAATTCAATTGGCTTTCGATATTTAATATCAAGTACCGATGCCATTTTATCTCCATACTTTGCCTGAAATCCACCAGCTGAAAACTCGATGGTTGAAACCATATCTGAATTGATGAAACTCAAGCCTTCTTGTTGCCCTGCTCGTACCAAAAATGGACGATAAATTTCAATATCGTTCACATATACAAGGTTTTCGTCGAAATTCCCTCCTCGCACCGAGTATTGAGAGCTTAATTCATTGTTTGAAGAAACTCCGGGTAGTGTTTTTATTAGTGCTTCAACACCGCCTGTCGCAGCGTCCGGAATGGCATCCGTAAAGTTAGGATCAATACGGGTGATATTTCCATTGTCTTTTCGTTGTCGGGTGACTTCAACTTCTTCCAACTGTTCCAAACTTTCTTTAAGATTGATGTTAATCTCAAGTTTTTCTTCTTCTCTGGCTGTGATGATTCGCTCTACTTTCTCGTAACCTATGAGGGAATAAACGATGGTTATTCTTTTTTTTGCTGGAATGCGTAACAGGTATTCCCCTTTACGGTCGGTAACTGTTCCAATGGGAAAGTTTTTAATGGAGACATTTGCTACTTCAAGGGGGTGACCATTTTCGTCGGATACAACACCAAATATGGTCGCATTATTGCTTTGTGCGACCAGTTGCAGGCTTGTCCATGAGAAAACAAAAAACAGGAGTAGGCGTAAATGTATTTTCATGCAGGCAAAAATAATATTCTTTTAAGTTATATAACTGCAGCTTTTACATTTAATTGTACGGAATAGTGAGCTTATTTATCTTAATGTTGATTGAAATTCCCCAACAATTAGATTCATTCGTCTACAAAAAACAATCATTCATCGAATTAATGGTTCTTATTGGAATGATAGGAAGTAGTTTTGGTGAGGAATTACAAATGAAATATTCCGATTTCGGTATTGAAAAAAACGTTTCACGATAAATAAATTAGCTATGAAATACTTTGGTTTCTCCATCTTCTTTTTGTTTATGGGTTTGATATTTAGTCAGGCAAATGCAATGTCAGAATGGGATGATGACGAAGTCCGTACATATGAAGTTGCTGATTTTAACAGAATTCATCTGGAAGGTGGATATCGTATTATTTTGGAACAATCAGATACACCTACATTGAAAATTAGGACAGATGAAGAAGCGTTTAGGTATATTGATGTAGATTCAGATAATGAGACTCTGGAACTTTCAATTACTAAAGACCATTTTGATTTTGAGCGTATTGAGTTATATATCACTTTTAAAGATTTGAAGGAATTGTATATTGAAGGTGGTGCCAACCTGGAAACAAGAGGATATTTAGATTTGACGCAACTTGATATTCATGTTGAAGGTGGTGCGAAGATTGAAATGGAACTAAAAGTTGATGAATTGAATGTCTTGGGCGAAGGTGGTGTGATGTTTGAATTCGAGGGGGTGGCTCACCGATTGGATGCACGAATCTCAGGAGCTGGTCATTTAGATGCTGAAAATTTGCGTGCTGAGTACGTTGCCTTTGAAATTGAAGGGGTGGGAGCAGGTTCGGTATATGCCACAGAAAAACTCAGAGCAACAATTGAAGGTGTTGGTAAAATAAAATATAAAGGAAATCCAGATGTCGATAAGACTATAGAAGGTGTTGGTTTTGTTAGTAAAGATTAGTTAGTTTAGTTAGTAAGTCGTTAAGAAGGTCTGCCAAATGGTGGACTTTCTTTTTTTGTGTCAATATTGATTGAGATAAATTTTCGAAAGTTAACTTTCCCTGGCTAATCGTATTGAAATTACTATCGAAAGGAAAATAGGTCAACATTTTTTCCTTCCAGATTATCGATGGCTTTTTTTAGTTCCCGCTGGCATACAAACTCTGAGTGGTTGCACTCAGTTCCTGTTTGTAGACTTTTTAATATCGGCAAAGCTCGCTGGTCATTTAATTTTCCCAACGCCCAAATTGTCTTGTTTTTGTCTTCTAAACTTTGACTGTCTGAATTCAGGAAACTAATCATTGCTTCAATTTTATCACCCGGATATTGATTCATCGCATTTTCGCAAATTTGAGTGATATCAGACTTTATCCATATCCGAAACCCAAAATAAGTGCTTGAAATTGCAATAAGGACTGCAGCAATCAGGAATATTAAAAATCTCCGGGTTCTTTTTGAGGTTTTTGCGTTTTCGTTTGATGGTGGCATTGGTTATGTTTTTTATTGCAGAAACAACGTTTTGTTAGGTAGGATTATTGTTTTTTTGCTTTTCTGGTGTAGAGTGGGATGGGAAGTAGCTAGTTTACTTCGGTTTAAGGCAAAAAAAAAGAGTAGATCTCTATCTACCCTTTTCTAACCTAACTAAACCAATAAAACTAATCAAACCTAAACTTATGAAATAAAATCTACGACAAAGATATGTTGAAAAACACAAATATGTGTTAAGCCAATGTTAAAAAACATGCTGCGCAACATGTTTTTGTATTTTGAAGTAAATTTTGAGAAAAGTAAAGGGCCTCAATGCGATTTGAGACCCTTTGGGTATTAAGTGTAATTAGATATTATTTCTTTTTCTTGCCTTTTTCTTCTCCAGCAATTGAATCTCTCATTGAGGTGTCAGCCATTATGTTTTTGTATTTCATGTAATCCATAACACCAAGGTTGCCAAGTTTGAAAGCCTCTGAAATAGCAAGAGGTACTTGTGCTTCCGCTTCAATTACTTTTGCACGCATTTCTTGAGCTTTCGCTATCATTTCCTGCTCCAAAGCTACAGCCATTGCACGGCGCTCTTCAGCTTTGGCCTGGGCGATATTTTTATCTGCATCAGCCTGATCAATTTGTAATCCAGCACCAATGTTTTTACCGATATCAATATCTGCAATATCAATTGAAAGAATTTCAAACGCAGTACCAGCATCCAGGCCTTTGTTAAGAACAACCTTGGAGATTGAATCTGGATTTTCAAGTACCGCTTTGTGCGTGTGCGACGAGCCAATTGAAGAAACAATTCCTTCGCCTACACGAGCAAGGATGGTTTCTTCGCCAGCACCACCTACCAATTGCTTGATGTTAGCACGAACAGTAACCCGGGCTTTGGCAATTAGCTGGATACCATCTTTGGCAACTGCAGCAACGGGAGGAGTATCAATAACCTTTGGGTTTACCGACATTTGTACTGCTTCAAAAACATCTCGTCCCGCAAGGTCAATGGCAGTAGCCATGTTGAAACTAAGATCAATGTTCGCTTTTGATGCCGAAACTAAAGCATGTACAACCATGTCAACTTTTCCACCTGCCAGGTAGTGGGCTTCAAGGTTGTCTCTGTCTAATTTTATGCCTGCTTTCGTTCCTTCAATTAAGGCACGAACAATTACAGATGGGGGTACTTTCCTGAAACGCATCAGGAAAAGCTGTAACAGTGAAATCCGAACACCCGATACCAATGCAGAAAACCACAGGCCAATGGGTATAAAATATAAGATAATGATAAGCAGGACAAATATTCCTGCGATTAATCCAAAAGTTCCAAATTCTTCTAACATTATTATTGATTTATTGGTTCGATAATCACATGTGTTTTTATCACTTCTATAACCTTTATTTTCACATTAGGGTCAACAAAGCCACTAATTGATTTAGCTTCGATGATTTCACCATTGACACGTACTTTACCCATAGGAGCTAAACGTCCAACAGTCACCCCCTCATCTCCTTCATGAATCAACGTTCCATCAACTTCAATTACTTTCCCTGTAATCTCCGATTCCAGAACCATTTTTTTTCCTGTTCGCCCTTTGAAAAAACGATAGATCAATAATGGAGAAACAATGATGATGAAAGCAAGAGTTAAAATCCCGGGTATTGTACCATAAGTATCAAATGCCAAGTAAATGCTAATACCAAAAAGTACAACACCACCAATACCTGCGATTGTGATTCCAGGGATTACAGCAAACTCAAGTAGGAGTAGTAATATTCCCAGGAAAATTAAAAACAGAATGATAAGAAAGGTCATATTGTGTCAGTTAGTCTATTGTTGCTTTTAGTTCTTTGTCAACCAAAGCTTTTTTCATAGGACTAAGGTACGTAAAACTTCCCTTTTTGACATCACATTTACCTTTGTAATGTGTTATTAATGTACATTGGACTGCTTGTTCCGTATCGTGCTCACAGATATGCATCAGAGCTTCAATTACATAATCAAAACTGTGATGGTCATCATTGTGTAAAATCAGGAATCTTTCGTTCTTTGATTCGAAGTTCTCATCCTGATTTGGTTTATTTTTAATGTTTTCATCAGTTTTCATAATCGCTATTCTCCTATTTCTGTTAGTTTTCTGGCTTCTTTCACAGGTATTCTTTCCCCATTTTTATAGGCAGCAACAAAAGCATCTTTAACACCTTCCACCCTAACTTGTGACTGCATTTGAAGTGCATCTTGAAATGATGTTAATTCCCCAACCGTATAAACGGTAACTCCTTTGTCATCGGTATATTGATCAATTTTTCTGATAACCGATAACTTTTTATACAGCTTCTGCACCCATTCGGGTGGTGTATTACTATAAGCACCGATTTGTATCTTATAAACAACCTGATTGCTTGCTGGTTGAGTTTCTTCTGGTAAAATATCTTCAACTACTTCTTTTGGCAATCTTAGAATGGATTCTTTTGCTGATTCTTCTGCAGTTTTAGGCTGATTTGCTTTGGCAATACTATCTTCCATAAAATGGATTCGAGTTGCAAAGTTCTGTATTTCCCGAGGTTGGGCATTATCCCAATAGGCGATTTCTTTTTCTCTTGCTTTCGCAAAGTGGGCATTCAGTTCCTTATTTAATTCGTAAGAATCTTTTTCTAATTGAATGATTTTGGATGCTAATTCTTCTTTTTTGGAGCCAGTAGCATCGTCATAACTCGCACGCAAAGAGCTCATCTTAGCAAGCTGCTCTTCTATCTTTTGTTCCAGTTTCCATCCTTCAATAAACGATTGAATTGATGAGCTTTCCTTAAACTGATTAATGTTTAGATATTTGATTGACGGAGTGACCTGGAAATTGATAAGGTTATTTTTTAATTCCACGGGTATGGTTAATGGCTCCGGTTCCGGTTCTGGTTTTGGAGCCTCAGCTTCAACTATTGGTTTTTCAATAACAGGCTTTGGAAATGGATTGATTCCTTGTTTACAAAGTTCGATTAATTCAGCAACGTTCGTTTCCTTAACATCTTTCCTTTTCACCTCTTTTTCAAAACGTTGGTATAGATTAACAGCCTCATCAAAATTATTGTTTGCCTGTAAAAATTGTCCTTGATAGTAGAATATTTTTGCAGGAGTATCTTCTCCATATGCATTCTGAATTGCTAATTCTGCCTCCTCTGTGAAATTTTTCGTTTCAGCCATGCAAGCAACATAGTAGTAGTTTAGCTTGTTGTCTTTTGGATAGAGGTTGACTAAGTCTTGGAAAAAGGGAAGAGCTTGTTCATATTTTCCTTCATCGAAAAAATTCCTTGCCTTAACTTCCGGATCGTTCTGCGCAAGAGCATTTTCAGGCGATCCAATGGTAACCGCAATAAACAATAGCAGAAAAATAGTTGTTAGTGATTGATATTTGTGAGAAATAAACATATTCTGAACATTGGTTTTCGTCATAAAATTACAAAAAATGTTGAAAGCTAATTTTTCTTTAACTGTTTTGTTTTTGTTGATTAATCACAGTTTAAAATCTGATTTTTATCATTAATTCAAGTATATTTGTCTCATTAAACAAAAAAGTAGGATGGCATTTTTAAGCATCGGGGATAAAGCTCCCTCTTTTAGCGGAAAAGACCAAAATAATCAAACAGTTTCTTTGGCTGATTTTAAAGGAAAGAAGTTAATTTTATATTTTTATCCGAAAGATAATACGCCTGGTTGCACAGCTGAGTCATGCAATTTAAATGAAAATTATTCTGATTGGCTGGCGAAAGGGTTTGAAGTTGTAGGTGTGAGTCCGGATAGTGTTGAATCGCACAAAAAATTTGCTGATAAATTTGGACTTAAATTTCACTTAATTGCGGACACCGAGCGTGACATTTTGGAGGCATATGGTGCGTGGGGTGAAAAAAGTATGTATGGCAAAAAATACATGGGAGTTTTGAGGACAACCTACGTGATTGATGAAGAAGGTGTTATTGCGGATGTTTTTACCAAAGTCAAGACCAAAGATCATACTAATCAAATTATAAAAGCTTTAGACTTAACGTAGATATGGCAAAAGAAGAACAATCAAACGTAAACAAAGAGAAGCTGAAAGCACTTCAGCTTACCATGGATAAAATAGAGAAAAGTTACGGTAAAGGTTCCATTATGAAAATGGGCGACCGGGTAGCTATTGATGTCCCAGCTATTTCAACCGGATCCATTGGGTTGGATATTGCTTTGGGGGTTGGTGGATTTCCCAAAGGTCGTATCATTGAAATTTATGGGCCAGAATCTTCCGGTAAAACGACTTTGGCTATTCATGCAATTGCGGAAGCACAAAAAGCTGGCGGAATTGCAGCTATTATCGATGCTGAACATGCTTTTGATCCATATTATGCCAAGAAGCTTGGTGTCGATACTGATGAGCTTCTGATTTCTCAGCCAGACAATGGAGAACAAGCGTTGGAAATTGCGGATAACCTGATTCGTTCAGGAGCAATTGATATAGTTGTAATTGACTCTGTTGCAGCGTTAACTCCAAAAGCTGAAATTGAAGGTGATATGGGTGATTCAAAAATGGGGCTTCAGGCTCGTTTGATGTCACAGGCGCTTCGTAAATTGACTGCCAATATCAACCGCACAAAAACTTGTTGTATTTTCATCAACCAGCTTCGTGAGAAAATTGGAGTGATGTTTGGAAATCCAGAAACAACTACTGGTGGAAACGCATTGAAATTTTATGCGTCGGTGCGTTTGGATATACGCCGTATTGGTCAAATTAAAGATGGCGAAGAAGCGATGGGTAACCACACTCGTGTTAAGGTGGTTAAGAATAAAGTTGCTCCACCATTCCGCAAGGCTGAATTTGATATTATGTATGGTGAAGGAATTTCGAAAACTGGCGAAATTATTGATTTGGGCGTTGCGTTCAACATCATCAAAAAGAGTGGTTCGTGGTTTAGCTATGGTGAAACTAAATTAGGTCAGGGACGCGAGTCTGTGAAAAATATCCTTAGAGATAATCAGGAATTAGCGCAAGAGCTGGAAACGAAAATTTTTGAAGCTGTTACGACAGCTACGACAGAAATTTGACCAATTTAAAATATGCAGTAATCTCTGGATGAGGCTCTATACTGCTTCATCCAGATTTTTTTTGATAAAAATAAGCCCTTAAAAAAAGTAAAAATGAAAGTGTTGAAATTTGGAGGTACTTCTGTTGGAAGTGCTGAAAACATTCGAAAAGTGCGAGAGATTGTGAAAAGTCAGGGTGACGATGTAATCGTTGTTGTTTCTGCATTAGGCGGAATTACTGACATGATTCTAAACGCCTCAAAGATGGCCGTTCTTGGAACGGAATACTTCAACACGGAAATTACGGGAATTAAAGAGAAGCACGAAGAAGTTGTAGAACAATTGTTCGAAGGAGAAAAGAAAGAACTGGTAAAAGAGCAGGTGAGCGTTTTATTGGATGAACTTGAAAAAGTTATTCAGGGAGTTTCAATGATCGGTGAGCTTACCCCTAAAACGTTGGATCGAATTGGAGGATTTGGAGAACGTCTTTCATCGTATATTATTAGCGAATTTATTGAAGATTCAAAATGGATTGATTCGTCAAAAGTTATTAGAACTGATAGTGCATTTGGAAAAGCCTTAGTCGATTTTAAGGTGACAAATTCATTGATTCAGAAAGCTTTTGAAGGTTTTTCCGGCATCTGTGTTGTGCCTGGTTTTGTTTCTTCGAATAGTGTCGGAGAATTTACAACTTTGGGGCGTGGTGGGTCAGATTATACGGCAGCAATTTTTTCTGCAGCAATGAATGTCGAAGTGCTGGAGATATGGACTGATGTTGATGGTTTTATGACTGCCGACCCAAGAGTGATCAGGAAAGCTTATACCATTAAATCACTAAGTTATTCAGAAGCGATGGAATTATCGCATTTTGGAGCAAAGGTGATTTATCCACCAACAATATTGCCAGTATACCAAAAAGGAATTCCTGTTCAAATTAAAAACACGCTTAATCCAGATGCAGAGGGCACTTTAATTACCACAAGCCATCCAAACGGAAAGGATTTACCAATTAAAGGTATTTCGTCTATTTCAGACATAAGCTTGGTAACAGTGCAAGGCCTGGGAATGGTTGGTGTTGCTGGTATTTCCATGCGTTTGTTTGGGGCGCTTGCAAAAGAAAATATTAATGTAATTCTGATTTCACAGGCATCCTCAGAGAACTCTATTTCTTTTGCAATTGATAGTTCAAAAGCAGGGATTGCAGAAGAAGCAATTAATACAGAATTTGAGAGGGAAATAGCAGCTCAGCAAATCAGCAAAATTGAAATTGAAACAGGATTGTCAATTGTTGCGATTGTTGGGGAAAACATGAAGCATACGACAGGTATTGCAGGAAAGCTTTTTAATACCATTGGGAAAAATGGTATTAACATTGTGGCAATCGCGCAGGGAGCTTCCGAGCTAAACATATCCTGGGTTGTAAAAGATAGTGATTTACGTAAAACGCTAAATGTTGTTCACGAATCTTTCTTCCTTTCTGAAAATATAGAAGTCAATATATTTATGTTGGGAATTGGCTTGGTAGGTGGAAACTTGCTAAAGCAAATAGAGCAACAACAGGAAAAGTTGTTAAAGGAAAAACACTTAAAACTAAAATTGGTTGGTGTTGCTAATTCTCGCAAAATGTTATTGAATCGTGATGGTATTGCCATTGACGGATTTAAAGATCTTTTAGAATCTGAAGGTGTAACTTCAGGTTTGGATATCTATAAACAGGCTGTTATCGATATGAATATTTACAATTCTGTTTTTGTGGATTGTACTGCTTCTGATGATGCGGCTGAGTTATACCAAGATCTGTTGGAAGCGAATGTTTCGATTGTAACAGCAAACAAAGTTGCTGCTTCCTCAGAGTATGATAATTACCAGAATTTGAAAAAAATTGCCAAACGGAAAGGTGTCAAGTTTTTGTTTGAGACTAACGTTGGTGCTGGTTTACCAATCATTAATACCTTGAATGATTTAGTAAATGCGGGCGATAAAATATTAAAAATTGAAGCGGTTCTATCTGGAACGCTTAATTTCATATTCAACACGATTTCTGCTGATGTACCAATGAGTCAAACCATTAAAATGGCGAAGGAGGAAGGATTTTCAGAGCCTGATCCACGAATTGATTTAAGTGGAATTGATGTTGTTCGTAAGCTTTTGATATTGGTGCGGGAGTCGGGGTATCGGATTGAAAAAGAAGATGTTCTGATTAATAAGTTCATCCCTGATGAATTTTTTAATGGAAGCATGGATGATTTTTGGAATGGCATTTCGACCCTGGATGCTGATTTTGAAGCAAAACGTCAGGTGTTGGATGCTGAAAATAAATGCTGGCGCTTTGTTGCCAAATATGAAGATGGAAAATCTGAAGTTGGTTTGCAGGAAATTGAGCAGGGGCATCCATTTTATGATTTGCAGGGAAGTAACAACCTGGTCATGTTTACAACGGAGCGTTATCAGGAATTTCCTATGATTATTAAAGGATATGGAGCTGGTGCTGAAGTGACCGCTGCAGGTGTTTTTGCTGACATTATCCGTGTGTCAAATATTTGATCCCCTGTCCGTTTACGGACAGTCTCCCTATTAAAAGGGAACGATGATTCTGCCGGGAGGCTGATGATGGAGTGGATTTAATTAATAGAAATTTGATTTATGAAATATATAATTGTTTTAGGAGATGGAATGGCAGATGAGCCGTTGGAAAATTACGGTGGTAGAACTCCTTTGCAAATGGCAAATATTCCTGAGATCGATAAGCTTGCAAGGCTTGGTAGATGTGGGAGATTAGTCACTGTTCCCGAGAATATGCATCCAGGAAGCGAGATCGCCAACATGTCTGTTTTAGGGTATGATGTGGCATCTGTTTTTGAAGGTCGTGGAACACTGGAAGCCGCCAGTATGGGGGTGACTTTGGAAGAAGGTGATTTGGCTTTGCGTTGCAATTTGATTTGTATTGAAGGCGAAAATATTAAGAATCACTCTGCAGGACATATCTCCAATGAGGAATCGCATGAGTTGGTTGATTTTCTGAATGAAAAATTAGGTTCAGAAACGATCATTTTTCATAAAGGAGTATCTTATCGTCACTTGTTAGTAATTAAAGGTGGTAAGAAACAAATGGCTTGCACACCTCCTCACGATGTTCCGGGAAAACCTTATCGCGATTATCTGATAAAAGCAAAAGAATCAGAAGCTCAGCAAACGACTGATTTGTTGAATAATTTGATATTGAAATCAATGGAGCTGCTGGAAAATCATCCAGTAAATCAAAAGCGAAAAGCTGCAGGAAAAGATATGGCCAACAGCATTTGGCCATGGTCTCCAGGCTACAAACCGCAAATGCCAACTTTAAAAGAAATGTATGGTATTGAAACTTCTGCAGTGATTTCAGCAGTTGATTTAATTCAGGGAATTGGTGTTTATGCAGGAATGGATGTGATTAAAGTTGATGGAGCAACCGGTTTGTATGATACAAACTATGAAGGTAAGGCTAAAGCTACCGTTGATGCTTTAAAAGATCATGACTTAATTTATTTGCACATCGAGGCAAGTGATGAAGCAGGTCATGAAGGAAATGTGGAATTGAAGACAAAAACGATTGAATACCTCGATTACCGGGTAGTAAAATACCTTGTGGAGGAAACTTCGAAGATGGATGAACCAGTTACAATTGCTGTTTTGCCTGATCATCCAACGCCTTGCGCAACAACTGTTCATACCAAAGATCCGGTTCCATTCATAATTTATAAGCCAGGTGGCGAATCGGATGAAGTGGAAGCTTATGATGAGTTCACCGTTGAAAAAGGTTCATATGGATTGATTCACGGAGCTGATTTCATGAAAGCCTTACTTGATAAATAGACTATTACTTTTGAATTTTTCCTTTTTACTTGATTATGAAATACTACAGTACCAATAAAAGCGTTTCGGAAGTGTCATTAAAAGATGCCGTTACTAAAGGTTTAGCTGATGACAAAGGTTTGTATATGCCGGAACGAATCGAGAAATTACCAGATTCATTTTTTGAAAATATCCATAAGCTATCTTTTCAGGAAATCTCTTTTGAGGTTGCCAAAAAGTTTTTTGGAGAAGATGTTCCGGAGGCTGATTTGAAAGAGATCGTTTATGATACCCTGAACTTTGATTGCCCTGTTGTTCATGTAAATGATAATATCTACTCACTCGAACTATTTCATGGACCTACGCTGGCTTTTAAAGATGTGGGTGGACGTTTTATGGCTCGTTTACTTGGTTATTTTCTGAAAGGAAATAAAGAGCACGTTAACGTGTTGGTTGCTACCTCTGGTGATACTGGAAGTGCGGTTGCTAATGGTTTTCTTGGGGTAGATGGTATTCATGTTTACGTTTTATATCCAAAAGGGAAAGTGTCCGAAATCCAGGAAAAGCAATTTACAACACTTGGTCAAAATATTACTGCAATTGAAATTGATGGAACTTTTGATGATTGTCAAAAGTTAGTAAAAACAGCCTTTTTAGATAAAGAGCTTAAATCATCACTAACGCTGACTTCAGCAAATTCTATTAATGTTGCGAGGTTTTTACCTCAGGCTTTTTATTATTTCAATGCCTATGCACGTTTAAGAGAAAAGGGAGTTACAGAAGATATTGTTGTTTCGGTACCGAGTGGAAATTTTGGAAACCTTACTGCCGGATTATTTGCCAAGCAAATGGGCTTGCCAATTAAACGCTTCATTGCAGCGAATAACGAGAATGATATCGTATACAACTATTTGAAAACCGGAAATTATGAGCCTCGTGCTTCTGTGGCTACCATTGCAAATGCCATGGATGTTGGTGATCCAAGTAATTTTGCCCGAATTTTAGATTTATACGAACATTCGCATAATGCGATAAAAAGAGAGATGAAAGGCTTTCGGTATTCAGATGCTGAAATACGCGACGTGGTAAAAGAAGTTTATAATAAATATGCTTATTTGCCCGACCCACATGGTGCAACTGGTTATAAAGCCCTTGAGGAAGATTTATTGGATGGAGAAATTGGTGTATTTTTAGAAACAGCTCATCCCGCAAAATTCACGGAAACAGTCGAAAAAATCATTGGTGAAGGAAAAGTTCCACTTCCCGATAAATTGGCTGAATTTATGAAAGGGGAAAAGCTTTCTATTCCTCTCAGTAAAGAGTTTGATGATTTTAAAGCATTTTTGCTTACAAAATAAATGAAAGGCTTCACTTTAGTGGAGCTTTTTATAACGAAATTATTTTTAGAATATTTCAAATAAGTTAGTCCCAAATATTGTTGCAAGTGCAGCAAGGAGGGTAATAATAGAGCTTATAATAATCCAAAATCGAGATCTCCGTTTTTTGTGTTTTGTGACATTGGTGTTTCTTTTAATATTAATTTTTTCGGCATTTATTATTTGAATATTATCACCGTTAATGTTTAATTTTTGAAAGTCTTTCATTTCACTTTTATTTGAACTTGGGAGTTCCTTTATTATTTCTTCATTTAATAAACGATGTATAGGAACTGAATTGAAATGTTTTTGACATTGCATCGCTTCATTATTTTTTTCTTTAGCTATTAACAAATTATTATACTCAAAAAAATACGGTGTCTCATCTTTAAGACATCCTGAGCAGCAACACGGCAACATAATACTTACCTCTGGATTATTAAGCGTTTTATTGATAGATTGTATTTCATGCCTTATTATTGAAAGCAATAACGGGATTTCATTACCAACTATTCTTATTGTTATTTTTCTATCATAAGCGTTTGAAATTATTAACATTTTTGATGAGTTAAATTTGAAAATCACTCCATTTCTCCAGAAATAATCATTGTATATTAGATCATGTTTTCTTGCAATTAATCTTGTTATAATTCCAGAAGGCATAAAATTGTATCTATATTCAAATATAAATCCATCACTGAAATCGACATCTATTTGTGGTTGTGATACAGAGAGTAATTCTGGAATAATGTACTTATTTGTATCTGGAATTTTAAAGCAAAGTTCAAATTTATTTAATAATTCAAGTAACGCAATATGCGTATCAAAAGGATAATTATACCATATTGTTTTTAAATCACTGAAATAGAATTGACCTTTATTTAGTAATATTTCTTTTCTATCCAATAGGTTGTAAACTGCATTTGTCGCCCATTCTGGTTTTAGAAATATGATATCTTTTAATATTTGATTGTCACAAAAGTTTAGGAAGACTCCCAAGTCATGAAAATATCTGCTTAAGTAGTTTGCTTTTTCCTTATTTAAATCGAATTCTTTACATATTGCGATGTATTCATCATAACTAATGTAGTTTTTGTCTATTTTTTGTAAATAATTTCTTATTTCTATCCATTTTAATGGCAAGATATCACCAACAGATGGCAACTTTCTAATTTCTTTTTTAATTTGATCTTTTAGATCTAAAATTCCTTGGTTAGTTTTAACACTAACCTTTGAAAAATAGACGATATTAGGAAATCTTTTGGCGAGTGTTATTTCGTCGATCTCTCTAATTCTTTCATCTACTTTGTTTAGGACGAGGATTATTGGTGATTTATTGCTTAATAGGTTGACGATGTTTAACCAATAATCAAAAGTCATGTGAAAATCCTTGCGGGCTTCCCATACTAATATGTAGAGAGATCTACGAGTTAAAAAAAATTGATGTGTTGAATGATAAATTTCTTGACCTCCAAAATCCCAAATGTTGAGATGGAAGGAGTTTGAGTCGTCTCCACCTAAATTAATTCTGCCTATATCAATACCTTCAGTTGAATTTATTTTGTTATGATTAAATAAAAAATTGTCGTCTGTCAAGCATTTCATTAATGATGTTTTACCAACACCTCCTTCACCAACAATGAGTAATTTTGCTTCATTTAGTCTTATACCCTCGGAATATTTTAAGGAAATAAAATAATTTTTAATTGCTGGTAAGCCCTGTGAAATGATTTCAATGGAAGGAACCTGAAAAGGATTAAATTTTAAAATAAGCTCTTTTAATTTTGGTAAAAAAGCAATAGATATAGGTAGTTCAGTTAATGAGTTGTCGCTAATGTCAATTCCTTCAATATTTATTAAGTCTCCGATGGATTCAGGTAAAACTTTTAATTGATTTTTTCTTACTCCTAGTTTTCTTAGATTAGTTAATTTTCCTATTGTTTCCGGTAAATTGAATAAATGGTTGCCATATAAATATAATTCTTTTAAACTTATAAGTTTATATATTTCATTCGGCAGCTCTGTGAGATCATTGCAAGACAAATCTAAGATTTCAATTTTTTTTAAGTTACATATTTTTGATGGAATTACTTTTATATGGTTGTCACTTAAATTTAAATGTGTAACGTTTGAGATATTAAATACTTCTTCAGGGATAATTTCAATTTCAAGGTTGGATAAATCAAGATAGCTTGAAGGATTTTTTCTGTGGTTGCTAAGTTTAAGATTAATAAGCGAGTAGTCGATCATTGGGCTGGAAATTTAATTTTTTGATAAAATATTAAATATAATAAATTTATAATATTTAGATAGTTAAATTGGCTGCTAATATTTTCTTTACCTATATTATTCGATAGAATTGTCACAAGTTTGAATCGAAAATTTTCATATATATTATGTGTTTTTTATCCAAATTTTATTGGAACTAGTTTTCTGTAATATTGATACCTAACAAAATTATTTTCTATTGGAGCTTCTTTTTTGTTTCATAGTTGATTTCGGGATCAATATGAACTTTTCAAAAATTATTCTGTTTGAAACAATGTTCAGAATTCAAAAAATCACGATTAACTAATTACCAAAAACCAGATTATGGCTGAAGGAAAGCAGTTTGCCACCCTTGTCAATCACAAGATTTTAATTGCAGGAGTTGTGATATTTTTCGCAATGGTTTTTGGTTTGAACCTTCAACCCGGGCATCCTCAAGTTACATTTACTGCTGCTGTTGCCGTTTTAATGGCTTTATGGTGGGTGACAGAAGCCATACCCATCGCGGTGACTTCTTTGCTCCCGATTGTATTGTTTCCAATTATGGGCGTTATGGATGGTAAAGATGTATCCAATGCCTATATTAATTATGTTATTTTCTTGTTCATTGGTGGGTTTGTTATGGCCTTGGCAATGGAACGGTGGGAATTACATCGCCGAATAGCTCTTTGGATTCTTTCAAAAGTAGGAGGGGCCCCTTTCATGATTATATTCGGATTTATGCTGGCTTCAGCATTTTTATCCATGTGGATGTCTAATACAGCGACAGCCATGATGATGCTTCCTATTGCGCTTTCCGTTTCCAATCAATTAGATAAATTTCATGGTGAAGAGAAAACCAAATCGTTAAATGTTGCCATATTAATTGGAATTGCTTATGCCTGTTCCATTGGCGGAGTAGCAACTTTGGTTGGAACACCACCCAATTTATCATTGGTTCGGATTTTCAATATTATATTTCCGGAAGGCCCTGAAATCTCTTTTGGTGAGTGGTTGATTTTTGCTTTGCCCCTGGTTGTTGTGATGTTTGCCGCGGCTAATGTGCTTTTGTATTTAATGTTTCGTCCAAAGAAAGGATTTAAGAAATTGGAGAAACGCTTCTTTCGGGGAGAATATCGCAAGCTGGGAAGCATGACTACAGAACAAAAAAGAGTTTTAGTCATTTTTGTTGTTTTGGTTCTTCTGTGGGTATCTCGCAAAAGCCTTGAAATAGGAAATTTTTCTATTCCCGGATGGAGTGAAATTTTACCTGTTCCCGAGTATATTAATGATGGCACAGTTGCCATCTTCATCGCATTTATTCTTTTTATCACACCCTCTTCTAAGAAGCGAAAAGGCCTTGTGGATTGGGAAACAGCAAGGAGAATCCCCTGGCGAATTGTTTTGCTTTTTGGAGGTGGTTTTGCTTTAGCTCAGGCTTTTGTAGCTTCAGGATTATCAACATACATTGGAGAGCAATTAGCGAGTGCAGGTCAGCTTTCATCATTTTCACTGGTTGGACTAATGGCTGCTGTAATGACCGGCTTAACTGAGTTTACATCCAATACGGCAACAACTGAAATGTTACTTCCAGTGGTGGCAGGTGTGGCAGTTCAAATTCAAATTAATCCATTGTTAGTAATGATACCAATTACGTTGGCAGGCTCGATGGCGTTCATGTTTCCCATCGCAACACCTCCTAATGCCATTGTTTTTGGAAGCGAACGAATCTCCATGTGGGATATGGCAAAAGCTGGTATCTTCCTAAATATAATTGCCATCACCCTAATTACATGCTTCATGTATTTTTGGGGAGTTGTTGTTTTTCAAATTGACTTTTCAGTTTTTCCGGATTGGGCAATTCAAAATGCGATGAACACGCATTAACATCACGAAAAATAGAAATTATAGCTGGCTAAATAATCTATTTAAGTTTCAATTTAAGATCAATCAGTTTTTTAATTTCTTCAAGATCATCTGAGCTTTCAACATCAATATAGATGCAGCGTGATCGGTTGAACGCTTGTGCGTTAAGATAATCGTGCTTTAATTTTTCAGATAAATCACTTTTAGTGATTTCCTTCTCATATTTCTCCGCAAACCAGAATGCTATTCTAAAGGTGCTGTTCAGTAGTCTGATCCAAAATAATGTCTTCTTTTTCCGAAGAGTTTTAAGCATCCAAACTTTGCCATCCTTATAATAGTTCCAATGTAGAGTAATATCGCTACTGATTTTATTTAAATATGAAAACGTTTGTTCCCAAATTACTTCTTTGTCGCCAATAATGCTAAATACTATTTCATCCGTAGGGAGAATTTCTTCTGAAGTTAATTCTCGTATTTCCATGAGTTTGATTTTTTATCTGCTAAAATAGTGAAATAATATGCTTTGTTTATTGAATTTAAGTTATCATTTTGCTTGCAGCGTTACTTCGTACCAAGTATTATTATCAATCATTTGATAGCTGAATTTGGTATTCATGTAATTTGCGAGGGTAGTGAGTATGCCATCTGAGGCTTCCAAAAAATCATTAAAGCTTATACCATACATATTTCCATTCTGAAATAGCATACCGATATTTTTCATCTTGAAGCGAATCACTTTATCGTTCTGCTCTACAATTTGCATATCGCTATATGGATTCACTCCTTTTAAAATGAACATTATTTGATTCGCAAAAAAGGCAAATCCATCAGTAGGGTTCCAGAAAACTTTAAATTGATTTCCAATGTATTCGCCGTATTCTTTTGCAGATGTTCCCTCAGCTTTTGCAAAGGTTATGCCTGTTGCAAAGTAAGCGATGACATGATTGTATAAAACTTCTTTTTCTTGTTCTGGTGTAATCTCAGGAACCGCGATTAACGATTGTGCATTGATGTTGCTTAAACAAAAAAAGCACAGGATTGAAAGTAGAAAGTTTTTCATGATGTCTTGGTTTTTAGTTATGGTGAATACGCTCATTTTACGTATTCCTCCAAGACATGTTTCTACTTCGGATAAATGTCAATTAATGGATATTTGCCTACTTTAAGTACAGATTGCTGTCCCCGTAGCTCAGGAAGCGGTAATCGTGATCCAGCGCATGTTGGTATACTCGTTTCCAATCATCTCCAAGGAAAGCAGAGATTAGTAACAACAAGGTGCTTTGTGGTTGGTGAAAGTTAGTTAGCATTCCATCCACAATCTGAAATTCGTAACCTGGAACAATTATGATTTTTGTGGAAGCAATCAAGAATGAAAGTTGGTTTTTACTTAAATAATCGAGCAGGCTAATTAGGGCTTGTTTTGCTGGAATTTTGTCCTCATTCTGATAGGGAGCCCATTGATTGACTTTTAATTCGTGAGGAAAAGCATCGGGGTGTTTGAGAAGTTGAACACCCAACCAATAAAGGCTTTCCAATGTGCGAATAGAAGTTGTTCCAACCGCAATTAAATGATTGGAATGTTGAATCAACTTTTCAATAAACTCACGGGTAACAATAATTTGTTCTGCATGCATTTCATGGTCAGCAATCGTTGCAGATTTTACAGGTTTAAAAGTGCCTGCACCAACATGGAGGGTAACTTCAGCACATTCAATATTTTTTGATTTTAGCGAGTCAAACACCCTGTCTGTAAAATGCAGTCCGGCAGTGGGAGCAGCAACTGAGCCTTTAATTTTGGAATAGATGGTTTGATAACGTTCCAGATCATCTTCCTCTGTTTCCCGGTTCAAATAGGGTGGGATTGGCAATATTCCTGCTGCTTCTATGATGCTGGCAAATTCTGCCTTTGAACTGTTCCAGCTAAATTTTACTTGTACATTTCCGTCAGCCTGCAAGAGTTTTTCAGCTTTCAAAATAACCGCTTCTCCATCAACCTCAATTTCTTTTTGTAAAACTTCCTGTTTCCATTTTTTCAGGTTTCCAACCATGCAATTCCATGTACAGGATTCCGTTTGTTGAAAACTGATTTGGTAGTCTGCCGGCTCGAGTGGATCCAAACAAAAAATTTCAATTCGTGCACCGGTTTGCTTTTGAAATTGCAGTCTTGCACGAATTACTTTGGTATTATTAAAAACCAACAAGCTATTTTCTGGTAAAAGTTCACTGAGCGAATTAAAAATGGAGTCGGCAATGTTTCCATTCTTCCAAACCAATAATTTTGATTCATCGCGATTTGCCAGTGGATATTTTGCAATTCGTTCGTCAGGTAATTCATAATCAAGTGCCTGCGCACTCAAATTCAAAACAGCTTTTGTAGTTTCTTTATCACTCATGGGCTGCAAAATTAAATAATAAATGGTAGCCGTTAAAATAGTTTGTATTTTTGGGCAAAAATCAGTGATATGTTTAAAGTTGGAGATAAGGTAAAGTTCTTAAATGATGTTGGTGGTGGTGTCATTACCAAGGTCATTACACAAAATATGGTTCATGTAGAAAATGAAGATGGTTTTGAAATTCCGGTTGTGGCTTCGGAAATTATTTTGGCCGGTGATCAACCAATAAAAATGGAAAGTCCGTCTGTTCAGGATTTTGTACAGCAGGCAAAACCCAGAAAAGTAGTTGAGCCGGAACCGGAGCCTGAAGAGGATGAAATTGTTCTGGTAGAGGGAAATGATGAACCTAATTTTCAATTGGCATTTGTTCCGGATAATGAACGGAATCCGTTGGATGGAGCGATCAATATCTACCTGATCAACGATTGCAATTTCTTTTTGTTGTATCATTACAGCCATCTCAAAAAAGGTGATTTTGAGACCCGGGAAGCTGGAAAACTGGAACCTAATACGAAGTTATTAATCGGAGCAATCTTACAGGTTGAAATTGCTGATTTGCCGGAATTTTGCTTTCAATTGATTTTTTACAAGGATAAAGCTTCACGAATGGAAAAACCGGTTACCAGACAGATTAAAGTCAATCCGGTTCGTTTTTATAAAGCAGGTAGTTTCACAAAGTCGGATTTCTTTAGAAATAAAGCTATGCTATTCAAACTGAATGAATCTGAATTGGAACAAGCAGTTGAAGCATTAACGAAAAGTGAAACGAAGAAGGTTGTTAGGGGGAAAGAGCGGGCAAGAACTGTAAAAAAGGTCGAGCAAAAAACTGATGTAGTCGAGGTTGATCTTCATATTCATGAATTACTTGATGATACTCGTGGTTTGTCGAATGCTGATATGCTTCAGGTACAAATGGATAAGTTCCGGGAACAAATGGAGGCAGCAATCAAAGGAAATGCGCGAAAAGTAGTTTTTATTCATGGAATGGGAAATGGCACATTAAAAAATGAATTACGCCGTGAACTTTCCCATAAATACAAGCAATATCCATTTCAGGATGCTAGTTTTCAGGAGTATGGTTACGGAGCGACTATGGTAATACTTAGGAGAAAGTAAATAGCAGAAAGTTACTTGATTACCGAATCTTCCATTATCAATGAATCATGTTCAAATAGAACTAAAAAATAATAGTTTGAATTTTAATGCCAAGACTCGCAACCTGTAACCGGCAACTTGACTAGCTATTCCACTTTTTAATGGATTCCAAATTAAGCTCATTCACAATATTCTTTGCTTCCGGAGAATACAGGAATTCCAGCTCGTTGGCAAAGTATGTTGTGATTTTGTCACGGACCATCTTCATCGTGGAGTTCAGCAAATGATTTTGTTCGGTGAAGGCTTCTGGCAGAACAACTATCGTTGCCGGTAGCCAGCGTTCCGGAAACATGTTTTCAAATTCGCCACCAGACTTATATTTATCGACTTCCTGTTGAATCAAACGGAGACTTTCTTTATTGGCTTCATTTGTTCCCGGTTTTATTCCTTTGCTTTCAAGCAAACGGTTGATGGCCGCTACATTGGGCACAATCATTCCTGAAGTATATGGATTCTGGTTATTGTAGAGCATGCATTGATCAATCAATTGCGATTGGTCAACCAGTGCTTCTTCAATTCCTTCCGGACTGTACTTCTCACCATCATTTCCGATCAATAAACTTTTAAAACGGCCTAAAACATAAAGGAATCCATCTTGATCCATATAGCCCATATCACCAGTATGAAGCCATCCATCTTTAATGGTGTCAGCGGTTGCTGTTGGATTGTTCCAATATCCAAGCATTACATTGTCACCTTTTACAATGATTTCACCTTTCTGTCCGGTGGGTAATTCTTTCCCTTCATCATCAACAATTTTAAGTTCCATGTATTTGACCAACTTGCCAGACGAGCCAAATTTAATGGCATGTAAAGCATTGGATGAAATTACAGGAGCAGCCTCTGAAAGACCATAACCCTGGCACATTGGCATTCCAATGGCATAGAAGAAACGCTGTAGCTCAATATCAAGTAAAGCTCCACCGCCAATGAAAAGTTTAATGTTTCCACCAAAACCTTCCCGGATTTTTGAGAAGAGAATTTTATCGTAAATAGCAAGTAATGGTTTGTAAATGAATCGTAATCCTTTTCCACGATCATGGCCATGGCCATTGTATTTATAAGCGATTTTTAATGCATGATTAAACAGCTTTTCAATGGTTTTACCTTTTTGTCGAATATTACCTTCAATTCCTTTACGGAAGTTTTTAGCCAAAGCAGGAACGCTCATCATAACGTGAGGCTTGATTTCCTTAATATTTTTAGGAATGTTCTTTAAGGTTTCCATTGGTGTTCGGCCTATTTCTAGCGATGCAATGCTGGCGCCGTTATACATGAGGCAATATAAAGCTGCCGTATGAGCAAACGCATGGTCCCAGGGTAAAATAATCAGCGACTTCCAGTCCTCTGTAATTTCCATTAGGGTGTTGCCCTGAATCACGTTAGCTGCATAATTTAAATGCGAAAGCATAATACCCTTGGGATCGGCAGTGGTTCCCGATGTGTATGAAATATTAGCCAGATCATTTGGTTCGATAGCTTTGTACACAGTTTCCAGTTTTTTTGGGTTCTCTGCATTCAGCTTTTTACCGGCTTCAAGAATGTCCGAATAATTGATGTCATTCTCTCCGGGATTATCTTTGCCATCCATGTAAATGACCTTCTCCAGTTCCGGAAGCTCCTCTCGGATGCTTTCAATTTTTTCAGCCTGCCCGGCAGAAACAATCACCATTCTTGCTCCTGAGTGGCTTAAACGGAATTTCAATTCGCTTTTTGCATCCAGCTTTACCGATAGTGGAACATTGATAGCGCCGGCATATAAAATGCCCAGTTCACCAATTATCCAGTAATCACGGCCTTCAGAAACCAGTCCGATGCGATCCCCTTTGTTAATGCCTAAAGCGAGCAGTCCAGCGGCAAAGTTGAGCACATCTTCATGGGTTTTTTTATAGGTTCGTCCTTTAAACTCACCATCTTGTTTTTCCCATAAGTAAATGTTATCGGGGTATTTGCCTACACTGGTTTCAAAAAGTTCTACAATCGTCTTCATTCCTTTAGCCTTTAGTTAGTATGTTCGCAGCACAAAATCAAAAATACGATTTTTTTGCTAGTGGCAAACCAGTGGTTGATCCGCTTGAGAACTGAGCTTGGCACTACTTGATTTATAACAACCTTATCTAACGTTTCACCTCTGGAAAAGTTAAGAAGGCATGATTATTTGAATTATTTATAAGTCTGCCGTTTGTTTTGATGCAGGTTCCCGATTATATATTGAAATGCTTTAGTTCAAAAGAATTTTCTATTTCGCAACTTTTACGCACAACATTTGGCTTTGATTGCGGATTAAGAGCTTCCCATCAGCCAACGCAATAGGTGCCCAGTTCTGTATTTTACCACCACCTTGCGAATCACTTGAACCTTCTTCTCCAGTACTTTTTGTTTTCAGTAGTTCTGCTGAGGCTAATTGCTTAAAACCTGATGGATCCGGTTCAATTAAATATAGAGAATTGAACCCGTCTGTTGCAAGAATAAGCCCATCTGCCAAAATCATGCTGCCCTTGTTGAAGTCAGGATTGCGTTTTGTTTTCCACATTATTTCACCATCAAGACTCATACATACCATGCCATCTCGTCGGCTATTGGTTCCGTATTCCGCATAGAAATGATTTTCGTAAAATAAAGGTGTCTTGGTTTGGTCGCCAAATTCTTCAGTTGTGAAAAGCTCTGTCGTGGAATAGGTCCCATTGGTCTGTTTCTTTACCTTGATCAAGGTGGCTCCCAATTCGTAACCACCGGCAATTAGTATTCTGTTTTCGCCAGCGTCCACCGCACTTGGTACTGGAATGTGGCAATTCCAGTTTGTGTATTTCCAAAGGATTTCACCTGTTAATGGCTCAATCCCCACCACATTCCCCATACTTCCTCCTCTGCGATCGGATGCAGTGATCATGACCACTTGTTCATTGTCATCAATATTCACAATTGCCGGGCTTACATAACCTACAGTACCCAAGGAGGGAGTTTTCCATTTTACATCACCTGTGAGTTTGTCATAGGCTACTATTCCGGCTTCAGGTGCTTGAGATGCAAGAATTAGTAGTTCGCCATATATCAATGGGCACTGTACGATTGCCCACATCGGAATTTTTTCTCCCCCGAAATCGGTCCAGACATTTTTATTCCAAACAGGTTTCTGTGTTTTTATATTGAAACAGTACAAATCACCATATGGTCCACATGAGTATACCTGATTGTCATCTACGATAGGTACACTCCGAGAACCGGGAAACATGACGCTTCCAGGAGCGTTGTAGCTGTATTTCCATAGCTCTTTTCCGCTTGCAAGTTCAAAGCAACGCATAATATCACCATCGTAATCATCACGGTCTAATAAGTAAACCTTGCCATCTTTCACAACCGGACCACCAAAGCCGATTCCTACATCAACAGACCAAACTACCTCTGGGCCACTATCAGGCCAGGTTCTCATAATTTCTTTTTGAGGGGACATACTGTTTCGATCCGGACCCAGATACTGAGGCCAGTCTTGTGCCCAAATATTTAACGTGAAAATTGATAGGATTACTGTTAGAATCACTGTTTGCTTCTTTTTCATGATATACCTGTTTTGATTAGTTGATGACACTTTATGCTTTAGTTTTTACTAATACTAATGATCTTTTTATACTTCTTGGTATTACGTTCATACGGTTTCCCAATTGACAGGTTTTCATTTTTCCTATAATTCCGTGTAATCAATTTCGCCTAATAGCTTTTTTGTGCAGTCGCAGCTATGGAAAATTTTTAAGTTCAAGGAATTTAGTCCGTTATGCTTCTTAGCAGATTGTTTGCAAAGTTTAATGGAGGTAAATATTTAGCTTTATTAGCTAAACCGTCGAGAGCGAATTGGTGGATTTCCGTTGGGGACTGTTGTTGAAGTACCCGCAGGTTTCCGCCTAAATTCGTTTAATTTTATTTGGCTGCGATCCTTTTCTTTTTGATTATCGAAAAGAATTAAATAGTGAGCCAATAAAGAATAACATATGTTGTAAAATTTGGAACAGACTAATCTATCATTTTATCGCCTCAATATATAAGGACCGATAATCTTCATTTGCTTCTGATGGATAGGTTCCTTCAAATAAAAAATCATCTCTGTTACTTTTTTGAAAATCCATTTTGTAAATATTATCGATTTTAAAACCTGCTAATATTAAATCTGACTGAATTGTTTCAAAATCCCATGCATTCTGATGAGCAAGTGAGTTTGCACCTAAAAGTCCAATTTGTCCACTTGGAGATAAGAAATCTTCTCTCATACATTCAAAAATTGTGTAATCCTTTTTGTAAACCTTCTTTGCTCTTTCCCTTCTCCTTTTAAATAATTCAAATTCTTCATTTCTATTTATATATTCCATTATACTCTTTTCAGCATCAGGGAGTATTAGTCTTATAATACCATCTTTCTTTAAAACTCTGTATAGTTCTTTGAATATTAATGGTGTTTTAAAAATACTCATGTGTTCAAATACATGAGAGCCATAAATACAATCGACAGAATTGGTTTTTAATGGAATAGTTTCGCAGTCCTGGAAGTTTACAATTATATCTCCTAACCCGGGATCTACATCTACGCTTAGCCAGTGTTTGTCTGGTTTTTTCCAATTCGGTCCAGGCCCAAGATTTAACTTTATAATTTCCGCATTCTCAAATTGTATATCCGTTCTCCTATTTAAATTAGGTATGCTGTTTGACTTCAAATGCATTTGGACACATTTTGATCTAAATTTAAGAGATACTTTTCAGGTTTGAAAATTTTATGT
>NZ_JBQYLI010000024.1:0-74675 GCF_052690465.1 Sunxiuqinia sp. A32
TTGCGGATGATACGGCGCTCCACGAACATGTTTCATATCGTTGTCGTCGATAAACTTCTGAAACTCGTTCGAGATGTTGTAAGTCTTCAGCCTAATTTGAACTTTTATGGGTTATTAAATTAAGAAAACCATCTCTTAATTTAATAACCCATAAAAGTTCAAATTAGGCTGAAGACTTACAGGTGCTAATGATTTGTATAATTCTACATAATAAGAACTACTACGTTTAGAATTAGTAAACTCTTTCAATTTGTCATCAAACTCCTCAGAGTCTATTAAAACAAAGATTATTTTCGGTATTAGATCAAAGTTATTTATAGATACTTTATCATTTGTGCTTTTTTCATGAAAAGTAATTTTGTCAATAGGGTAAGTTGTTCTCAGCTTTTTTCGAATTTTTCCTGATGTATAGCTATCTATTTTACCGACAGGATTACTTCTATATCTATTGAGAAAATCAACCAATTGATTATTTTCGCGGGCTTTTTTAGAATCCAACTTGGAAGGATTTATGGTGCTATTTTTTATAGCGCCTTGCACTTTTCGTGCATAGAAGGTTGTAAATAGGGTTAATTCAGGCATATTATTATTCCTAAATTCGTCTATTGTTTTAATGTTTTTGAGAGCTTCATCGATTGCATTATTATACTTCCCAAAAAAACGATATGTACCACACCTAAATTGTAACCTGGTGAAAAAACGCTTCTTATTTGTTTTATATGATTTGACGTCATCCATTATCTGGCGATTTTTAAGGTTGCAATTTTTCTCTCCGTTGTATGTTTCTGCAAACTGTTTATTAAAGATTTTTTGCTTTTATTTAGGTACTTGTCAAGCGTTTTTAAATCACTATGACCAGATAAGTCTCTCACAAAATGAGTGGGTAATTCATAATCGTTTAAAAGAATTGTGATTCCAGTTCGCCTTCCAGTATGGGAAGATACAAATTGAGATAGTGGTTTAGTTTCTAATATTTCTTTTTGGCCAATAAATCTGCGAAAAGTACATTCTCTATTCAGACCTGCAACTTTACAAGCTTCTTTTAAATATTTATTATAATTCTGCTCACTGATAATTGGTAATATGTAGTCGTATTTTTGAAGAATATCAAAAGCATTAGCTAAATAGCCAATAAATGGTACAATAATTTCTTTGCCCGTTTTGTATTGGTTAAAATGCCATGCGGTGACTTGTTGCCCATCAAATTCCACTTGTGTAATTTGTTCTTTATTGAATTGTTTAGTATCGCTCCATCGTTGTAAGGTGAAGCACATAAAGCAAAATACATCTTTAACACGTTCTAAGCGTTTTATTCCAGAAAAGTCAAAGTTGTAAAACTTCATCAGTTCGGATTCAGATAAAGTGATAATGTCATTTTTACCTAATTCTTGCTGCTTCTTGGAGCGTTGGTTGACTTTAAACCAAGCTTTTTGAAAGTTGGTATTTTTCGAATAGTTGTTCTCATAAGCCCATCTCATAAAGTTTTTAAGAACCTCTATATATTTCCCAATTGAATCATTCAGTAGTCCTTTTTGGTTGCCTTCGTTTCGTGTCTTTTGTCTTCCCGTTGGTTTTTGTTGACGCAGATGCTTAATGTAATCATTGTAATAACTCTGATTGATTCGACTAAAGGTAAGACTAGGGTCATAGTTTTTCAGACTGCGTTTAACAGTTTCATATTTTTTTACGGTTAAGTGAGAAACATTTTCACTTTTATCATCAATAAACGTTTCAAATACTTCAAAAAAGGTTTTGTTTTCTTTAGCGTAGCAGGGTGAAATTTCATATTTAATAAACTCTTTAATGTTTTGCATTATTTCCTTGAATTCCATATCTGGAAAATCATTTCTTATTGAATTGTATTGCAGTTCAATATCTTTTAGGAATCTATCGATGCGATTATTTATTACTACAGCACCTGCTACTTGATGTTTGAGGCGTTGTTTGTCAAAGTTCCATTGAATTGGAATAACCTCAAATTCTGTTTTAAAACTTGCTTTGTATTCTTTGTTGTAGATTATATATAAATAAACCCTTGTTTTTACCTTTGAAAGTATCTTATTGCCATTTTTGTCTCTTTTTTTAGAAACGTAAGGCTTATGTAGGAATAGATTGAAACTTGACATTATTCGTATTCATTTAATAAATAGCAATATATAAAGATACGAATTCTTTTTCTGTTTAGAAATATATTAGAAACTAAAGCTGTTTGCAGTTGATTTTTAATGGTTGTAATTGATTCTTATTAATCCTTGAAAAAGTCATTAAAGTATTGATAAGTAGATTAAAGTGTTGAATGTGAGTGTTTGGTGATGGTTGGATTAGTAGCGCGCCTATCGCTACTTTTAAAGTGGTTCAAGGGTTTGTAATGCAGGTCATTACAAACCCTTTTTTTTTGAGGCATATTTGAGGCACAGTGGCATCTTCTCAGCGAAAACTTTAAACGGAACTATTTACTATAAATGTGATTCTTTATATCCGTTCATTTGTGATCTAGTCCTTGTTTTAAATAATAAATAGTTGATATTTTATATACCTGAAAAATATAAACCTCAGTAATTGATTTAAAACGAGATCCTAGGTTCAAATCTGGTGTCCCGATATTTTCTTGGAATTGTTATAGGTATCTATATATTTTCTCTCCTATTAAGAAATAAAACAGATTAAGTGTAATAGATGTTTCACTCTGCTGAAGAAGTTCATAAATAAAATATCTTTTATCAAAATATGAGAAAAAGATATTCCCAGTTATATTTTCTAAAATACATTCCCCGTTCAGTAAGGTTTTTTTTGCTGGTATTTTCCAGGAGGTACTAGTGTATTCTTATTTTCTTCAAAAAATCGAGGCATAAAGGATGAATCAAAAATCACTCATTTTGAGTATTTAATGGAATATTATGAATAAACGTAGCATTTTTATAAAATCAGTTGCTCTGTTGGCAAGGTGTTGTGGAGTTTATTTTTTTATAGGGTTTAGTGAGAGATTTTAAATATAATTTCAGTGACTTATATCTATCGTTGAGGTGAAAAAATCGAATTCTGAAAGTAGGGGAAAATAGAAAAATCAGGTCTCTCTTGATAGGGAGTGCGACGTTTTGTCAAGCGGCGTATATCCCTAAGAGAGCATTTATTTTATTAAACTAAATTACACATGAAATTAAACCTTATCACTACAGTTTTGACCTTACTGGTATTACTAATCGGAGTAAATATCAGAGCGCAGGAACAAAGGCAGTCAGTGCCTTTTACGTCAGTGAAAATTACTGATGATTTTTGGGGAAGTAGATTAAAAACCCACTCAAAAGTAACTCTAAGCACTTGTATCGCCCAGATGCAGGACTCAACTAAAAGAATATCCAACTTTATGAGGGCAGCTGGTCTTGAAAAAGGTCAGCATGAGGGGATTTTTTTTGATGATTCCGATGTCTATAAAGCAATGGAAGGGGTGGCTTATTCTCTTATAAATAATCCTAATCCTGAGCTGGAAGCGCTGTTGGAAACCTGGATTGGTTATATTGCCAAGGCTCAGGAAGAAGATGGCTATTTGAATACTTATTACAGCTTAAGCCATCCGGATGAGAAATGGACAGATATGGAAAAGCACGAGATGTATTGTGGCGGTCATATGATTGAAGCTGCGATTGCTCACAACCGTGCTACTGGCAGGGATTCATTTCTTAAAGTTGCCGAAAAATTTGTTCATCACCTGATGGATACCTTCGGTCCAGAGAAAAGACATTGGGTAACTGGTCATGAAGAAATTGAGCTAGCTTTAGTAAAACTTTATCATTTGACTGAAAATAAAGAGTACCTGAATTTTTCAGATTGGTTGTTGCAGGAGCGTGGACACGGCCATGGAAGAGGTACGATCTGGGATAGCGACCGATTCCACGGGGCCAGTTATTGTCAGGATGATGTTCCGGTATCTGAAATCACCGATATTAAAGGGCATGCTGTAAGGGCAATGTACCTATTTACAGGGATGGCTGATGTTGCAACTGAAACAAAAAATGAAGGGTATATTGATGCGATGAAACGCGTTTGGGAAGACGTTGTTTTAAGGAATATGTACATTACAGGAGGTATAGGCTCTTCAAAATCTAATGAAGGGTTTACTGAGGATTATGATTTGCCAAATAAAGAAGCTTATGCAGAAACCTGTGCTTCAATCGGGATGGTGTACTGGAACAACCGGATGAATCTATTAACAGGAGAGTCTTTCTATGCAGATATTATGGAAAGAGCGATGTATAATGGAGTATTGTCTGGTGTTTCGCTTTCGGGAGACCTTTTCTTTTATGTGAATCCGTTGGAATCAGATGGTGATCATCATCGCCAGCGTTGGTTTGGTTGCGCATGTTGTCCCAGCAATATTTCCAGATTTTTACCATCGGTAGGAAATTATGTCTATACAGCCAGTGAAGACAAGGTATTTGCAAATTTGTATATCCAGAGTGAATCTGAAATTGAATTTGGTGGAAAGAAAGTTATCTTGGAGCAATCAACCAATTACCCATGGGAAGGGAAGGTTGATTTTAGAGTATCCCCAGCAGAAGAAAGCGAATTTGAGCTGAATTTGCGTATTCCCGGATGGTGTACTTCCTACCAGGTATTGGTGAACGGGCAGCCCATCGAGCAACCCAATGTTGTGAAAGGCTATCTGAGTTTGAAGCAGGTTTGGAAAAAAGGTGATACTGTGAGTTTAAACATGGATATGCCAGTTGAGATAGTTGAAGCAGATCCAAGAGTTAAAGCTAATGTTGGAGCTCGTGCTATTCAGAGAGGACCATTGGTTTATTGCATTGAGGAGATGGATAATGCTAAATTGAGCTGGGGTGATATCAATTTGGATGCTTCAAACAAATTTGAAGTGAGGAATGCTAGTGGAGTTCTTAGTGGGATGAAGAAAATTCAAACAAATACTGGGCAGGGCGTCCTGACTCTTATTCCATATAATGCATGGGATAACCGAGAAGCTGGTAAAATGAAAGTTTGGCTTCCGTTTAATGAGATGTAAACGTGTTATTTACATGTATTAAGCAGGTAGAATAATAAACCTTAGTTCAAAATGATTTTCCCATTTTATGTTGTTGTAAATGAATTCACTGCATTGAAGACATCTTGTAAGATGGGAAAATTTAAGTAAAAAAAGTCTTAAAAAATGTAGGGATTAAATATCATTTTTGGTCTTAGAAGGGAACCATTTCTATAAAATATTCGAATAAATATTATTGGCTTTTCTGGTCCGAGAGTCAGTTTGTGAATTATTCGTATTATAGAAATGGTTTATACTAAAAAACTAAAACGAACTATGGCTTTCGCATTTAATAAGATGGGATTTTATAAGAGGTTGAGACGGTGCGTTTACTTTTCTTTATTTTTTGTCATCACACTTCTTTTTTTTAGTTGCAATCCAATGCGTAAATCTTCGACAGAAGAAAAACAAAATCAGCTTAAGTTGCCAGCAGCAACAGAGGATTTTTTTCAAGAGATTGGAGGGGCTATTGGTCTTGATTTTGTTCATTCAATAGGATCCGAACATTTGGAAAATATCGTTGAGTCAGTTGGTGGGGGTGCAGCCTTTCTAGATTATGACAAAGACGGATTCATTGATTTGTATGTCTGTAGCGGTACTTGGATTGAAGGTTTTAGTAAATCAGAAAAACCGGAACATTTACCGGGGAACAAATTATACCATAATCTTCAGAACGGGACATTTGAGGACGTCACTGATCAGGCGAAAGTAGGCAGCCCGATGTACAGCATGGGTGTGACTGTTGGCGATTATAACAATGACGGTTACCCGGATATATATGTAAGCAATTATGGATCCAATACGCTTTACAAGAATAATGGCAATGGTTCATTCAGTGAGGTAACTAAAAAAGCGAATGTCGGAGGAGGGAATGAATGCAGCGTAGGAGCGGTGTGGTTTGATTATGACAATGATGGGCTACTGGATCTTTATGTGGGTAATTACCTGTCTTTTGACCCTGATTACAACTATTATTATGCCCCGGATGGATTTCCGGGACCTTTGGCCTATGACAGTCAGGTAGATGTTTTGTACCATAATCGTGGAGACGGAACCTTTGAAGATGTCACCGAACAGATGGGTATTATGGACGAGGATGGAAGGGCCATGGGTGTAGGCGCAGCAGATTATGATGAAGATGGTTATGTGGATGTTTACGTAGCTAATGACCACACGGTGAATTACCTGTGGCACAATGATGGTGGAAAAAGTTTTACCGATAAAGGTACGATGTCCGGTACCGGTTTTAGCCAGGCTGGGGAGGCAACGGTAAGCATGTCCGTTGATTTTGCAGATTTTAACAGTGATGGTAAACTGGATATGTTTATTTCCGATGACAATTATTGCTCATTGTATGAAAACTTAGGGAATGGAATTTTTAGTGATAAGTCCTATGTATCCGGTATTTCTGTAGCATCCGGCCAGTTTGTGGGCTGGTCCTCATCATTTTTTGATTATGACAATGATGGAGATGCAGACCTCTTTAAAACCAATGGTGAACTTAAGCACGCTTACGGGATGGAGGATCAGATTTTTGAAAATCTTGGACAAGGGAAGTTTGATGATGTTTCGGTTGGGCTTGGGAAATACTTTGAAGAGGAATTTGTTGGCCGTGGCGCCTGTTTGGGGGATTACGACAACGACGGGGATGTGGATATCTATGTTGTGAACCTGGACAGCGAAGGTAAATTTTTAAGGAACAACAAAGGTAACAATAATAACTGGATCATTTTGGACTTGGTTGGAACAACAAGTAACTGGGACGGTATTGGCTGTCGGGTGAAGGTTGTAACTGGTGAAAAAGTTCAGATTGCGCAGAAGAAGAGTACAACCGGGTACCTTTCCCAGAATGATCCACGGATCCATTTTGGACTTGGCAAAGATCAGATGATCGATAAAATTGAGGTTATTTGGCCATCAGGCAAAACACAGGTATTTGAAAATGTGAAAGTGAATCAAATATTTAGGATAACAGAATCCTAATACTTGGCATTATGAAAAAAAACGTAACTGGTATTTTATTCACATCCTTGTGGGTAGGCATATTGTGTATTTTTATTTTTTCCTGTCAGCAGACATCGATTGATGGGATGATTATTTGCACCCAGGTTCCTGTAGGTCAGGATGAGGCAGATTTTGTAAGTGGAAAAAATTGGAGGTATCCTTTAGCTTCACGAATTGTTGCGATAGATCTTGAGGAACAGGATGAATTACCCGTCGTTCTTACAAAAGAATTTTCTTCTGCCCGGTCTCCCGAAGTATCTTATACTGGTATCCGTATGATTTTTTCTGCAAAAAAAACGGAAAAGGATGTGTGGCAGATATGGGAAATGGATCTTTCCAATTTAAAATCGAGACAAATTACTGATGGGACTGATGATTGTACAGATCCGGCTTATATACCGGGAGACAGGATTGTGTACAGTAAAAAAATGGAAAATGATTCTTTAAAGTCAGGTCACGCTCTTTTTACTTGCAAGCTCGACGGAACAAATGAGAAACGAATAACATACAATCCGGCTAACTATTTTGCTTCTACTGTTCTGATGGATGGTCGGGTGTTGACGATCAGCCGCCAACAATATCCTGAAATTAAGGAGTCGATGTTTATGGTGATGAGACCCGATGGCTCAAAACAAGAGATGTTTTATAAAGGGAAAGTCCGTTCTGAATTGTTAAGTAGGCCTCTTGAAACGGGAGATGGGAAAATCATTTTTTGTGAAAATGGGGGCGCTGATCAGGAAAATAGCCTTTTATCCATAAAGTATAGTCGCCCACTGCATAGTGTATCTGATTTGTCTGGAGGTTTTTCAGGTGGATTGTATGGATTTTTTCCGATGAAAATTGGTGAATATCTGGTTTCATACAGGCCTTCAGCTTCTGATCGTTATTCTTTATACCGTTTTAATCCGGTTACCAATAAACCGGAAGAATTGATTTTCCGGGATGAAGAATACGATATCACCGAGATTACCCGGGCTGAAAAGCGGGAAAGACCGAGGAAGTTACCTAGCGAAATTACAGAAAGTGCATCAGTCGGACTGATCATGTGCCAGGATATTAATTTCAGCGGAGACCTCAATGAGATGGAAGAACAGGTAGACCCGGTTCTGGGTGTGACGATGGAGGTGCTAGGTTTAAATTCCAGCTTAGGTGAGGTTGCTGTTGAGCCCGACGGTTCGTTTTATCTGAAAGTTGATGCTAACACCCCTTTCCGGTTGCAGACACTCGATAAAGATGGAAAAGTTATCAATGGACCAAGTAGTTGGATTTATTTAAGATCTAATGAGCGTCGTGGTTGTGTCGGTTGTCATGAAGACAGAGAACAGGCCCCGGACAACAGGCAGCCGATGGCTATCCGGAAAGACCCGGTGCGGATCGGTTCATCCATTCAGGGCACCACACATGGAACGATTGATTTGGAACATGTTAAATAAAAATTTGGCAGATAAGAGAATTCGAAAGTTATGAGGAAGACTAAATTAATATTGCTGCTAATAATCATTCTGATTACACTAATTATTTACTTTCCCGGGCGTAAATTAGCTAGGATGCATGTTAACCAAAAGACTGCAGTTGAAGATCATCCTTTACTTTGTACTTCCTGCCACCTATACACGCAAAGAGATAATTTTATTTCGAAGCTGATAAATGAAGATTACTGTTCACCAATAAACATGGCAGTTTCTAATGATGGACAAAAATTATATGTAGTGGCTCAGGATGCGGGAGAATTAATTATTGTTGATGCCACTCAAAATCAGGTTTTGGATAAAATTAAGGTTGGCGAACACCCTCACAGTATCGTTTTGTCAAAAGATGGACAAACAGCCTATGTTAGTAACGAGTGGGCAGACAACATATCTGTTGTTGATCTGGTAGAAAATATTGTATCTGACACTCTTTTAACTGGAAACGGGCCGGCTGGCTTAGCTTTGAGCGCAGATGGAAAGTTTCTTTATGCTGCAAATTCATTTAGTTCCGATTTATCTGTAATTAATCTTGAAAAGTCAGAGGAGATTAAAAGACTTACAACGGGGAATAATCCCACCGGTGTTGCAATTTCACCAGATGGAGACAGACTTTATGTAACCAGCAGACGTGCTAAAATTATTCCATATGGCGAGCCTATGTATAGTGAACTCGCCAAAGTGTCCGGTAAAAGAAAAATTGTAGAGAAGTTGCTTAAAGTTGAGTCTGCATATATGATGGAGAATATCGATTTTACTCCATCAGGTGATTTGGCATTGGTTAGTTTGATTAGGCCCAAAAATCTGATTCCTACGATTCAGGTTGAACGTGGTTGGATGATGACTAATGGCTTCGGTATTATTTGTAAAGATGATGATGGGGAGGAGGTTGTTTACCAACTATTGGCTGATGAGCCTAATGCATACTACGCCGATCCTTTTGATATTGTTGTAAGTCCTGATGGTAAAAGAGCATTTCTGTCAAGTTCCGGCACCGATTTTATTTCGGTTATAGAAATTGATTCAATACGGTCAATACTGGAATCCACATCGCCTAATCTTTTAAAAAAATATGCCAATAATTTAGGAATTAGTAGCAGGTTTGTGTCGAAACGTATTAAAACCGGATCAAATCCTAAAGGGCTTGTAATATCACCAGATGGTAAATGGTTGTATGTGGCGGAACAATTGGCCGATGAGATTGGTGTTATTGATGCAAATTCACTTGAGTACATTCGGGGAATTGATTTAGGTGGCCCAAAACGAATTACAGTTGCCAGACGCGGACGTCGAATATTGAATAGCTCAGGTGGTACTTTCCAATATCAATACTCGTGTTATACTTGTCACCCGGATACGCATGAAGATGGGCTTGTTTACAACATGGCAGGTAAAGATATGGGTAGGAATGTGACAAACACACAGTCATTGAGAGAGATTGCCGGGACAGGCCCTTTCAAGTGGAATGGGAAAAATCAAACAGTCTACAAGCAAGACGGAATACGTTTTTCAACAGTGCTTACACGCACAGAGCAATTCAGTTATCCGGATTTGGATGCACTGGTTGCATACATTAAAACGGGCATTAAGTATCCGCCAAATCTAATGTATAATCCGGATGGAAAACTTACAGACTCACAGTTGAGAGGAAAAGAAATCTTTGAACGGAGTGTTGATAATTATGGAAAGCCAATTCCAGAAAACGGAAGGTGTGTGACCTGCCATCCAGCACCCTATTTTTCAAATTTTGAACTGGCAGACGTAGGGACGCTTGCAGTTTCAGATGATTCAATCCTGTTTGATACTCCTCATTTAAATAATATTTACTCTTCAGCACCTTATTTGCATGATGGACGTGCAGAAACGTTGGAGGAAATTTGGACTATTTATGGAGGTGAAGATGACCATGGATATGTTAATGACTTAACAAAAATTGAACTAAATGACTTGATAGAGTATCTGAAATCATTGAGTGCTCCACAACTTGAGCGGATTATAGTAAATGAAAAAAAACCATCATATGAAACAAATTAATAAGATCATGATAAAGTTTAATGTAATCATACTTTTTGCACTGAGCTTGGCTTTGAATGTTTCAGGAATGAAAAATAAGCCTGATCAGAAGTTGGAGTCTTCTGAAAGGAATGCCGTTTCAGAGGATAGCAGGATGCCGGTTTATGCAAATTGGAAGACGTTTACAAAAAAAGATGGATTGCCCTCCAATAAAACTTATGCTGTGCGGATAGACGGGGATCGCGTACTGGTTGGAACGCACGATGGGCTCTGTGTTTATGAGGACGAAAAGTGGACTACTTACACGACCGCGGATGGATTGGCTCATAACGGGGTTGTTGCAATTGATGTTAGTGAGCAGACAGGTGACGTGTGGTTGGGTACTATGGGTGGATTATCCAGATGGTCAGCAGGAAAATTTGAAAACTTTACGCAGTTTAACAGTGGAATGCCAAATGACCTGGTTTATTCTGTAATCTGCTATGGCAGAGATGTTTGGGTAGCAACAGGAGGTGGTGCAGGACATTACGATACATTTACCAAACAATGGGAAATTTTCACAGAAATGAACGCGCCAATGCACGAGCCATGGACTTATGGTGTATCTGCAGGAGATGGGAAGATTTTCATTGCTGCATGGGGTGGAGGCGTAATTGAATATAACACGAAAACAAAGAAGTTCAGGGATTATGTGGATCCTGATGGGAATATGGAAATTGATTTATTCCCGGATGATGGCGTGGTTCATGATATTACGACGACAACTTCCTGGGCTGACGGAATTTTATGGGTTTCTACTTATTTTGGACTAAGTCGCTACGACGGGGTGCATTGGAAAGGCTATTTTGATCATGATAGTGGACTTGCCAGCAACTTCATCAATTTTATAAGGGCAGAAGGTCCGGTTGTATTCATTTGTACAGATAGAGGTTTAAGTAGTACGGATGGAACCAATTGGGTGACTTATAAGAAGAATGAATCAGATAAGAATGGTGAAGCCATAATTATTGAAGGTGAACTGGAAAGCGAAATCAAATTGACACCTTCAATCTCACATAACTTCACTATTGGTGTTGACGCGGAGGGTGATTTTATTTGGGTTGCAACATCTGATGGGGTATGCCGTGGAGAATTACAGAAGTAGGATTTTTTGATGAAGGATAAACTATGAGGAATAAACGAATAAAAAAACTAATCTTATGGAAAAAGTATTGATTGACCTGTCAAAATTGACAGACGGGGAGCAGGTCGAGATGAAGAAACTGGGAATATTATCAGAAGAACATACAATAAGTGATTTTATAACGCCTACGGTTCACGAAACAAGGCCTCCAATTGAAAAACATGTAGTACATGTACCGCAGGTTTTAAATGAGGCCTATGATTATCAGAAACCATCTTCGTTTTCAAGAGCGTTAAGGTTAGATTTCGCAGGGTATAAGGTACTACTGATCTCAGGAACTGCTAGTGTAAACGAGTATGGTAACCCGGAGCATATTGGCGATTTTAAAGCCCAGCTTTGGAGAACTTACCGGAATATTACATCCTTATTGGAGGCAGAAGGAATGAGTTGGCACGACGTAGTAAGGACAACTAACTATTTGCGTGATATTGAAAGGGATTACGAAGAATTTAATAAAATACGTACTACCTTTTTTAGTTGGATGAATCTGGATCCTCTTCCTGCAAGTACTGGTATTCAAGCCAGACTTTGTTGGGAAACGCTGTTGGTAGAATTGGAAGTATATGCAATCTGTAAAGCAGAATAGAGGTGTTCGAATGACAATCTTATACTGTAATTTGAACCATTTAGAAAAAAAAAGATGAAATACTTTAAACTCAATGCTTCATGAAAAAAAACTTCTGGATTTGGTTAACAATAATCCTGATCTTATCGCCGATAATTAAATTGTCAGCTCAGGAAGATAAAATGATGTATGGTAAAACGCCAGATGAAGTGTTTCCGTACAACAATTTTCAAAAGGCATATAAGTACCATTTTCTGGAACCAATTGAGTTTTATGGAGCTGGTAGGGAAAAACCTGAACCAACAGATTTGACAGAGGTTCGGATTGGCTTTCTTGGCCCGTTGGAAGGATCAATCATTCAGGATTTAGGGGAACAGATGTTAAATGGTGCAACTTTGGCTATTGAGGAAGCAAACAAAAGAGATGGTTATAAGGGATTGCCTTTTAAGTTAATGGTTCACAATGATGTTGGGTTGTGGGGCGCTGCAGCAAATGAAGTGATTAAAATGGATGATGAAAAAGTTTGGGCGTGGTTAGGAACCATTGACGATATCAATTCTCATGTTGCTATCAGAGCTACATTAAAATGTGAAATTGCTAATGTCAACACGGGGGATCCGGATCCCACTTTCACCGAGACTAATATTCCCTGGGTGATTCGTGTGATTAGTGATGACAGACAAAGTGGTTATGCGTTGGCAAGCTACATGTATAATGTGATGGGACACGATCGTGTTGCTGTGATTCGTGCAAACAATCGTTATGGAAGGGTAGGTGTGATGGAATTTGTGGGTGTAGCCGTTCGCATGGGGCATCCAATTATAATCGAGGAAAGATATAACGATGGGGAGACTGACTTTACTATGCAGCTTGAGAATATTAAAAAGACAAATCCTGATGCTATTCTTATTTGGGGAAATGCTAAAGAATCCGCTTTGATATTAAACCAAGCACGTAGCATGGGACTGAAACAGCTTGTCTATGCATCTGATAGGGTAGTGTCAACTAAATTCTTAGAAGTAGCGGGAGCAAATGCAAATGGAATTATCTCAACATGTCAGTATAATCCCAGTGCAGATCTACCTGAATTAAAGAAATTTCAGGCTGGCTACAGACAGCGATTTGGAATTGAACCGGATGTGTTTGCGGCTCATGCCTATGATGGAATGAATATGATTATTAAATCAGTTCTCAAAGCTGGGTTAAATAGGGTGCTTATTCGTGATTTACTTACTGATATGAAAACATATCAGGGGTACAAAGGGGTAACTGGAGAGATTATTTTTGATGGTAGCTGGAATGATATTGGAGATATTTGGATGTCAAAAGTAGAAAACGGGAAATTTCAGTTTTTTGAAACTCCACCAATGGAGAAAAGAAGACATTCAAAAAGTATCGCAGGATATTGATTCTTTGTTGTAAATTAGTTAGGTTCAATTGAGATCACCAAACTTTTTGGAGCGTTTTAATGGGATTGTTTGTTGCAAAATATATTGGCTTTGTATACTTCATATTGCTACTTGTAAATATCAATTTTCTTTATGCGGGAGAGCATGAAATTGGTAAAAATGACACCATTAAGTTGGGCTTGTTGGTACAGGATCATAAATGGAAGGGAGCAATACAAGGAGCAGAGCTGGCTTGTGAGCAAATTAATGGTAAAGGTGGAATTCAGGGACATCCATTGAAGGTAGTCATTCAGTCAATGGAAGGGCCTTGGGGCATTGGAGGAACTAAAGCGGTAAACATGATTTTTAACGATCATGTTTGGGCTATTTTGGGATCTCATGATGGGAGAAATGCCCACTTGGTAGAACAGGTTTCAGCAAAAGCGAGAGTTGTCTATTTGTCTGCATGGTCCGGCGATCCAACATTATCACAGGCATTTGTGCCATGGTACTTCAGTTGTGTGCCAAACTACAATCAGCAGGCTGATGCATTAATAGAGGAAATTGTAAATCAAAAAAGAATTACAAAAATAATTTTGATTGCTGATGAATCTTATGATTCTAAGTTTGCCTGCAGGGCAATCAAAAATAAATCAAACTCGTTTAAAGACGTTGAAGTTATCCAGTTTAATTCGGGTGACTTTTCTACTGATTTTGAGAAGCTGGTTAATCAGGATAGCGATGAAAACTATGCAGTCGTATTTGTAAATATTCCTTCCAATTCCGAAAGAACCAATAAAATCTTAAATGCAAAATCTGAGCAAAATCATTTTTACTTGACTCTTTCTGCTCAGAGTGAAATTTTTTTCGATGAAATTAAAGTTAGTAAGCCCGATAAAACTAACTTTATAACTACGATTGATTTTCAAAGTCAGAATTGGCGTAAATTCCATGATGATTTTTTGGAAAGATTTGCTTGCTTGCCTGGTGTTAAAGCAGCGTATACTTACGATGGTATTTATGTTTTGGCAACTGCTATTAAGAATTCAGCACTGCAAAGGCATAAGCTAAAGGAAGAGGTGATGAGAATAGAAAAGAATGGGGTGACAGGTAATTTCAAGTTTGATGAGAGAGGTAATCGTGTCGGGGATATTGGATTTGTGAATATTGATAGTGTTTGTCCCGTTGAATAAATTTAGAAGATCAGTCTGATTTGAATCGAATAAAAAAAGAGACATGAAAAAGATTTGCTTGTTTTTAGTGGTTATTATTGCAGCAGGTCTGCTTTTTTCTTGCGGAAACTCCGAGGAAGAAAATAAACAGAAATTGGTAAAGCTTTTAACATCTAAAACTTTAGGTCTGGCTTATCTGGAAGAGTTTAAACTGGAAGAAGCAGAACAGGAATTTAAGAACTTTATTGAATTGGCACCCAAAGAGAAACTGGGTTATGCAAACCTTGGGCTGACCTATTTGAGAATGGGCAAATACGATGAAGCTGAGGAGCAATTGTTTGAAGCGATTGATATTGATTCAAAAGATGCGGATATCAGGTTGCTTTTAGCGAATGTCTATTTAATGAAAGAAGAAAAGGATAAGGCACTTGAGCAATTGCAGGAAGCATATAGTTTTGATCCTGAAAATGTAAAAGTACTATATAATTTGGCTGAAATATATTCGACAGATAATAAGGATGATTCCGGAGAAAAATACCAGGAATACACACAGAAACTTGCTAATATTGCTGAAGGAAATATCGTACCTCAACTGAATCTAACAGATATTTTTATTAAAAATGGAGATGCGGATAAAGCAGTACAACAACTTGAAACTATTAAGCAACAATTTCCCGAATTTCCCAAAGAAGCCATAAGCTATTACGAGCAAACCCTAATTTTACTCAAAAAGAACGAAATAGATCAGGCAATTATTCAATTCACCATCTTTCACAATTACCTGAAAGTTACATCTACTTATCAGGCTGGAATGACTGAACTGAAAGGTCCGGGAGGAGCGGTTGTGGGATTTCCGTTGATTGTTTATGATCAGCAATCCAAATTGCAGGCTTTGGGTGATAAGTCACTTTTAGAGGTGATAAAATTTACGGATGTCACCAAGTCTTCAGGTTTGGAAATTATTTCTAAATATTCTACCGAAAGCGATAAATCTAAAGTTAAGACACATGTTGAAACTGCTGATTTCGATGCTGATGGTGATATTGATATTTATGCCGGATGTTACGATGCAACTTCTAATTCGTACAAACATTTCTTGTTTAATGATGAGATGGGCAGATTCAATGATATTGCTGATGAAGTTGGTATGTCACATTCAGGGAAAGAAACTTCCGCCAAATTCATTGACTTTGATAATGATGGTTTTTTGGATCTATACATTACTCGTGAGGATGGCGATCTATTATATAAAAATGTTGAGAAAGGCGTGTTTGAAGATATAACTGACGATGCGGAAATTGGCAGTAAAACCGGGGGCGAAAAATCGGTGTTTTTTGATTTGGATCACGATGGGGACCTGGATTTATTTGAAACAACAAACGGTGAAAATCTGGTATATAGAAACAATGGTGATGGTACATTTGTCAGCTATGCCAAACAAATGAATTTGGCAGGTGATGGTGATAGAGCAACTGCGTCTGCATTCGGAGATTTTGATGATGATGGTGATATTGACTTAATTGTAGGCTATGAAAAGTCAGGAATCGCATTTTACTCAAATATGAGGCAAAGTAGGTTCGAGGATATTGCAGAACAAGCTGGCCTGAAGGTTACTGGTGGTGTAAGTTCCCTGGCAGTCGGAGATTATAACAACGATGGATTCCTAGATTTATTTGTTGCTGAAAATAATGGAACCGTGTTTAACTTCTATAAAAACCTGGGTGATAAATTTCAGTTGGTTCAGGAATCAAAAGACATTTTTGGAGCGATGAATATGAAGGCGTATGATTCTGAATTCTTCGATTTCGATAATGATGGATTGCTGGACATTTTAATAGTAGGAAAATCAAAAACAGCAGGTGAAAGAGGTATTTTCTTGTATCACAATGATGGTGAGGGAAAATTCTCCGATGTTTCTTCATTATTGCCTAGAAATAAGAAAGAAGGGCGTCAAATTTCCCTATTTGATTACAATGATGACGGTGATATGGATTTGCTAATCGTGGGCTTTGATGGAGGGATATCCTTGTTAAGAAATGATGGAGGAAACATAAATCACTATGTGAAAATGAAGCTTGTAGGTCTCCGAACAGGAAGCGCTAAAAATAATTACTTTGGTATTGGTGCAAAGGTTGAGATTCGGGCTGGCGAGCTTTATCAAACAATGGTTGTGACTGACCCAAATGTACATTTTGGTTTGGGGGAAAGAACCCAGGCCGATGTGATCCGGATTACCTGGACCAACGGAGTTCCTCAGAATATTTTCCTTCCGAATGCAGATCAGGACTTAATTGAGGCACAGACATTAAAAGGGTCTTGTCCATTTTTGTATGCGTGGAATGGAGAGAAATATGTATTTGTGAAAGATATTATATGGAGAAGCGCCCTTGGTATGCCTTTAGGTATAATGGGAGGAGAGACCAAATATGGTTTTGCAGATGCATCTGATGACTATATTAAAATACCTGGTGATGTCATTAAGCCACAGGATGGCAAATATACTATTCAGGTAACTTCAGAACTTTGGGAAACTATTTATATTGACAAGTTAAGTCTGGTTGCAGTAGATCATCCGGAAAATATTGATGTATACGTTCCTGAACAGTTTACACCACCCCCATTCCCTGGTGCTGCAATCTATCAGGTGAAAAATAAATTCAACCCAGTATCAGCGATTGACAATGATGATAAAGATGTTTTGGATATTATCAGAGAAAGAGATGATAATTACTTGTCGGGTTTTATTCCTGATGAATACCAGGGAGTAACAAAAATGCATGATTTGGTTTTAGATCCGGGAAATGTAGCGGAATTAGATAATCTACATATCTTTTTGTACGGATGGATTTTCCCAACTGATGCCAGTATCAATTACGCGATAGCTCAATCAAACGAACTTCAGGTATTGCCTCCCCATTTGCAGGTAATTAATGAAAAAGGGGAATGGGAGACCGTGATCGATTATCTGGGATTCCCGATGGGAAAAGATAAAATGGTAATTGCAGATTTGACCGATAAGTTTTTGACTTCAGACCACCGAATTCGAATCCGGTCAAATATGGAAGTTTATTGGGATGAGGTCTTCTTCTCTGATTGTTCATCCAATGAGCCAATTGTTTCAACTACTTTAGACCCTATTGAAGCAGATATCCACTATCGCGGTTTCTCCAGGAGTTATCGAAAGGGGAGTCGTTATGGGCCTCACTGGTTTGACTATTACGATGTTGATACAGCACCAAAGTGGAGAGACCTTACTGGAAATTATACCCGATACGGGGATGTGCTTCCCTTGTTGATGGAATCGGACAGTAAGTATATTATCTCGAATGCGGGGGATGAAACAACGGTTAGTTACGATGCGAGCCAGTTGCCTGAGTTAAAGCCAGGTTGGAAAAGGGACTTCCTGATTCATAATGTTGGTTGGGTGAAAGACGGCGACTTGAATACAGCTTTGGGACAAACAGTTGCTCCGTTACCGTACCATGGAATGAAAAGTTATCCGCCATCTGAAACAGATATTTATCCAAGCGATCAAGGGCTTAAAAAGTATAATCAGGAATACAATACCCGGGTGGTTAATGGAGAGGATTATAGAAATGTATTAAAAAATATGAATTAGAAATGAGAGGAAAATTAGTTCTGAGTATTGCTCTTTTTGCTTTGTTTATCAGTCTGCAAACAGCTTTTGGGCAAAATAAGGTCATGTTTAAAGATGTTGCTGCAAAAGCGGGTGTCGATTTTAAATACAATTTTGGGGATGATTCCTATGTAAATATTCTGGAGAGTAGTGGTTCAGGTATTACTATTTTTGATTACAATGGTGATGGCTGGATGGATCTTTACTTAATGAATGGGACTTATTTGGAGGGGATATCCGATAAAGACGGAATTAAATATCAAAATTCAAGCAATAAGTTATATCATAATAATGGTGATGGAACATTTACAGATGTAACCGAAAAGGCTGGTGTTGATGATCGTCACTGGAGTATGGCCGCAGGTGCGATTGATTACGATAACGACGGTGATGAAGATTTGTTCCTTCTGAATTACGGACCAAATGTTTTTTACCGCAACAATGGAGATGGAACTTTCACTGATATTGCCAATACGCTTGGTTTGGTTGGCCCCAAAAAGCTAAATGGTTTTGAAAAATGGAGCATCGGGGTGGCATACTGGGATGAAAACAAGGATGGCAGACTGGATTTGATGGTCGGTAATTTTCTTGCTTTTGACCCGGAATATATTTCAACACAAACTCCTGGAATGATGCCCCACCCTTCTGAATACAAAGGACAGTTGTCCATGTTTTATGAGCAGCAATCTGATGGGACATTTATAGATGTAACTGAAAAGAAGAACCTGGCTTATCCTGATTCCAAGTGTATGGGACTTACGGTGTTTGATGCGGACGATGATGGGGATTTAGATATTCTGCAGGCCAATGATCATCAGTTTAACTTTCTTTTTAAGAAAGAAAAAGGAGTTTTCAGAGAGGCCGGTGTTGAAAGTGGTATCGCCGCAAATAACCAGGGAAAGGGTACTGGCTCAATGGACGGCACATTGGGTGATATTGATGGTGACGGACTTGTGGATGTGTTGGTGTCTGATTTGAAGTATGGTGCGTTTTATCGCAATTTGGGTAATGGTTTATATACTGATATTGTTGAGGAAAGTGGTGTAGCAAAGACTTTTGCAGGCAAAGGAAGTTGGGGAACAGCACTTTTTGATTTTGACAATGATGGTGATCTGGATATTGTTTCAGCTAATGGAACTGCTGAAGAATTAATTTTACAGTATCCGTTGTTACTAGAGAATGATGGGAAGGGGCATTTTACCGATAGAGGGAAAGAATACGGAGACTACTTTAAGGTGAAGCGTTCAGGCAGAGGATTAGCAGTATTGGATTTTGATAACGATGGAGATATGGATGTCATTATTTCCCATCTGGACAAACCGGGTAATGCCGTACTTCTTGAAAATGAAGGTGGAAATAAAAATAACTGGTTGGGCATAACGCTAAAAGGTGAAAGTGGACCTGCTGCGGCAATATCTGCAAAAGTAACAGTGATTTCAGGATCTCAAAAACAAGTATTTATTAATCAATGGGCAACCGGGTATCTCTCCAACAACGATCCGCGACTTCATGTTGGATTGGATGACGCATCTGGAGTAGATCAAATTATAATTGACTGGACTGATGGGAAACGTGAAACCTATAAAGATATCAAGGCAAATCAGTATTTGGTTGTTAAGCAGGGAGAAGGAATTATCAGGGAGTAGTTTACTAGAATGAATAAATAGAAAAAATAGATGAACATGAATTTTCAGTATGTAAGCAAAGTGGTGGATTTAACGGATCCACAAAAGAATGTCATTTATAATATGACTCATGAGGAAGCAGTTGAAATTGTGAAGTCCGGGGATATAGAAGCAGTTCGTAAGATTGATGGCCAATTTTCGCTTATTTCTGTTGATGGGAAAACAATCCGTATGGCCAGATCACTCGGACGTCCATTAAGATATTTTATTGCCAAAAGGGCGGCAGGACCCCAGTTAATTGTTGCTGAACGAATTGATGTGATCTACGATTATTTGGAAAAAGAAGGTATGGACGATCAATTTCATCCATCATACACAAGGATGGTTCCGGCTCATTACATCACGAAAATAGAGTTGCTGGGATGTCCTGACCCAAATCCTGTTTATACCCGCTTTTTTGCTCCTGAACGGAATAAATTCTCACCGGAAAATCCACAACAGATTGGTGAACAGTACCTGGGTGCAGTGTATGAAGAAATAAAGAAATGGTTGAAATACCGGGCAAATTCGGGTCCGATTGGTGTAACCTTTTCTGCCGGAATTGATAGTGGTTCTGTTTTTCTGCTTACCTATCATGCATTGAGGGAACTGGGTGAAAGTCCCTCAAGGTTGAAAGCGTTTACCCTTTCGATTGACGGTGATGGAGCAGATTTAATGCAAGCGAGAAAATTTCTGGAAACTTTGGGTCTGGAGTTATTCTTGGAACCAATTGAGCTTGATTATAATTCGTTGGACTGGAAAGAGGCTATCAATATCGTTGAAGACTATAAACCCCTGGATATACAATCCGCAACCATGAATTTGGCATTGCTAAAAGGTATTCGGGCCAAATACCCGGATTGGAAATTTTTGATTGATGGTGACGGTGGTGACGAAAACCTAAAAGATTATCCGATTGAAGAGAATCCTGAATTAACCATTCGCAGTGTCTTAAATAACCTGATGCTTTATCATGAAGGTTGGGGGGTAGAGTCGATTAAGCACTCACTGACATATTCCGGAGGATTAAGCCGAGGTTATATGCGTACATTTTCTCCAGCTGATGTGCTTGGATTTGAAGGATTCAGTCCATATACTTTACCGAATGTGATTGAGATCTCAGAAGGTATTCCGTTTATTGATCTTACCGATTGGGATCATCAGAAATTATATGACTTGAAAGGTCAAATTGTGGCAGCAGGAGTAAAATCGGTAACAGGAATGGATATGCCTGTGTTTGAAAAGAGGCGTTTCCAGCACGGAGCTGCTTCTAACAATGATTTTAAAAGGCATTTCCCTGAAAAAGAAATAGCTTACCGTAAAGAGTTCCTGTCCAGGTATGAATAATGAAAAGCAGCAGGTGTTTGATGGAAGCTGGATTGTTAATCAACGAGGACAAAAGAATCCTGTAGATCCTTATAAGCCATATGCGTGGCTTGTTGAAAAGGAACTTACAGCTTATGGAAATGTTGAAGATACAGGAGTTATTTTCCTGACCAGTAGAGAATGTTCCTACCGGTGCATGATGTGCGACCTGTGGAAAAATACAACAGATGGGGTGGTTCCAAAGGGAGCCATCCCATCTCAGCTAAAATGGGCGTTGGATCAAATAGCACCTGTCAGCCACTTGAAACTTTATAATAGCGGTAGCTTCTTTGATCGAAAAGCCATTCTTGTTGATGATTATGGCGCGATTGCATCGCTATTAAAAGGATTTAAAAATATTATTGTTGAAAGTCATGCCAATTATATCGGTGATAAGTGCTTGCGTTTTCAGGAACTATTGAAAACTGATCTTGAGGTAGCCATTGGATTGGAAACAGTAAATGAAAATGTTCTGGAACGCTTAAACAAGCAAATGACTTTGGCTGATTTTCGCAAGTCGATTCGTTTTTTGAAAGATCATGGAATCCAAACGCGCACATTTATCTTGTTAAAACCGCCTTTCATGTCGGAAAAGGAAGGAGTGTACTGGGCAAAAAAATCCCTGGAATTTGCTTTTGAAGCTGGAGTTGGGTGTTGTACAATTATTCCGGTGCGGCCCGGAAACGGTGCGATGGACAGGCTGATGGAAATCGGACATTTTAGTCCACCAACGATCGAATCCCTTGAGGAAGTTTTGGATTATGGTATTAGTTTGAATGCGGGAAGGGTATTTGCTGATACCTGGGACTTAAAACTTTTCTCAACATGTGACAAATGCCTGGAAAAACGAATTGACCGAATCACAAAAATAAATCTACACCAAAGGATAGCTGAGCCTGTTTCGTGCAACTGTCTTACCACCTAACTAGCTTCCTTTTTCAAAAAGATTTTTATCTGAGGAAAATTTTTCTGATATCCAGCCCCTATATATTGTAAAATGAAATTGTAGGGGAAATCATTAAAATCAGATCATAAATATGTGATATGTTAATACCTGATTGGGGTGGTGATTTGAATTTAGAATGAAACTTGAGGATTTAAGCTTAGAAACAAAACAGGACAAGTCAGGTAATAATTAATTAGAAATATTACTAGCGATAGACAAAGTAAAGAATTGCTGATATAGCAATATGGGAGGTTGGGTGCTGAAGAGATATTTGAAATTGTAGTTCAAGAACAATTTAATGTAGAAGTTATTTAGTAACAGTATTTATGCAATTCCAACATGAACCTGTGCAGAGTATATAATCATTTAGTTTGCCTTTATCTTTTACTTTTCTTACCCGTCTTAGGCATGTCCCAGCAAGATTCTCTTTTGCATCAAATCGGACAGGACATTGATAATTACAACACATTTTCACCGATTGAAAAAGTTTATTTGCACACCGACCGGTCTTTTTATGTCGGGGGAGAGGATTTGTGGTATAGTGCCTACCTGGTTTTGGGGCCATTTCACTTGCCCTCGCAGAGAAGTAAGGTTTTGCATGTTGACCTGGTAGCCCCTGACGGGAGCATCGTTCTTTCGCAGACCCAGTCTGTTAACTCCGGGCGAGGCCGCGGATCAATGGAGGTTTCATCGGATCTTTTGCCGGGCAAATATCGTCTTCGGGCTTATACGGATTGGATGCGTAATTTTAAAGACGATTTCTTTTTCGCAAAGGAAATAACAGTCCTTGGGGAAAAGGATATCAAATTCCATGCTCCACAAATTAATTCCGGTGAGATTGATCTACAGTTTTTCCCGGAAGGTGGTCATGCAGTTGCAGGCTTGGTTGGAAAAGTTGCTTTTCGAGCTGTGGGAAGAGATGGCTTGCCCTGCAAGGTAGAAGGACATATTCTGGATTCCGAAAGAGCACCTATTGCATTTTTTAAAAGTTTTTATGATGGTTCAGGGAGTTTTGCATTTACCCCGAAGGCAGGAGAGCATTACACGGCAGAACTGGTTGATGGGCAGTTTTTTACTTTTCCGGAAGTTATAGAAGAAGGATACGCCATGACAGTTAATAATCTTGATACAGGCAAAGTTAAAGTTATCATTCGTTCAAGCCCGGGCATAGAGCACAAGGCCTTTTATCTTATAGGCACTATCCGCAATCAGGTTTATTATCAGGGGCGTTTTGAGATGAACGGAAAAAAGAGTGTAAAGTTTGAGTTGCCAACACGAGACCTTCCCGGTGGTGTTATGGCAATCACTTTACTTGATAATCTGGGTAACCCATTGTGTGAGCGTGTAGTTTTCATCCCGGAACAGGATAACTTGTCACTTTCTGTTCAGATGGATGCTAAGGTGTTGAAGCGGCGAAGTAAGCTTGGTTTTGATATTCATGTTGAAAATGAAAATGGAGAACCGGTCCAGATGGACTTGTCTGTTTCGATCACTGATGTTGGCAAAGCTCTCCGCGACCCAAATGGCAGAAATATCTCCAGTTATTTGCTTCTGGAATCAGATATAAGTGGAAGTATTCCTTTTCCGGGGCTTTTTCTAAGTGGAGATTCGAGAGATTCCCGGGCACGTTTGGATTTAGTAATGCTTACCCATGGCTGGCGTAAATATAACCATGAGTCTTTTAGGAATGATGAGTATAAAAAATACAAATTTCCATTTTTACAGGGGATCGCACTGACAGGGACAGCAAGGAAAGAAAACGGGAAGCCATTAGAGAACGTAAAGATCAACTTGTTCGGACAATCAAAAAGCGGGATTGAGATAGCGTTGGATACAACCGATGAAAAAGGTTGTTTCAGGATGGATGGGATTACCTTGGAGGACTCTATCCGGATTGTATTGAGTGCGTTTAATGAAAAAGGCAGCAAGTTGTTTTTTGATGCCTCTCTGGAGAAAGAGTTTACTGAGCCGCCATTGGCCTCAGCACTGCCCGTTGTCTGTGAAGATACCATTCAGCAAGAGGATGATGTGCCAAGTCTGGAAGAGAAATACTGGGAATTTTCCAGGCAAAAGGCCCTTTGGGACTCACTTTACAAGACCAACAGTACGATACAGTTAGAAGAGGTGGTGGTGGAAGCAAACAAGGTTGAGCTGGAAATGAAACCAGCCACGCCTTCCGTGTACGAAGTTATTCCAGATGCTACTGTATACACAGATGCTAGGACTTTTGATATTTTTCAGTTGCTTAACACTGTTTCTGGTTTGTGGATATTAAGGAGCGGAATTGAAGCTAGCGTAAGCGTAAGAGGAGAATCTACTATATGGATGCTTGATGGAAATTTTACCAGTATAAATGAAATTTTAAGTTTGCCTGTTTCATGCATTGAAAGAATAGAAGTGCTGAAAACAGTTGCTTCAAGGGCAGTGTTTGGACTTAGGGGATCTGGGCCAATGATATTGGTATATACCAAGCTGGGAGGTTATGTTGAAAAAGAATCTGCACTACAATTTACCTTGTTTGGGCATGATGGCTCTAAAGAATTCTATGTACCTAAATACGACGAAGAAAGAGATAATCCTCGCCCTGATGAACGGGCTACATTATACTGGTCTCCATCCATCAAGACCGATGATAATGGAAACGCTTCATTTGAATTTTTTAATTCAGATAATGCCAGGCAAATACAGGTATGTGTCGAAGGTGTTACGCCTGGTGGTAAGCCAGTCTTTTTTATTGGAGACTTTGGGGGAGGCAGATGTTGCCAGTAGGTGACGAATCTTATGTTATTATTTGTTCTAACGAAATCTAAATAAATTAACAAAGTGAGAGAACAATAGAAGGTTACTTTTTACTTTTAGGTTTTCTTTAATTCTGGCAATTGCCCTACTTATGTGTTTCTCAACTGCTTTTTCTGAGATAGATAAAAGTTTTGCGATTTCTTTGTATTTATAGCCATCAACTTTACTCATTAAAAATACTTTTTTGCATTTTCTTGGTAGTTCTTCAATGGCGTTTTCAATCAGTTTTATTTTTCTGTCGTAAATTTCCCTGTCTAATTCAATTAAATTATTTAAAGTCTCTCTTTTGACATCCAATAATATTTTCTCAGCCTTTACTTTTTTTGTGTATTCCTTAATAAAATTGTTGTAGACTGAGCGGTAAAGATAACTTCTTATTGAAGTCGTAATATCCAATGCATTTCTATTATTCCAGATTTTAATGAAAGTTTCTTGAACAATATCTTCAGCTTGTGATCTATTCCCAGATAAATTCTGACAATATAATACAAGACTTTCATAATAATGCTCAAAGAGTTGCTTGTATGCTTCTTCGTTTCCTTGTTTTAATTCCTTAAGGATGATTTTTTCTTGAGACGATAGCATAAATAGAGATTGGTTATTAATACCGTATACAAATATTAAAAAAATAAAATAAAAAAGTAGGGATAAATATAAAAATTGGGTCTTAGCGGTGTAATAGAAATTGAAGTTATATAACACATATGGATCGAACAGAAATTGAAATTTTAATACAAAAGTATTTAGAAGGGGAGATAGACGACAGTCAAATTGAGTATTTGGCTGAAGAGATCGCTATTGAGGATGTGAAGAAGGCATTTAGTGAATCCATTGAAATAAATTACCTTATCTCAAAGAAATATAATAAACTGAACTCAGATAAGGCATATCAGGAATTCATTTCTCATATTAATTCGGAACCTAAAAGAAAGCCGGTTAAAAGAATTTTTAATGGTTGGATGAAATATGCTGCAATTTTTATTGGAATTGTGGCTATTGGTTTCTTAGTAAAAGATAAGTTACTAATGGAACAGGAATCCTCGTTGTTAGACATACCGGACGAAGGAATTACCTTGCAGTTTGATAATGGTGAGGTTGAACTCATTAATCAGAAAAAGGTGAATCGGATAATTAAGAATAATGAGCAGATTAAGATTAAGCAAGTAGGCCAACGAATTGTTTATGAAGACAAATTGGATATTGATAAACTTATTTACAATACCATTTCCATACCGAGAGGTAAAAAGTTTCAAATTCAATTATCAGACGGGACCATAGTTTATCTAAATTCTGATTCAAAGTTGAGATATCCTGTGAAGTTTATTGAGGGCGAGAATCGTGAAGTATTTGTTTCTGGTGAAGCCTATTTTAAAGTTGCTGAAGATAAAAATCATCCATTTGTTGTTAATGCGGGTGATTTACAAGTGGAGGTGTTGGGAACTGAGTTCAATGTTGCTAACTATGAAGAATATGATAATATCAGTACGGTTTTGGTTACTGGTAGTGTTAAAATACTTGATTCATCAACCGATAAATCACATGCAATTTTGCCAGGAAATAAAGCCTCATGGAGCAGGGAAAACAAGAAATTTGATGTAACAAAAGTAAATGTTTCAGATTATACAGATTGGATGAACGGGAAACTTACTTTTAAAAATGCAACATTTAAGGAGATAAGAATAAAACTTGAAAAGCATTATAACGTATCAATCGTTAATAATAATGCATCATTGGATAAAACAACGTTTAATGCATCGTTTGATATTGAATCTATAGATGAAGTTTTGGAGACATTTAATATAAATTTCGGTATTAAATACGAAATAGTTGATAATAAGGTAGTTATTAATTAAAAAAATAGAAACATTATGAGCTAGAAAAACTAAAATCTAATTCACAAAAAAATCGGGAAATACTGGTCCTATCCCCCGATTTTAAAGAGTCAATTTAATTTATTAAACTAAATTTTCGAACCTAAAAGTATGAAAAAAACGAGTAACTTTTGTTACCTCTCAAATTTATTGTTGAAAATGAGGCTAACAATCATTGTAATGCTTATAGCATTGTGTAACGTGCACGCTAACTCGTATTCTCAGAATACGAAGATTACACTGGACTTCGAGGATATTCGTATAGATGAAGTCCTTAGTGAAATCGAAGCGAAAAGTGAATTTAAATTTTTCGTTAACACTCAGGAAATTGATCTTACTAAACGTGTTTCCTTGAATGTTAAGAAAGAGCGAATTTTTGAAATTTTGGATCAATTATTCCCAAATGGGGATGTTGTATACGAAGTTTTCAATAAACAGATTATTCTCAAGAAATCTGTTAATGTAAAAAGCCCGAATAAAATAAAACCGGAAGTTGAAGAAGCTCAACAGGAAAAAGTTAAAATTTCAGGTACTGTAAAGGACGTAAATGGTAGCCCATTGCCAATGGCAAATATTATTGAAAAGGGGACATTAAATGGAACACAATCTGATTTCGATGGTATTTTTACATTGGAAGTTGCAGATTTGAATGCAAGTCTGCTAGTGTCTTATATTGGTTATTTGTCTACGGAAGTTTCTTTAGACGGTAAATCCCAGATTGATGTTATTCTTAAGGAAGATTTAGCGGCAATTGAAGAAGTTATAGTAGTCGGATATGGTACACAGAAAAAAGAAGAAGTAACCAGCTCAATTGTTCGTATTGATTCAGAAGATTTTAATTCTGGTAATGTTAATAGTCCCCAGCAATTGTTGCAAGGTAAGGTTGCAGGTCTGAATATTGCCAAGGCAGGGGGTAACCCAAATGAGCCTTTTCAGATCAGGCTTCGTGGTTTAAGTACATTCGGAGCAAATGCAGAGCCATTGGTTATTATTGATGGAGTGATTGGTGGTTCAGTTAATTCGGTTGATCCAAGTGATATCGCTTCCATTAACGTTTTGAAAGATGCATCGGCGGCTGCTATTTATGGAACCAGGGGTAGTAGTGGTGTGATTATTATTACCACAAAATCCGGAGCAGGTACAGGAGTGCAATCATCTGTAGAATACAATGGTTACGTGGCAATGGAAGAAATTTCAAACCTAATTCGGGTCGCAAATCATGATGAATACCTGGAGTATGGAGGTATGGATTTTGGAAGTAATACCGATTGGGTAGACGAGGTCTCAAGAAAAGCGTTAAGCCACGTTCATAATGTTGCATTTTCAGGTAGCTCAGCATCAGGGCTTAATTATCGTGCTTCTATTAATTACAGGGATGTTCAGGGGGTTATTGCCAAAACCGGTTATGACCAGGTAAATGCAAGGTTGAATGTTTCGCAACGCTTTTTGGATGATAAGCTGAAGCTAACAGGAATTATGGCAACAACCTCAAAACGTGCAAATATTGGTTTTGCCCAGTCTTTACGTTATGCTCAAACCTTTAATCCAACCGCTCCAGTAATGGAAAACAGGACAGCTGAACAATTGGCACGTGATCCGAATACTTACGGAGGGTATTTTGAAACTGGAGTTCAGGATGTATACAACCCGGTTGCATTGAATGAACAAAATAAAAAGTTGCAGGAAACCAAAAATTACATGATTAATTTCAGAGCTGAATTGGAAGTAATCGACGGATTAAATTTGGCGACCAATTATTCATCAGAAGGTACACTCATTCATTATGGTGAATTTTTTGCAAATAACGCATTATTTTCCAATGGAATCGGAGACAATGGTAGAGCAACCAGATCAACAAATAATAACACTTCTGAGCTTTTTGAATTTACAGCGACATACAATGGGCAAGTGGGTGATCTTACTTACAATGCTTTGGGAGGTTATTCGTTCCAGCAGTTTGATTATCAGTGGTTCAGTGCATATAACTCGGATTTTATTAGTAATGAGGTTGGTTTTGATAATCTTGGACTAGGTATTGGTATTAATAACAAGCGTGCAAGTGTAGGTTCAAACAGAGAAGAGGCAAAGCTTGCTGCTTATTTTGGTCGTATTAACTTAAACTATAAAAATCTGGCTTATTTATCTGCTAGTTATCGACGTGAAGCTTCATCCAGATTTGGTGCCAATAATCGTTGGGGTAATTTCTGGGCAGTAAGTGGAGGTGTTGACCTCAATGAAATCTTTGAGATTCCAGAGGTTGATATGCTGAAGCTTAGAGCAGGATATGGATTGACAGGTAATGAACCAGTACCTCGTTATGCATTTTTGGAACGTTTAGGTACAGGTGCTACCGGTTTTGTTGATGGTGCATATATCGCTTCTATTCAGCCAACTTCTAACCCGAACCCTGATTTGAAATGGGAAGAGAAGGGTGAGCTTAATATTGGGCTGGATTTTGCTGTGTTGGATTCAAAATTGTCTGGATCATTTGATTATTTTATGAGAAATACTACTGACTTGTTAAATTCGATACCAGTACCTCAGCCACCGAATCGTTATGGTAGTACTTTATTGAATATTGGTGAGTTGGAAACCAAAGGTCTGGAAGTACAACTTAACTACAGTATTTTTGATAAAAAAGATTTTAGTTGGGATTTTGGAGCAAACATTGCAACATTTAAAACGAAATTGATCAAATTGAATAATGTTGAGAATGCTGTATTGTACAGAGGTAATTTGGGTGCTCCAGGGCTTAATAATACGCATGTTGTTCGGGTAGCTGAAGGTGAAGAAATTGGTAATATAAGGGCTTCTGTTTTTGCAGGTTATGATTCTGAAGGAAGAACACTAATGATTAACCAGGAAACTGGCGAAGCTACAACCGAACGTAACCTGGATCGTGATGGTCAAATTGTTGGAAATGGATTACCTGATTTCACTTTTGGTATTAACAATACCTTACGATATAAAGATTTTGATTTGAATTTCTTCTTCCGGGGAGCTGTTGGTCATTCTTTAGTAAATATTCAAAGAGCATACTGGGAACACCCGTCAATTGCGGCTAGACAGAACTTTGTAATGACTGATAATTTCAATCCGGATGATTCTGAACAGGATGCATACCATTCTGGATATGTTGAAAAAGCAGACTTCATAAAACTGGATAATGCTACGTTGGGTTATAATATTGATATCAATGGTAATAAGGTATTTAAACAATTGAGAGTTTATGTGGCTGGAAATAATTTATTTACCATTACAAAATACTCAGGTACAGATCCGGAGGTGAGGTATTCTGACCCAGGGCCAATTACTGAAGGTAACGCTAACAATGCATATGGTGGGGACATTCTCGTTCCTGGTATCGATCGTAGGGTAACTTATTTCCCGACCCGTACAATTACTTTTGGTGTTAATGTTAAATTTTAAGAAGTAATACTATGAAGATCAATAAAACATATATCTTTTTGATAATATTTATTTCAGGTGCATTATCCTTTTCTTGTAGTGTAGAACCTGAAGTATACTCTGAATTATTGCCCGAGGAGTTCTTCAATAACGAAGCTCAGATTTCGGCTGCAGCATCTGCTGCGTATACTCCTTTGTATGGTTATTGGGGTAGAAATGAATTACAGGATCTTTGTTCCGACCAATCTACCTGCCCGATTCGTTCAAACAATGGTTGGGATGATGGAGGTTATTGGCCAAGATTGATGCGTCATGAATTCAATGTAAATGACTTTGTTGGTGGCCAGTGGAGCCAGTGGTCCGGTGGTGTGAGTGCATGTAACCGTCTAATCGAATTTTTTAGTGAAAGCCTTGGAGAGGATACACCTGTTGTTTATGAGCTTAGGACATTGCGTGCACTGTATTTCTATTTCTTATTAAGTGATTTTGGGAATATTCCAATTGAAACAAGGTTTGCAGAAGCAGATCCCAGCCCTTCTCAGGTTCCTCCGCAAGAGGCATTTAACCTGATTGAATCTGAATTGAAAGCTTCAATTGATAATTTGACAGAGGAGAAAGTTTATGCAAAAATAAACAAGTGGGTAGGATATTCTATTTTGGCTAATTTATATATCAATTCAGAACGAATTACCGGAACCGCTAAATGGGCTGAAGCTGCAGCAGCAGCAGAAAAAGTGCTCAATGAAAGCCCTTACGAGATGGAAGCTAAGTACTTTACGAACTTTAAAGTAAATAACGAAGGATCAAAAGAGAATATCTTTGTTGTTCCTTATGACAGGGATATTGCAGGAGGTTTCGGAATAAGACATCAGGCGTTACCTCAGTCTGGTGGGGCAATTTTTGGATTTTCACCTGGCCCATGGGGTGGTTTTAGTATCCAGGAAGACTTTTACAATGCTTTTGACGAAAATGATAAGAGAAGAAATTCGTTCATCGCAGGACAGCAATATACGGTTGAAGCTCAACCTTCATATTCAGATGAGCTAGGTTTCTACTATGCAGCACCAGATGATCAATATAAATTGGTTGCATGTTGGGAAGACTGGGATAATTTCGCCACTACTCCCGAAATTCAGGCTCAAATTGAAGATGGCTGTAGTGTAAACATTACTCCTTACTATACTTTATATGGCAATCGTTATTTGTACAAGGCGGGTGCCCGTTATGGTAAATATGAGTACAAGCTTGGAGAAGCCTATGATATGAGTAATGACTTTGCGATTTACCGTTATGCGCACATTATGTTGTTGAGAGCTGAAGCACTTTGGCGTATGGATAATAGCAGTGTTGAAGCATTGTCTTTGATCAATCAGGTAAGAGAAAGAGCAGGAGTTGATCCTTTGGAATCTTTAACAGAGGACGATGTTTATTGGGAACTAAAGAAAGAGCTTGCTCTTGAAAATTACGCGAGGGAAATTACAATCCGATTTGGACACTGGGAGGATGAATGGTTCTTGAAGGATGCAAATAGCAATGAAACTTACAAAAGGATTTACCCAATTCCTAACAATCAGTTGCAATCCAATGAGAATCTGGTGCAGAATCCTGGTTATTAGTGTTTCTGAAGTTTAGTTATTTCGAATGAGCTAATATATCGAGATTGCAAAAACTATAATAAATTCCTGAAAAAGACTATCTCAGTCTTTTTCAGGTTGTTTTTATAAATTACTTTACTCTCAGTTGTCGGAGTAAATAATTGATTCTAATTTTTATGAGGTGGTGTGGTTATTTGATAGTTTTGCTTGCATTAATTTCTTGCACAAAAAATAATGTACTACAAAAAGGTGCAGTATTTGAACAATTAGATCCATCTCAAATAGGTATACATTTTGAAAATACACTTACCTACACAGAAGATTTCAATGTGTATCTATACCGAAATTTCTACAATGGTGCTGGCACAGCGTTAGCCGATTTTAATAATGATGGTTATCTGGACCTTTTCTTTTGCGGAAATCAGGTCAATAATGCACTCTATTTGGGTGATGGTAAATTCAATTTTAAAGATGTTACGAATATTTCAAAAGTAGCCAGTCCAAACGCATGGGTAACTGGAGTGAGTGTTGTTGATATTAATCAGGATGGTTGGAATGATATTTATGTTTGTAAAAGCGGTGATCCGGGTGAAAGAAATCGCCGAAACGAATTGTTTGTAAATACGGGGACAAATATCGATGGAATTCCCGTATTTGAAGAGCAGGCGAAAGATTTTGGAATCGATGAATTGAGCTTTTCGGTTCATGCTCAATTTTTTGATTATGATCTGGATGGTGATTTGGATATGTATTTGTCGAGTAGCACGATAAAACCGACAGAGATGTATGTGGATGCAGAAAAAGGAATACGTACCAAAGAAAAGTCAGGAGGAGGTGACAAGCTTTTTCAAAACAACAACAATTATTATACTGATGTAACCGAAGAATCAGGTATTTATAGTAGTTCCATTGGTTTTGGTTTGGGTATAGCACTTAGCGATCTAAATAAAGATGGATGGCCGGATATCTACGTTGCAAATGATTACTTCGAAAAAGACTACTTGTACATTAATAATCAGGATGGAACGTTTACGGAGTCAATAGATGAGATGTTAGGTGAAATAAGCTTGGGTGCGATGGGGGTTGATATTGCTGATATGAACCACGATGGCTATCCGGAGATATTTGTTACCGAAATGATGCCTGAAATGGAGGCCCGCCTTAAAACCAAAGCAGTATTCGAAACCTGGGATGAATACTATCGAAAATACATCAATGGGTATCACCGGCAATTTGCAAGAAATTCTTTTCAATTGAATAATGGCCCGATTTCAAATACAAATAACAAAGTTTCTTTTAGTGAGATATCAAGGTATGCCGGGGTAAGTGCCACTGATTGGAGCTGGGGTGTACAAATGGTGGATTTCGATAATGACGCAAACAACGAGATATTTATAACAAATGGTATTGTAAAAGACCTGCTGGATCAGGATTATGTGGAATCTAATTTCGATCCAAGAAGAATTCGGGCTACACTAAAAGAGAAAGGTGCTGTTATTAAGGAGCTTATTGACCAAATGCCGATGGTTCCAGTGTCAAATTATCTGTATAAACTGAATGAAAATCTTCAATATACGGATGTTGCTTCAGGTTGGGGAATTGGTCAAAAGGGATACTCAAATGGAGCTACGTATGGTGATATCGATAATGACGGAGATCTTGATCTCGTGGTAAATAATATAAACTCACCTCCATATGTTTACCGAAATACTAGTAATAGTTCAGAAAATCACTTTATAAACCTAACAATAAAAAATAGGAAAGCTGCTACAGATATAGGTGCAAAGGTAACCTTGAAAGCTGGAGGTAAGATTTTCTACCAAGAACTATTTCCAATCCGTGGTGCTATGTCTGCGGTAGATGACAGGCTAAATTTTGGTCTGGGCAAATCTGAAGTAATTGACACTTTGCAGATAATTTGGTCAGATGGTTCAGAGAAAATAGATACAAATGTACCGGTTGATACATTCATCGTTTGCCAGCAACCAAATAAAATAGAAAAGCAAGCAGATTTTATTAAGAAGGAAAGCAAACCTGCACTTCTTCATAAGTTGATTGACAATGCAGGTATGGATTACAAACACGTTGAGAACCCATACATTGATTTTGAACGTGATCCCTTGTTGTTTCACATGGTTTCAAATGAGGGGCCAAAAATTGCAGTGGGTGACGTAAATGGTGATGGACTGGATGATTTTTATATTGGGGGAGCTAAAGATTCTCCAGGGAAAATATTTAAGCAAATTGCAGATGGTTTTATCGAAATGAGTTCAGAACTCTTTGAAAGTGATAAAACTTCCGAAGATGTGGGGTCCTTGTTTCTTGATATTGACGACGACGGAGACAATGATTTGGTCGTATGTAGCGGTGGTTATGAATTTTCAGCAAGCTCCTACGCACTTATTGATCGTCTATACACAAATGAAGGAAGGGGTAATTTTAGTAAGATTACCCAAATTTACCCGGGAATAAAACCCGGTAGTACTTCTGTTGTCAGGAGTGCTGATTTTGATCAGGACGGTGATGAAGACTTGTTTTTCGGATCAAGGTTTATGGCATCCTCATATGGAGTATCTATCCAAAGCTTTTTACTGGAGAATACCGGTAATGGGATTTTCGAAGATGTAACCAATGAAAAGGCTACAGATTTATTAAAAGCGGGTATGGTAGCAGATGCTGTCTGGTCAGACTATGATTCTGACGGGGATCAGGATTTGATTGTCGTAGGAGAATGGATGCCAATCAAAGTTTACGAAAATGTGGATGGTCAGCTCCACTACGTTAACGAAGATATTGGATTAAACGCCTCTAATGGGTTATGGAATGTATTACAGAAGGCTGATTTAGATAATGATGGGAGAGAAGATCTTGTTGTCGGGAATCTTGGAGATAACACCTTTTTCAAAGCGTCGATAGAAGAACCGGTGCGTATGTATGTAAACGACTTTGACTCGAACGGTGACCTGGATCAGATCATTACTACTTATAGGGAAAATAAACAGTATCCCGTAGCATTAAAAAACGATTTGACAACTCAAATACCTGCCCTATTAAGAAAGTATCCAAAACATTCAGATTATAAGGAGCAGTCTATATCTGACATTTTCGCAGAGGACGTTATTAATAATTCATTGGTTAACGAAGTTTTTGTTAATGAGTCAGTTGTTTTATGGAATGAAGGTGGAAAGTTTACAAAACAAAATTTACCAATGGAAGCACAATTTTCGTCGGTCTATGCAATTTGTGTTGTTGATTTGGATAAGGACGGAAACAAAGATTTGGTTTTGGGGGGTAACCAGCAGTTCGCAAAACCACAAACCGGTATTTATAATGCGAGCAATGGATTGGTTTTAAAATCGACAGGGAAACGAGATTTTAATGTTTTGAGTTCATCATGTTCCGGATTGCACCTCCCAGGGCAGATTAGGGATATAAAATTGATAAATATACGAGGGAAGCAACATTTATTGTTTGCAATGAATAATGATAGTTTACGTGTTTATGAGATTAACGATGAAAAAGAAAAGTAGATTAGTTAAAACAGCTTTATTGATTAGTGTATTGGTTGTAGTTTTGGTTTCGTCTTGTAGTCAAAAGCAAGATTATGAGAGTCTTCGAAGAACAGAACTTGCTAAGGGGATCAGGGTTGATAGTCTGATTTATGGTGTTCATTTGGGGATGGAATTGAAAAGTTTTTTTGATTACTGTTTTAATATGAATTTACAGGGCAAGTTTAAAACCAATGAAAAGGGGACCATGCTATTGTTTGACCTTAAAGATGGATTCAGCTTTCCGGTATATTTTGAATTATTTCCAGTTATACCTGGCAGATCAGAAGCTATTTATTCTTATGTGGGGACAATTGGATATAAAAATTACTCACATTACAATAAGGAGTTTTCAATAGAAAAATTGTTGAAAGAGACATTGGCGTATTTTGAGGCAAACTATAAAGGGAATGATTTTATTAAGGTTCCAAATGAGAATGCATTGTTGAAATATAAATACATAAAAATTGATGGTAACAGACAAATAACAATTGATCCAACCTTTACCGGGCAATACTTGAATGTGAGATTTGACGATTTAAATCATTTTGAAGACGAAGCAGTAAAATAATAGGTGATCTCGTTTTCCTTGGAGAAAATATGGGAAAGTGTTTTGCAATTGGTGAAATTAGACGATGAAGGCAATAAGCAGGTCTATAGTTTAATATGAGCTAGTAATAAAAATTAAACCTAAATGAGAATTAAGTTTATTCGTGTTTGTAGTAGAAAGTGTGTAGTTCTTTTAATTTCTGCACTGGCTTGTATTTCATGCAATAAGTTGTCTTTTTTCAAACAACCACTGTTTGAGGTTTTGGATGCAAAAAGGACAAATGTTGATTTTGAAAATATCGTTATTTATAATAATGATTTTAATATATACAAATATAGAAACTACTATAATGGTGGAGGGGTAGGACTTGGTGATGTCAATAACGACGGGCTGGTTGATATTTTCTTAATCTCCAATTTATATCAGAACAAGCTTTACCTAAATAAAGGAGACCTGACTTTCGAAGATGTTACAGAGCAGGCAAAAGTAGGTGGGACCCACGCATGGTCAACGGGAGTTGCAATGGTTGATATCAATGCTGATGGTTGGCTTGATATTCATGTAAGCAATTCCGGGTTTGTTTCTGGAGATGACAGACGAAACGAGTTTTTCATAAACAATGGTGATGGTACGTTTTCCGAGAAAGCAAAAGAATTAGGATTGGATGATCCTGGACTTTCAATAAACGCTTCTTTTTTTGATTATGATAAAGATGGAGATCTGGATGCTTATGTCATTAACAATTCATACCAGTCGATACGGAATTTTAACCTTAAGAAAGATGAGCGTCCTATTCGGGATAAGCAGGGGGGAGATCGACTATATCGAAATGATAATGGCAAGTTTGTGGACGTAAGTGAGGAGGCTGGTATTTACGGAAGTATTATGGGTTTTGCACTCAGTGTGGGAATTAGTGATATCGATAAAGATGGTTGGCCTGATATTTACGTTTGTAACGATTTTTTTGAACGTGATTACCTGTACATGAATAATGGTGATGGCACATTTCGCGAAGAGTTGGAAGATCGGGTACATTCGATAACTCTGGCTTCAATGGGATCTGATTTTGCCGATATGAATGCCGATGGTTATCCAGAGTACTTTGTTACAGAGATGTTGCCAAACTCAGACGATCGTTTTAAAACAAAAATGACTTTCGAAGGATGGGACAAGTACCAGCTCAGTGCCGATTCAGGATTCCATTATCAGTTGACCAGAAACATGTTTCAACGGCATAATGGCATCATGCCCGGGAAAGGTGTTGCTTATAGTGAAATAGGTAGGCAGGCAGGAGTTGAAGCGACAGAGTGGAGTTGGAGTGTTTTGCTAACTGATTTGGATAACGATAGTCATAAGGACATTTATGTAACTAATGGAATTGCGCAAGATGTTATGGACCAGGATTATCTGAATCATATTACCGATAAAAGGGTAATGCGAATGGTTGTGCAAGATGATTCAATTGATTACAGAAAGTTAATCGATATTATTCCAACATTTAAGCTATCCAATTTTGCATATGCTGGCGATTCCAAACTGGGTTTTCAGGATAAAACAAAAGAGTGGGGCATCGATATTCCCAGTTTATCAAATGGAGCTGCATATGGAGATCTTGACAATGATGGGGACCTTGAATTGGTGGTTAACAATGTGAATATGCCCCTTTTTATCTTCAACAATCAGGTAGAAAAGGTTTCAGACGATTGTAATTTCATAAAATTCATTTTACACGGTGATAAAAAAAATAAGAATGCTTTTGGCACGAAAGTGACATTAAAGGCAGGCGGAAGAATGTTTTATCAGGAGGAATTTCCTTATCGTGGTTTTCAGTCTACGGTTGATTCCCGCTTGAATTTCGGTCTCGGTTCAATTCAGACGATTGATTCAATAATCGTGGATTGGCCCTATGAAAGCCGAACCATTCTTACCAATGTGCAAAGCAATCAAATTATGGAGCTTTATGAAAAAGATGCAAATACGATACAGAAACAATCTATAAAAAAGAAACGATCAGAAATGTTTATTGATAAATCCAAGGACATTGCGCTTGATTACAGGCATCTGGAAAACCGCTTTTCTGATTTTGACAGAGATCGTTTATTGTATCACATGAAATCAAATGAAGGTCCTAAAATTGCAATAGCTGATGTGAATGGTGACGGCATTGAAGATTTTTATATTTGTGGAGCGAAGGATTCAAGTGGTAAATTGTTTGTTCAAGATGCAGAAGGTCATTTTGAGAGTGCTAATGATCAATTGTTTGAAAAAGATAAAGATTGTGAAGACAGGAATTGCATCTTTTTTGATGCTGATGGGGATGAAGATATGGATCTTTACGTAGCGAGTGGTGGTAATGAATTGTCTTCAAGTTCATTTTTACTCTTCGATCGGCTATATATGAATGATGGCGATGGAAACTTTGTAAGATCAAGACAAACCTTACCTACTAACGGTTCTGAAAGTACTTCGGTGGTAAAGAACATTGATTATGATAATGATGGCGATCAGGATTTGTTTGTTGGGATTCGCTTAAAAACAGGATTCATTGGAATTCCTCAGAATGGATATATTCTTGAGAATGATGGGAATGGAAATTTTAAAAATGTAACGGAAAAGATTGCCCCCGGACTTTTGGGGTTAGGTATGATTACTGATGCTGAATGGAACGACTATGACAGAGATGGTGATTCTGACTTGATGGTAGTTGGGGAATGGATGGGCATCAAGTTATTTAATAACCAAAATGGGATACTGACTGATATATCTTCTACCGCGGGTTTAAATGAAACGTCCGGTTGGTGGAATAGTCTGAAAGCAGGGGATATTGATTCCGATGGAGACATTGATTTTGTTGCCGGTAATCATGGAACAAATTCAAGGTTTAAGGCAAACAAAGACAATCCGATCGAATGTTACATCAACGATTTTGATAGAAACGGTACCATTGAGCAGATAACTTGTATGTATCATGAAGGGAAGCCATATCCGACAGCATTGCTGCACGATTTGGTTCTTCACTTGCCGCCTTATCTGAAAAAGAAGTATTCGACTTATGAATCCTATAAGAATCAATCAATCAATCAAATATTTTCAAAAGGAGAGTTAGAAGGAAGTTTCATCAACAGGGTTACGATGTTGGAAACGGTTATGCTCATTAATAATGGGGATGGTAGTTTTTCAATTGAGGTGTTACCGGATGAAGCTCAAATTTCTCCAGTATATGCAATCTATATTGATGATATGGATCAAGACGGGAATAAGGACATCCTATTAGGGGGCAACTTATTCCCGGTGAAACCTGAATTTGGGCGTTATGATGCCAGCTATGGAGTCTTTTTAAAAGGGGATGGGAAAAATAATTTTGAGGTTTTACCTTCCCAAAAAAGTGGATTTGTTTTCGAGGGAGAAGTCAGGGATATCAAGGCGATAAATATTGGGGGTTCAAAAACATTGATGGTGGCTCGAAGTAATGAACCGATACAGTTTTATGATCATAAATAATAAGGCAAAACCATGATAAATACTAAGCATATAAAAAACGTAGCTTTAATCTTTGCAGTTGCAATAGTCTGTAGTTCATGTGAAAAGTTGGGACTCGGATCAAAGCTTTTTAAAACACTTTCATCAAATTCTACAAACATAGATTTTGTCAACCAAGTTGAAGAGACCGAAGATTTGAATATTTTACTGTATATGAACATGTATAACGGCGCTGGTGTCGCTATTGGAGATGTTAATAATGATGATCTTCCGGATATATTTTTTACAGCGAATCAGGGGGCTAATAAACTCTATTTGAACCAAGGTGACTTAAAGTTTAAAGATGTTTCAGAATCTGCTAAAATAGAGGGGGCAACAGGTAGCACTAGTTGGTCAAATGGTGTAACAATGGTGGACATCAATAATGATGGATTGCTTGATATTTATGTATGCATGCTTCATGGATTTAAAGAAATAGTTGGTGGTAATCTACTGTATGTAAACAATGGAGATGGTACGTTTTCTGAAAAAGCAGAAGAATACGGTTTAAAAGCATACACCTATTCGCAGCAGGCTGCTTTTTTTGATTATGACCTTGATGGAGACTTGGATATGTACTTACTGAATCAGTCTCTTCATTCTCCAAATTCCTATTTGCCAGGAGAAAGCAGGGCAATCCGTGATAGTCTTTCCGGCGATAGATTGTATCAAAACAACGATGGGTACTATACTGACATCAGTGAGGAAGCTGGCATATATGGAGGAGCTATGGGATATGGATTAGCAATTGGAGTAGGCGACTTAAACAATGATGGTTACCCGGATATTTATGTTTCCAATGATTTTCATGAAAATGATTACCTGTATTACAATCAGGGTGACGGTACGTTTAAAGAAGCTATCAAAGAATCCGTTGGGCATACTTCAACTTATTCAATGGGAGATGATATTGCAGATGTAAATAATGATGGTTGGCTGGATATTTTCACACTGGATATGAAACCCTCTGAAGAGAGATTGCAAAAATCAATTTCCGGTATAGATACTTACGATGTGTATCAGTTTAAATTGGGGTATTCTTATTATTATCAATTTCCCCGTAATATGATGCAAATCAATAAAGGACAGTTGTTTGACGAGACGGCTCAATTTGTTGAATTGGGCGAGTATTACGATGTTGCCGCGACGGATTGGAGTTGGAGCCCTTTATTTGCTGATCTTGATTTGGATGGTAATAAGGACTTATATGTTTCGAATGGAATTCCCCATAGAGTAAATGATATGGATTTCATACGATATACTGATAGGGTTGAAGATAACAGTCCGGTAGAAGAGAACTTTCTTTCAGTAATAGCGACCATACCTGAGGGAAAGGTGTCGAATATAGCTTTTCAAAATAAGAATGGCAGATTTATTGATCAGTCAAAAGAATGGGGCTTAGACTTTTTCGGGTGTTCAAACGGAACGGCTTATGCCGATTTAGACGATGATGGTGATCTGGACATAGTTGCTAATAATCTAAATTCGGAAGCTGTCATATTTGAAAATACAGCATCTGATAATACTGCTCATAGTTATGTTAAAATGAAGTTTGAGGGTAATTCGGGAAATTTGTTTGGAATTGGAACGCGCGTGATTATAGAGTGTGCTGGCCAAAAACAGTTACAGGAGCTTTTCCCTGTAAAAGGCTGGTTGTCCAGTATGAATAATGAACTGATTTTTGGTTTGGGTGAATCAAAAGCGATAGATAAGCTCAAAGTCTGTTGGGGAAATGGGAAAGAGCAACTTTTAGAAGATGTGCCGGCAAATCAAACACTTGTGCTGAAATATTCGGATGCATCAGTTGCCCCAAAAAAGGACGTTACGGAAAAATCAAAGATTTTCAAGAATATTGATGAGACAGGCGGAATTGATTTTGTACATGTAGAGAATGAATTTGTTGATTTTGATAACGAAAAGCTCATTCCAAGAATGTTATCACGAGAAGGTCCAAAGATTGAGATCGGCGATGTGAATAATGATGGATTGGAAGATTTTTATGTTGGAGGGGCAAAAGGCCAACCAGGATGTATTTACATTCAGCAGAATGGTGGTGATAAGTATTTTGTTTCTACTGAATTTGAGGATTTTTATAGGGATCGTGGTTGTGAAGATGCAGAGTCTGCTTTTTTGGATGTTGACAATGACGGTGATCTTGATTTATATGTCGTGAGTGGAGGAAGTGGAGCAGCTTATCCGGATCCAACATTTATCGACAGGCTTTATGTAAATGATGGGCAAGGAAATTTTCAAAAATCAAACTCGCATCCTCAGTTAGATTTTAATGGTTCGTGCGTTGTTTCTGGGGACTTCAATGACGATGGGAATACCGACCTTTTTGTTGGAGCACGATCTATCCCTGGATCCTATGGATTGTATCAACGTAGCAGGATTTTATTGGGGAGTGGTAAAGGTGAGCTTTATGATGTTACAAATTCAGTATTTGGACAGCATATAAAACTGGGAATGGTGACCGATGCTGTATGGCTCAGTGATAGTAAAGAATTAGTTATTGTTGGAGAATGGATGCCTGTTACAACCTTGGATTTTAAAAGCTTTCCATTGGTTGAACAAAAAATGGAACATTCTTCAGGATGGTGGAATACAATTTACGCAGACGACATTGATGGTGACGGCGATAAAGATTTGTTGCTTGGGAATTTAGGTGAAAATTCAATATTAAAAGCATCTGAAAAATATCCTGTTAATTTATACCTTAAAGATTTTGACAACAACTCGACGGTTGATCCTATTTTGAGTTACTATCGTGATGGAGTTGAATATCCATATTATAGTCTTGATGAAATTTCGAAACAGTTATTAGCAATTAAAAAAGTTTATCGTACTTATGGTGACTATGCTAAAAGTGAGTTTACCTCAATTTTTCCGAAGAAAGAATTGTTGACAGGAGCGAGACTTCAGGCATTTACTTTTAAATCAACTTGTTTTGAGAATCAGGGGGATGGCTCGTTTGTTCCAGTGGAACTACCAGAGGAAATTCAATTCTCACCAATTTACAGCTATTTAACTTATGACTTTGATAGTGATGGAGCTGTGGAGATTATAGCTGCAGGAAATTTTTGTTCAAATCAAGTTAGTATAGGAACCCATGATGCATCATATGGTCATTTCCTGAAAATGGACCAAGATAAAAAATGGAAAGAAGTTCAGCCTGATGAATCTGGTTTTGCAGTTAGAGGTGAAGTTCGGGATATCAAATTATTAAATGCAAAAGACGGGAAAAAGTTGATACTTGTTAGCAGGAATGACCAAAGTATGGAACTATTCACTTTTTAGATTTTGAATTAGCCAATTTTGAAGCTTATGCTTAATCAATAGATTCATGGAGAGCAAATTATGAGAATAGTTTAAGATTTAAATTACAACATTAACCGAATAAAACACGAACCATGATAAAGTCATTTTTGATAGCTATAATTTTCGTGTTTGCAAGCATTTGCGTAAAAGCGAAAGACAAGCGTAATTCATTTTATATATCTAATCAGGCACCACTTATCGAGCAACCATATGTTGAATTACCTTTAGGTGCTATTAAGCCAAAAGGCTGGTTACTTAAGCAACTAAATATCATGAATGACGGATCAACCGGTCACCTTGATGAAACTTTTTCGATGCTAAAGGATGATAATGGTTGGTTAGGAGGAAAAGGAGACAGTTTGGAGGCAACTCCATACTGGCTTGACGGTGCATTGCCTCTTGCTTATTTATTGGACGACCAAAGGCTCAAAGAAAAGGTGCAGAAGTATGTAGATTGGTCGCTTGATACTCAACGTCCATCAGGGTATTTTGGACCGATTACCCAGTATGAAAGAACAAGTGGTAAGAAAGTTGAAACAGAAAATCAAGGTGATGACTGGTGGCCAAGAATGGTTATGCTTAAAGTACTTCAACAGTATTACACAGCAACAGGTGACAAGAGAGTACCACCGTTTATGACCAATTACTTTCAGTTTCAAATGCGGAATTTAACTGATAGTACCACCTTAATAAACCGCTATATTGAGCAGGCAGCAAATTCTAGATGTCAGGAAAATATAATGAGTGTTTATTGGCTATACAATATAACTCAGGATAAGTTTTTGCTTGACTTGGCAGATAAATTATACGAACAAACCTATCCCTGGACCGATTGGTTTGAGAATCGCAATTGGGTGATCAATGCAGCGGCACAACAAAATGATGATAATTGGATGAGCCGTCATGGAGTGAATGTGGCAATGGGCTTAAAAACTCCCGCAATATATTACCAATCGCAAGGCGATCCGAAATATTTGGCAGCTATGAAGACTGGGTTTAGCGATTTAATGTTGCTTCATGGGCTTCCTAATGGTATTTTTTCAGGAGATGAAGACTTACACGGGAATGCTCCTACGCAAGCAACGGAGCTTTGTGCTATTGTGGAGACGATGTATTCACTCGAACAAGCAATCGCAATTACCGGTGATAATACTTATATGGATGCTTTGGAACGAGTGGCATTTAATGCCCTTCCTGCTCAAACTTCCGATGATTATAATATGAGGCAATATCTACAAATGCCTAACCAGGTGATGGCAACTGGTGGAGATTATGATTTTTCTTATTGTGAACGATTGAGCAATGTGATTGGTGCCCGCACCGGTTGGTATTGCTGTTTGACAAATATGCATCAGGGATGGGTGAAATACGTTTCACACTTATGGTATGCAACGCCTGATAATGGACTTGCTGCGCTGGTATATGGTCCAGGAAAAGTAACTGCAAAGGTCGGTAAGGGAACAACTGTATCAATTAATGAGGAAACGTCATATCCTTTTGATAACACAATTAATTTAACCATTACCCTTCCGGAAAATGACACTTTCCCACTTTCATTTCGAATACCAAAATGGTGTAAAGAGGCTAATGTTTTCTTGAATGGAGTTAGTTTACGAACAGGTAAAAGTGGTCAAATTGTGAGAATTGAACGCGAATGGAAAAATAACGATAAGGTTACTCTGGAATTTCTTATGCAGATTTTTACAAGCAACTGGGGAAAAAACTCGCGTGCGATTGAGCGTGGGCCGTTAGTTTATGCTTTAAAGATTGGAGAGAAATGGGAAAAGAAGAATGATCAGGAAAAGGGTGAATATTACGATATATCTCCGACGACACCATGGAATTATGGCATCGAGCAGAAGATAATCAAGGATACTAAAAAGAACGGCACTGTCATACACAAATCAATAGAAGGGAATTTTTATTGGAATCAAGCAAATGCCCCTATTGAGTTACAGGTTGAGGCACGTAAAATTCCGGATTGGATATTAGTGAGAGGAGTACCCTATCAACCAGTGACATCTCGTTATGGGTTTTATACTGGTGAAGTTGGAGAAACAGAAACGGTGACATTAATACCGTACGGGTGCACGAAACTCAGAATTTCGGCATTTCCGGTTGTTAAATGAGAGTATTTGATCAAGAGTTTGAAAAGAGAATTATTGATACTAATTAGTTAATGACCACACTAAAAAATTGAATTATTACATAAACCTAAAAAACACCTACTATGAAAAAATTATTTCTAATACTTGTCATTGTTTCGTTAACGGTGATTTGCGCAAAAGCAAAGGACAAGCGCAATTCATTTTATATTACCAATCAGGCACCTCTGATTGAACAACCGTACACAGCTTTGCCTATAGGAGCTATCAAGCCAAAGGGAATGCTTTTGGAAATGCTTGAACGTCAAAAGGAAGGATTAACAGGGCATTTGGATAGCATATATGCGGTTGTTTGTGGTGATAACAATGGATGGCTCGGTGGAACTGGAGACGGTTGGGAACGCGGCCCTTACTGGTTGGATGGATTAGTACCACTTGCATATTTACTTGATGATGAAATTTTAAAGGCAAAAGCACAAAAGTGGATTGAATGGAGTATTGCCAATCAACGGCCTGACGGCTATTTTGGCCCCCGTCCGCTTCAGGAAGGATATGAATATATTCCCGGCACTCAACAGGGAATGCGTGAAGACTGGTGGCCTAAGATGGTAATGTTGAAAGTACTTCAGCAATATTATTCAGCTACAAAAGACGAGAGGGTTATTGGCCTCATGGATAAATATTTTCGCTACCAGCTAAAAACTTTATCTGAAAAGCCACTCGATTTTTTGACGTTCTGGGCAAACAGACGTGGTGGAGATAACCTGATGATGGTATTCTGGCTTTACAATATTACTGGTGAAAAATACCTTTTAGAACTTGCGGATGTCATTCATGAACAAACATTCCCATGGGGGGATGTTTTCCTAAACGATAATGTTACAAAACCGAAAGATACACCGTGGTATGCTTTTGGGGTGAATAGTTATCCTTTTGACGAAGATGAAAAAGAAGATTTGTCCTTAACTCAAATTGGCGGATTTCATTGTGTGAATGTTGCACAGGGAATAAAAGCACCAATTGTGTACTATCAGAAGAGCAAGGATAAAACAAGTATTGATGCGGTAAAAAAAGCTTTTTACGATGTAGAAACTTACCATGGGCAGGCTCAGGGAATGTATGGTGGTGATGAGCCACTTCATGGCAACGATCCTGTTCAGGGTATAGAACTTTGTTCGATAGTTGAGATGATGTATTCACTGGAGACTATGTTGCAGGTAACAGGTGATATCGGTTTTGCGGATCACTTGGAGAAACTGGCATTTAATGCACTGCCAACACAATCGACTGATGAATATTCAATGAAGCAATATTTTCAGACTGCAAATCAGATTGAAGTATCCAGAAATCCAAAGAACTTTTATCAGGACGTAGAGCATGATTGTACCGGAAGTTGCTATGGAACGCTCACTGGTTATCCATGTTGCTTGTGTAATATGCATCAAGGATGGCCAAAATTTGTACAAAACTTATGGTATGCATCAGCAAACAATGGATTGGCCGCTCTTGTATATTCCTCAAGCGAAGTTACAGCGAAAGTGGGCAATGGCAGCACAGTAACATTTGTTGAAGAAACGAATTATCCATTTACCAACAATGTGAGTTTCACCTACAGCGGCTCTGACAATGTATCTTTCCCATTTCATTTACGAATTCCTGCATGGTGTGAGCAGGCTATTATAAAAGTGAATGGAGTAGATAGTTCAAAAGAAAATGGAAATCAGATAGTAGTGGTAAACCGGCAATGGAAAAAGGGAGATGTATTGGAATTGATTCTGCCCATGAAAACTACTAAAAGCAGGTGGTGCGATTTTTCAGTGGCGATCGAACGTGGCCCGCTGGTGTATGCTTTAAAAGTTGAAGAAACATGGAAATATGTGTCTAATGATGATAAGTATCGAAACTTCTATGAGGTTTATCCTGCCAGTAAATGGAACTATTCATTGATTGAAAATGACCTGGAGGATTTAGATGACAACTTTCAATTTGCTTCTGTTGAGGGAAATATGCAGTATCCGTGGAACATTGAGAATGCACCTGTGATGATAAAAGCCAGAGGTGTTGTAACCGACGGGTGGCAGAAGATAAAAGGCCAAGCTCTTGATCTTCCATGGAGTCCTAAAGATTTGAAGACCAATGACTATGATATTGATGAAATAATACTCATTCCATACGGATGTACAACGTTGAGAATTACGGAATTCCCAACCGTTAAAATATTGAAATAGAATAATCTCTGTATGCGACAAGGTAGTTGTCTAACGATTACATTTTCGAAAATGAATTGATATTTTGTAGCTGGATAAGATCCGAATTGTGAGTGATTAATTTTTTAATGAAGCCTCAGGGGGATAGTGAGGAATAATTTTAATTGATATCAGTGTAAAACTGATTTTAACTAAAGAAGAGATGGATAAACAAACTCAAAAGAACTGGTTTGTATCGAAACCCCTAAGAATTGTATTGGGAGTTGCCATAGTGTTGGCTATTTATATGCTGACCAATACATTGTATCTATTATTGAATAGGCTAGCAGACGGTCTGGATCTTAATTTTTTTGCAGTGGGAAAAACATCAATTCCTCCACTGTTTCAGGCAATGATCTTATCGCATACAGGAGTTGGTATTTTACTCGTTCTCCTTATGTCATTTTTTGGTATCGCTCATTTACCAAAAGTTTGGAGAATGTATAAATACAAAGTCGGAATTACCGGAATAGCCTATATTTTAGTCGGCTTGACCCTGGGAATTACCGGCTTGTTTATTTTGACTTCAGCTGCAAGCAGGCAAAATAACTGGGCATGGTGGATTCATGTGATATGTGCTGCATTAGCTCCAACCGGATACATTTTGCATCGTCTGTCCAGCAGAAGAAACAGACCAACTAAGGATGCCTTTAAACGTTTTGGAATAGCAATATTGGCATTTTTAGTGGTTCTCATTGTGTGGCATGTTTCAACCAATCGTCATGTTATCGTTACGGAAGAAGCACAACTGGCAAAAGAGCAAGGTTTACATGAGGGGCCAGGTGCGAAAAATAGGGTTGTTGGTGAGTTCTTGGGGGAAAAATTTGTGCCAGTTGGCTTTGTTCCACCTGAAAGTCCATTTTTCCCTTCTGCCGCAACGACAACTACGGGAGGTTACCTACCATCTCGAATAATTACAAGAAATGACCTTGGCTCCCGAGAAGTTATAGAAAAGGAGATTGACGAGTTTGGTTTTGTAAAGAAAACAGCTATAGGAGCTACAACCTGTTCTCGTTGCCATCCCGATATTGTAGCACAATGGGAATCTTCTGCTCATCGTTTTGCATCGTTCAATAATCCTTTTTATGAAGCAACTATTACCGATATGCGGGAACATGCCGATGAGCCAAATGAATGGATAGAGAAACACACAAATCTTTACAAAGATTTTGGATCGGATGGTATTGGACGGGCAAAAAGTAAATGGTGCAGCGGTTGTCACGATCCGGCACTTATGTTGGCGGGTAAAATGAATAAGCCGATCGATCGCCGTTTGCCTGAAGCTCAGGCTGGGCTTACTTGTTTGTCCTGTCATGCTATCGATAAAATACATAATCTGGCAGGAAATGGTAATTATAACATCGCTGATGAGCAGGAAGATCCATATCTTTTTGCTAACAGCAAAGATGGAACAATTGGCGCTTTTTTGCATGATGCAGCCATTAAAGCAAAACCTGATGTGCACATACGGCAGCTGATGAAACCATTCTTCAGTGATAGTGAGTTTTGCCTCTCATGTCACAAGGTGAGTTTGCCACAATCAGTTAATAATTATCGTTGGTTGAGAGGACAGAATGATTACGACAATTGGCACGATAGTGGAGTGGCGCTTAATGCTTCCAGAACGTTTTATCTGCCATCGTCAAAGAGAAACTGCCAGGATTGTCATATGCCACAAGAACCTGCTCTTTTGGGGGATGTTTCAGCGAAAGATGGAATGGTGAAATCACATCGGTTTTTAGCAGTAAATACCGCTTTGCCATACTTGCGAAATGACACTGCTACCATTAAAAGAATTGAAGAATTTCTTCAGGATGAAAAGTTGCGTGTTGACATATTCGCTTTAAAAACAGAAAACCAATCGGAGCCGTTTATGCCTATCAATAGGGGAGAGTTAAGCGTAAGAGCTGGTGAGAAAATAACAGTAGATGTCGTGGTTAGAAACATAGGTGTTGGGCATACTTTTCCTGGTGGAACAAATGATTCCAATGAAGGTTGGCTGGAGTTTGCTCTAAAAGATGAGAAAGGAATAACCCTTGCGATTAGTGGGTATATTGACTCAAATGGTCATTTAGATTCAATGACACATGCATTCAAGGCTGTAATCGTTGATAAGAACAGTAATCCGATTCATAAAAGGAATGCTCAGGATATTCACGTGGTGGTTTATAGCAATGTAATTGGGCCGGGAACTGCAGATATTGCCCACTATAGCTTTGAGGTTCCTGACGAAATGGAAGGACAAAAGTTAACCATGGAGGCTCGTTTGTTATGGCGAAAGTTTAACCAGAAATATCTCGAATTTGCTTATAACGCGAATCCTGAAGGATTCAAACAATTTGAAGACATACCAAAGCTGCCGATTACTGAAATTGCTAAGGACAGAGTTGATTTTACTGTTACAAGTGCAGACACTAAATTGTTGATTCATTCAGATGATCAAGAAAAGCTCCCGGAAGGATGGATCAGGTATAATGATTATGGTATTGGTCTTTTATTAGAGGGTGATACAAGAGGTGCAACTCGTGCATTTGAAATGGTAAAGGAACTTCAGTCTCAACGTTTGGATGGATATTTAAACCTTGCAAAAACAGCATTAACAGAAGGAAATCTGGAGATTGCATATAAGCATTTAAAGGATTGTGAAAATATAAAATCAGGAGATCCTCAGGTGGCATGGGTATGGGGAAGAGTGAGACAAGAAGATGGTTTGTATGAGGATGCAATTGCAGCTTATTCTTATGTGCTAAAATATTTTCCTGAGGATAGAGCTGCGTGGCGCCAATTGGGAAGAACCTGTTATCTTGATCAGAAGTATCAAAAATCCATTGAAGCTTACCAGGCTGTTTTAGAGATTGATCCTGAAGATCGAGAAGCATATTATCATCTCGCATTAAATTACAGAGTCTTGGGAAATGAAGTGGAAGCAGTAAAAATGGAGAAAGCTTTTGAATATTATAAAATAGATGAGTCGGCTTTTGAGACAGCTAAGAATTATCGCCAAAGTAACCCCGGGGATAATTTAATGACTCAAGGTATTCGGATACATAAACTAGATTTAAGTAAAAAGTAAAATGGTATTTGTTATAAGAAAATGAATTATGAAACGCTTTGATTTAATATATTATGATCTCATATTCTTAAAAGTAATGGTGGCATTAAGACATTTATCTGTTTTTTTAATGGTGGTGCTCCTTTTTTTTAGCTGTACCAGAAAGGAAACTAAAAAGGAGTCTTTAGATTTTACCAAAGAGATTCCGAGTTTTACACAAGACAGATCAGAAGTATCAGAAGTTTCATTCCGATTTATCGATATTACAAATGAAGCAGGGATATTTTTTAAGCATACAACAGGGGCTTTTGGTCAAAAATGGATGCCAGAGACGGTTGGGAGTGGTGGTGGATTTTTCGATTATGACAATGACGGATTATTAGATATTTTCCTGGTTAATAGCAAGGAGTGGGATGGACATGCTGCTTCTCAGAATGAAGCTAAATCCAAATTGTATAGAAATAAAGGTGATGGGACTTTTCAGGATGTATCCGAAAAGGCTTTGATAAACTTCTCTCTTTATGGAATGGGATCATATTTTGCAGATTATGATGCAGATGGAGATTTAGATATTTATATTACTGCTGTAGGCGAGAACAAATTGTTGAGAAATGATGGGGGCAAATTTACGGATGTAACACAGCAATTAAAGGTAACTGGCAATAATACTGGAATCAATGCTGTTCCTGCATGGTCAACTGGGGCAGCATGGGTTGATGTGGACAGGGATGGCTGGCTTGATCTGTTTGTAGCTAGCTACGTGAAGTGGACACCGGAAACTGATATTTATATTACCAGGGATGGAAAGAACAAATCGTATGCGACACCTGATGTCTATGAAGGAGAGTCATGCCGTTTATACAGGAACATAAAAGGCAAGTATTTTGAAGATATCACAGAAAAAGCAGGAGTGTTAAATCATGAGGGGAAGTCATTGGGAGTAGCAATTGCGGATTTTAATAATGACAATTGGCCGGATATGGTGGTGTCAAATGATACACAGCCCAATTTTTTGTATATGAATAATGGAGATGGAACTTTTACAGATAAGGCAGTTGTTGCAGGAATTGGATATGATGAAAATGGTCGCGCCAGGGCGGGGATGGGGATAGACGTTGCAGATATTAGTAACGATGGTAATTTGGCTATCGCTATTGGAAACTTCTCGCAAGAACCTCTTTCATTATATACTCAGCTTGCAGCTGGGGAGCTTTTTCAGGATCGGGCAGGACCTGCCAGGTTAACTCGGTCTTCATTATTACAGTTGACATTTGGTTTACTTTTTTGTGATTTTGATTTGGACGGATACCAAGATTTAATGACAGTTAACGGGCATATTGAGCCTCAAATAAATGACATTCAGAAGGACATCACTTTTGAGCAAAAACCACAAGTTTTTTGTAATTTATCTGGTAGATATATTGATGTTAGCGACCAAGCGGGAGGTGTCTTTGATGAACCAATCGTTGGACGAGGAATCGCAACTGGCGATTATGACAATGACGGGGATATGGATGTACTAATCACCGTAAATGGAGGTTCTCCAAAGCTCCTGCGCAACAATTTAGCTGATGAAAGCAATTTCGTGGTTATTCGCCTCAAGGGGAAACACCCCAATATGCAGGCGATCGGAGCTAAATTGTATTTGTATGCCGGTGGAATCAGACAGCAACGAATGGTAAAAACTGGCTCGTCTTATCTCTCTCAATCTGATGTGAATACAACAATTTTTGGACTGGGAGATGCAACTACGGTTGATAGTCTAAAGATTATTTGGCCAACATCAGGAAGTGTGAAAAAACTTCTAAGTATGGAAATAAATAAGCTTCATGTTGTTGAAGAATAGATAAATAAAGTCAGGAGGTTTAAGTTATTCTTTAATTTCCTAAGTTTTTCGTGACTTCTACGTTAGGCTGATGATGGAAAACAAGTAATAGCTCGCGTATTCTGGTTGGCACTATTATTTGGTTGGTGTAATAATTTTGTAAAAGTGAATTTTATTTCATTTTCATCCAGCATCACATATTTAATTGAATAATCAGTCCTATCTGGGTCGAGAAAGTCAGTTTTAGCGGTTTATTGAAACTTAGTATCCCCAATTCTAAAGAAGATTTGCTGTGATACGGTTTTAAAAAGAGTTCATTGGATGAGACTTGAATAATATTATTTCACAAATTTATAAGCAAAATTATACTGGTATGAACTAGTATGTTTTAAAGCATTTGGCATTTTGAATAAAAAAGTCATACCAGTTCGTACTAGTTGGAAATATATTCCTAATTTTACCTTTCGAAAGCAAGCTAAATCAACGATGGTTGTTGCTTTATAGAATTTGAATGATCAGTACTATATTGTACTGAAAAAAAAGAGTCAATTAACAATTTATTAAACAATTATTTATGGTTATTAATCGAACTGCTTTATTGATTATTTTATTGTTGTCAATGAGTACAGCAATATTTTCGAAAAATGATGGGGCGATACTGAAGTCTTCACAAAATGTTACCGATGTGAAAATTAATGATACGTTTTGGAAGCCCAAGTTAGACTTGTGGAGAAAAACTACTGCTTATGATGTATTCGACAAATTTGAAGGCAAATACGAACCTCAAAGCGATGAACTGATTAAAGATAAAGAGAGACTCGGAAGAACTAGGGATGCTTTTTTAAATTTTGATGCAGTTGCAAAAGGGGAAAGGGGTACTGGAATTCATGACGGTCCACCATGGTACGACGGTCTGATTTACGAATCGATTCGTGGTGTGGCAGATTTGCTGGAGCAATTCCCTGATCCTGAAATGGAAAAAAGAATTGATGGCTATATTGATCGCATAGCAGCTGCCCAGGCATCTGATCCAGATGGCTATATTAATACCTACACACAATTGGTCGAGCCAGAGCACAGGTGGGGACAAAATGGAGGAAATTTACGTTGGCAACATGATGTATATAACTCCGGGATGTTATTTGAGGCGGCAGTACATTATTACAAAGCAACAGGAAAAACTAAATTGCTGGAAGTAGCTGTAAAATTTGCTAATTATATATGCAGAATAGCAGGCCCTGCGCCTAAACAAAATATTGTTCCTGCCCACTCTGGTCCAGAGGAAGGAGCAATGAAATTGTATTGGGTATTTAAAGAAGATCCCGGATTGAAAAGTAAAATTAGCGTTCCTGTTGATGAAGAGAACTATTACTCATTAGCTAAATTTTGGATTGAAGGCAAAGGACACAGCGAGGGCTATCCTCCTCAATTATTGATGTGTGATCATACTCATACGGGAACAAATTGCAGTCATGAAAATAGTAATCTTAAACGTTTAAATTTTGGAGCATATGCTCAAGATTCAATTCCGTTCTTTCAACAAAAGACGATAGAAGGTCATGCTGTTAGAGCTACTTTGTTTGCTACAGGTGCAACTTCTATAGCATTAGAGAATAATGATCCTAAATATGTAAAGTCGGTTACTGATCTGTGGGATAATATGGTAGGAAAGAGAATGTTTATAACGGGTGGTGTAGGTGCTATTGCTGAAGATGAAAAATTTGGTCCTAATTATTATCTACCTAATGATGCTTACCTTGAAACCTGTGCAGCCATTGGTGCGGGATTTTTTAGTCAGCGAATGAACGAATTGCTCGGGGAAGGAGAATATATTGACGAATTGGAACGTGTCTTGTACAATAGTTTAATTACGCCAGTTTCCTTGTCAGGCGATCTTTATACCTATCAGAATCCACTGAACGCTGATAGTCATCAACGTTGGAACTGGCATGGGTGTCCTTGTTGCCCTCCAATGTTTCTAAAGATGGTATCATTAATTCCGGATTTCATTTATGCCAGCAAAAATGATGAAATTGCCATAAACCTATTTGTTGCAAGTGAAGCAAAGATTAAGCTTGACAATGAAACAAATATTCTGCTGGAACAAACGACCACATATCCGTGGAATGGTGATATTGCAATAAAAGTTACTCCTGACACTGAAAGTGATTTTGCTTTAAAATTACGTATACCGGGTTGGGCGCAAAGTGTTGAAAATCCGTTTGGGTTATATCAGTCAAAGACAGAATCAAATATTGGGATTAAAGTAAATGGGAAACCTATAACTGCAGGCGTGTTTGATGGTTATGTTACTATTAACCGAAAATGGAAGAACGATGATGTTGTTGAGCTCATATTACCAGTGGAACCAAGATATGTATATGCCAACAAGAATGTTAAAGATTTGAACGGGCGAGTAGCCATTGCAGCAGGGCCAATAGTATATACTCTGGAGGGGAATTTTAATGCTGATTTGGATGACTTTGAAATTGATACTACTGAGACAATGAATATGGAGTATATGCCTAATCTACTCGATGGTGTGAATGTTATAAAAGGTAAAGCACAAACCGATCAAGGTGAAAAAGTTGAATTTAGGGCAATCCCATATTACGCAATTGGCAATATACAACCAGGTGATAACTATAAAGTGTGGATTCCATATCTGCAATAAAACTGTTTTGGTGTTGTTGTTGTTGTGTGGTGTTTTTTAAGTGTGTAGGTTTAATTAGATGTAGGGTTTTTATAGCCCTGCATCTTCTCTTACCTCAATGAAATGATTCAAAAAATTGATCAAAATGTGCAGCTACTTAAAAGATTGAAAAGTGGTTGTGTTCTGGCTTTTCACGATTTATACAATGCACATAGACAGAATATTTACCATTTGGTAAGATCTCGTATTAACAAGTCATATGATGTTGAGGATATTGTTCAAGACGTATTCATGAAAATCTGGGAATATAAAGAAAACATTGAAGAAAATAAGGCACCAATTGGATTGCTTTACCGGATAACGCTGAATAAGGTGTGTAATTACAAGATACATGAAGATGTTAAAAAAAGATACAACGATTATCTTCATGGAATTACTGAGCTCAATTATGCTTCTTCCTACTCAATAATTTTTCATAATGAGTTGGAAACAAAAATTGAATCTCTTTTGGCTGAATTATCCCCCGTACAAAGAGATATTTTTTTAATGTCTTGGGAAAAGGGGTTGTCGCGTCAACAGATCGCGCAAGACCGAGGATTGTCCGTAAGAACAATAGACAATCAGATATATAGAACAAAAAAGAAATTAAAGGAAAAATTGAGTGAAGTCAGCTTCTAAAATACAGATGGTCTGAAATATTGATAGGCTGATTTATTCGACATATTAAAAAAACCAAATCACTTACCTGATTCTCCTGCTTGTTGAAATTATTTAATAAGGTAAACTATTAAAATAAAAGAACATGAAAGGATTGAAAGGTAAAGTAGCAATAGTAACCGGAGGTTCCTCCGGAATAGGAAGAGCATGTGTTGAAAGGCTGTGTGAGGAAGGTGTGTCTGTAACCTTTTCTGGTATCAGTGAAGCTGGGATTAGAACAGAAGCAGAGTTGAAGGAAAAAGGATTTCCTGTCCAGTTTGTCAGGGGGGATATGGCAAATGAGAGCTTTTGTAAGGAGCTGGTAAATAATGCCGTGAAAAAATGGGGCTCGTTAAGTTTTCTAGTCAACAATGCTTTTTCATTTGTATCAAAAGGAATAGATGTAACCAGAGAAGATTGGGATCGGGTAATGCATGCCGGACCAGTTGCATATGCTACAATGGCAAAATATGCCGCGCCACACATGCAAAAGGCAAACGGAGGCGCAATTGTTAATGTTTCCAGCATTTCTGCACATATAGCCCAACCTGGTCGCTGGACATACAATTCGGCTAAAGGCGCCGTAACGCAGCTCACTAAGTGTATGGCGATGGATCTTGCCCCCAAAATTAGGGTAAATACTGTGAGCCCTGCGTGGATATGGACAAAAGAAGTTGAAAAAGCGGCTATTGGTGGTAGAGAAAAATGGGAACCCATATGGGGGAAATTTCATCTTTTGCGTCGTTTGGGTAGCGTTGAAGAGTGCTCCGGGCCAATAACGTTTCTTTTAAGTGATGAGGCGAGTTTTATTACCGGTACAGATTTGTTTATTGATGGAGGTTACCTGACCATGGGAGGAGAAGGGCTTGGAGAAGATTCTTCATTTGCTGGAAGCTTGTAATGTTAACGAATAAAAAGAAAGCATATGCCCTCAATTCCAATAATCGATACACATTTACATTTATGGGATCCTCAAAATCATAGTTATCCTTGGTTGGAGGATGAACCCTCTTTAAATAAACCATTTTTACTACCAGAGTACAAAGAGGCAACAGGTAGTTTTAATATAGATAAAATGGTCTTTGTCCAATGCGAATGTGAATTTTCGCAATGCGAGCAGGAAGCAGAGTGGGTTGCAGAACAAGCAAAAAATGATAATAGGATTCAAGGAATAGTTCCTTGGGCTCCGTTGGAAGACGGACGCGCTGCGAAGAATATTCTGGATAGATATTCAGATAATAAATTGATTAAAGGTATCCGACGTATTATACAGTTTGAGCCTGATCCTATGTTTTGCCTCAAACCTGATTTTGTGCAGGGGGTGAAATTGTTGGCGGATTATGACATGAGCTTTGATATCTGTATTTCTCATGTTCATCTGGAAAATACAATAGAACTGATAAAACAATGTCCAAATGTCCTCTTTATTTTGGATCATATTGGGAAACCCGATATAAAAGGAAAAACTTTTGATCCCTGGAAAAAGGAGATAAAAGAATTGTCGTTGTTGGATAATGTCTTTTGCAAAATATCTGGACTCGTAACTGAGGCTGATCAATTAAAATGGACAAAAGACGATTTAACCCCATATTTTGATCATGTAATTGAAAGTTTCGGATTCGATAAAGTGATGTTTGGAGGCGACTGGCCGGTTGTTACTCAAGCCTCAACCTACAAACGCTGGGTAAATACTTTAGATGAATTATTGGTTGGAGTTACAGAAAACGAGATCTATAAATTGTATCGCGGAAATGCCATGTCATTTTATAAACTATCGTAATTAATTAAAATAAATAATCAGAACATGTATTTAGATTTTAAGAATAAAGTAATAATAGTGACAGGTGCTGCCGGAGGAATTGGTGGTACGCTTGCGAAAGAATTAAGAAAAAGTGAAGCAAAAGTTTACGGCACTGATATTTCGGGTGAAGCCAATGATTATTTTTTTCGTGGAGATATCACTGACCAAACATTCATAAATAATATGGTTGATGAGATAATGAAAAAGGAAGGCCGAATAGATGCTCTAATAAATAACGCAGGAATATATTTGAGAACTCCAGTTAAAGATATTTCGAAACAGGAATGGGAAAAACTGATGGATATCAACCTGACATCGGTGTTTTTATTGACGCAAAAAGTTATTGGTATAATGATCGACCAAAAGTCTGGTTCTATAGTAAGTCTGGCATCTGTAGCTGGCAAGGTTGGCGGACTAATTGCAGGAGCGCATTATGCGGCAAGTAAAGCCGCAGTAGAGTGCCTTACAAAATCGTTGGCTAAACTGGGTGCGCCTCATGGAGTTCGCATAAATGCCGTTGCTCCTGGAATTATTGATACCAGTATGCAGGATGGAGTTCCACCGGAACAAATGGATTTTCTGATGAAAAACATTCCGATGGGTAGGCTGGGAACCCCGCATGAAGTTGCCAATACGATTATGTTTCTTGCTTCCGATGTATCTTCGTACATAACTGGACAGAACATAAGTGTGAATGGCGGAACCTATATGTAGTTTGCTAAAGAATTAATTTGTGAGAAAATGAAAGCATTGTTGTTGGAAGAATATATGAGTTTGGTTTATCGTGAAGTGCCAAAACCTGAAATTAAAGATGATGAAGTTCTTGTTCGAGTAAAAGCCTGCGGTATTTGTGGATCAGATGTTCACGGGATGGATGGGAGCACTGGCCGCCGTATTCCGCCGATTATTATGGGGCACGAAGCTTCGGGTATTATTGAAGCTGTTGGGAAAAATGTAAAAAACTGGCACCAGGGTGATCGGGTCACATTTGATTCAACTATTTACCCTTTGGATGATTGGTACACACTGAATGGTCATTATAACTTGAGTGATAACAGGAAAGTCCTTGGAGTTTCACCAGGCGAATATCGAAAGCATGGTGCTTTTGCTGAATATGTAACAGTTCCTCAGCACATTTTGTATCGCATACCGGACAATGTGCGTTTTGAGCAGGCAGCAATGGTTGAGCCGGTTGCAGTTGCACTTCATTCTGTTTCACTTGCTGAAATTCAGTTGGGAGATACTGTAGTTGTGGTTGGAGTTGGCATGATTGGTATCTTCATTGTAAAACTGCTGAAGCTTTCGGGGGTGCGCGTGATTGCAATAGATCTGGATGAATTGAAACTTGAACAGGCAAAACAATCAGGAGCCGATTTTATATTGAATGCAAAAGATGAAGAGCTTGAGAAAAGGGTAAAAGACCTCTCTGATGGCCGTGGTGCTGATTTTGCTTTTGAAGCTGTCGGGATTACTCCTACCGTGAATACCGCTGTTGTTTCGGTGAGGAAAGGCGGTGCGGTTATCTTGGTTGGAAACCTCTCTCCAAAAATTGAATTGCCTTTGCAAAAAGTAGTTACCCAGGAATTAAAAATACAAGGAAGTTGTGCTATTAATGGAGAATATGAAAAAGTACTTCAATTAATGAGCCGGGGGCTGATCAGTGTTGACGATCAGATATCAGCAGTAGCACCATTACAGGAAGGAGCTGATTGGTTTCAACGACTATATATCAAAGAAAAAGGGCTAAATAAGGTTCTCTTAGTTCCTTAATACATTAAAAATGAAGAAATATAAAATTGGAATACTAGGCTGCGGAAAAGTTGCGCACCTTCATGCCAAAGCAATTCACGATATTCCAGAGGCAGAACTGATTGCTGTTTGGAGTCGGTCAAAAGAAACTGCTGAAAATTTTGCTGCAAAATATAAGGTGAAGGCTTACCAATCGATCACAAAAATGATTTCCGAAAACCAGATTGATTTAGTGGTTGTTTGCACCCCTCATCCCTTTCACAAAAATCCGGTAATCGACGCAGCGAAAGCTGGAGCAAATATTTTGGTTGAAAAACCGCTGGCTTCAACTTTAAAGGATTGTGATGATATGATTTCTGCTTGCGAACAGTATGGGGTAGAGTTGGGTGTGATAAGTCAGCGCAGATGGTATGCCCCTGTGCAACGAGTAAAAAAAGCAATAGAAGATGGTAAAATCGGCAGACCTGTTTTGGGCACTATCACGATGCTGGGATGGCGAGATGAAGGATATTACGCCGCTGATGCCTGGAGAGGAACGTGGAAAATGGAAGGGGGTGGTGTTTTAGTCAATCAGGCGCCACACCAACTAGATATTCTGTTGTGGATGATGGGCGATATTGACGAAGTATATGGCATTTGGCGCAATCTGAATCACCCATATATAGAAGTTGATGATACTGCGGTGGTTATTGTAAAGTTTAAAAACGGAGGAATCGGGAATATCTTGGTAAGTAATTCACAAAAACCGGGAATTCATGGCAAGGTGCATATACATGGAGAAAATGGCTCATCAGTGGGTGTTCAGACAGATGGTGGCGCAATGTTTATAGCAGGTAGCTCTGAAGTGTTGGAGCCTCCGGTGAATGACCTTTGGACTATTTCTGGAGAGGAGCATATGCTTACTCAATGGAACAATGAAGATTCTGATCATTTTCAGAAAATTGAAGCCACTGTTTATTACATGAAAGAGCAAATCCAGGATTTTATTAATGCGTTGAAAGAAGGTCGCAATCCAATAGTGACGGGGGAGCAGGGAAGGAAAACGGTGGAACTATTTTCTGCAATTTATCGCTCAACACGATACAATAAACCAATAAAATTTCCTTTGGTTTCTGATGCTGTTAATGAGAATGATATGGATGGTCGTTTAAGTTTAAAGTAGAAATTTTGAAGGTATGAAATACACTAACTTATTTAAAGTAGAAGGAAAGATTGCTCTGGTTACAGGATCGACCGGAGGTCTAGGAAGAGCTTTTGCAGAGGCACTTTGCGAGAACGGGGCAACCGTTATCCTTAATGGCCGAAATCAAGAGAAGATTGAAAAGCAAGTTCGAGAGTTCCGAGATTTTGGATATAATGCTTTTGGTTACCAGTTTGACGTCGCCGACTCAGAACAAGTAAACGAAGCCGTTGATAAAATCAAAGCTGAGATTGGGATCGTTGATATCTTGGTAAATAATGCTGGAACAACAAATAGGAGCCCCCTGGAAGATTTTAAAGACGCAGATTGGGATAAAATCATCAACACAAATTTGACGGGTGCTTATAAAATGTCGAAGGCTGTTGTTGCAGGAATGATTTCAAAGAAAGCGGGTAAAATCATCAATATCGGGTCCCTGCAATGCGAACTTGGACGTCCTTCAATAACGGCTTATGCAGCTTCAAAAGGAGGTTTAAAAATGCTCACAAAAGGAATGGCAGTGGAGTGGGCGAAATATAACATTCAGACAAATGGAATAGGGCCCGGATATTTTAAGACAGAATTGACAAAACCATTATACGAGAATCCCGAATTTACCGATTGGGTTTGCTCTCGAACACCAAGTAATCGCTGGGGATTGACTGAGGAGTTAATCGGTGTATTGTTGTTTTTATCATCCTCTGCTAGTAGTTATGTAAATGGCCAAATGATTTATGTTGATGGCGGATTATTGGCAAGTGTGTAAATGTAACACCTGATAGTATTTTTGAATGTATTTAACTTTTCGTTAAGATCATAAAATTATTGCATTGATGTTTGATATAGTTGTTTTTAATAGCTGGATAGTTTAAAGGCACATCTCTATCTCCTACAATATATGCTTAGGGCACTTTGAAGATTCTAATGGACAGTTTGATTCTTTTTTAATCCCACATTGCCTCAGTGTAAAATTGTGTATTAGTCCTGTTTTCAGCCAGTTAATGGGCGTTGGGGTAACTTGTCTTGAGACGTTTATTAGGCAACAGAAGAAGTTAGCTATAAGCTTCCCAGATTTAAATTTAAGAATAGTTTTTCTGAATTTTCAGACCTCAGTATCATTACATTTAAAACTAATATGCATACAAATGGACTGCAAGAGATATCGGTAATAGACGTATGGATTTTCAATATTCATAAGCAGAGAAAAAGGAGGTTAAAGTCCAACTTTAATCTCCTTTTGTTTCATGTAATTTTTATGTTTTGTTGTTAATAGAGCAGTTTAATAACTGGCCTGTTTTTCACAGCACTTTATTTGGTTAGTGAAATGATTGTGTAAGAATATTTTGGCAGAGTGTATTTTGTATCATTCTTCGATAATTTAATTTGAGATGTTTTTGGTACTACTTTAAACATCTCCTTATCAGTATTTTCATCTTCCAAATCGCATCCGCCAATCGTCCAGATGTCAGCTTTACTTTTATATTTGAAGTTATCAATATTGATAATTGTTTCTTCTGGCTGATCTGAAAGGTTTACAATATACAGTGAAAGTGTTTTTCCTGAGTCATCTATTTTAGCAGTAATATCGACTAACTTCTCATTATTACTGGTTGTTTTAATCACGTTCGGTAGCCAGTTTGTTATCATAGCTTCATCAATGTAGGCTGAAGGTTGGAACCAGATATTGTGAGAATTATAGTGGATACGTCCTTGATCCCACATGTAGTGCAAACCGTGTGGTTGGAAAGTATTTGCTGTTCCCAGCATTTCAAAATGATCTCCATAACGTTGATTTTTATTCCAGTTGTGTGCATGTGCTAAACCTCTGTTCCAGTCGCACCGGCTACCATTTTCCTCCATTGGATGTAGGCTGAGCCAAAAACCAGGGTAATCTTTTGCCAGTTCTTCCTGAAGATCAATTCCCATTTCGTGCGTATATCCCGGATCGTTTGCAAAACCAAGCCAGCCTCCGTAATGAGGGTCCCATGCGATGTTGTCACCTTTTTCCTGGTCAATAAACCACTTAACCATTTCTGATGATAGTTCATATTGTTTAGTTCCGCGGGCATAGTTTTTTAGATCTGTGCCGATATTTAAAGATGTCATAATTGTCATTTCCGGATCAGATTCCCAGGCAGCGAGAGCAAATTTCTTCACACACTCCACATACCCAGGGCTAATAATTCGTTCATTATCAACCTGGATGTATTTTAGGTTGTAAGGTTCTGGATGGTCGTGTTTGGCACGAAGAGCACCCCATTTGGAGGTAATTGGTCCATTCACATATTCCACAAAATCACGAATGTCTTCTGAGGTTTCGTCCATGCTCATTCCTATGATGCATTCAGCATCTATCGCTTCTGCAAGTTGAAGCATTTCAACAAATGCAAAACTGTGGGTTGCATAAGGGCTAAATCCGCTTCGGTATGTGACTCGTCGTTCATCAATCGGGCCAATCATTTTTTTCCAGCGATAATTATAAGTGTCAGCACCTACATCTACCATTGATCCGTTATATCGAATAGCTTTAATACCTTGTTTCTTGAGTGCATCGATGAAAGTCTTACGCAGTGGGTATCCTTTAACTCTGCCCCATTCTCCCGGTTGCAGAAATGCATAACCGAGCTCAATATGGCCCGCACTTTTTAGTGAAATTCCAAAACTTCCTTCCAGTGCTTCGCTTTTGGGCGTTAGCTCAAATTCCATTTTTTCGTAGGTGCCGTCACCTTTAATATGATAGGGCTTTTCTGCTAATACTTTCCCTTGCTCATCACGTAGTGACACGTAAACTGTGGTGGGCTTTTCAGCTTTAATTCTAAGAATTCCGTCATAGGTTTTTCCCGACTCAAAATGTATTCCCATTCGATAAAGGCCATGGTTTGTAATTCCTACTTCGCCAGTGCCGTTGGTAAAAGTGATGCCCTGAGTTTGGCGGCCCGTGTAAGCTTTGCCATCGCGGATAAGTTTATAATCATATTGAGCACTTCCACTGGTGAGCTTTGACCAGAACTTACTTATTTGTTCATTTCCATTTACGCGTTCCAGCATTATTTTTTGAATATTTTCCGGTATTGAATCAAATACCATAAAACGGGTAGGGAAGCGGTATCCGGAAATAACATGAGGATGTTGAAATGGATTTGCATTGTAGACATCTTTACTATTGAAATCATACTTTTCAGTAAGGCTGTTCCAGTTTAAGCGGTTGTAAACATTGGACTGAGTAATTAAATGAGGAATACGCCTTTCATCAAGCATTACATATATTTTTGAATAATCAGCCTTATCCAGGTTGAGAAAGTCGGTTTCGATATTTTCTTCAAAAGCTTCGCCGTGTAAAAGTTGACTGAAGACTCCACCATTTGTTTGATTGTTGATGTCTTCAATGTTTGTTCCGTTGAATAATTTTGAAGCCGTTGCAATTTTTTCTGATGCATCAACGGTCAGACGAATAGGTGAGTTTTGTGCACTCACGATGGTTGTGAATGTAACAATGGCCATGGCGATTACAAGCTTTTTCATAGTGTTAGTTTTATAGGTTTGTCGAATTTTAGTTGTGCTAATTTTTAAAAAGCGTTCATTGATGCATTTAAAAATGGCGGTACTTAAAAATAGGTTTCAAAAAAATAATATTGCAAATATATAAATAAAACAAACTGGTACGAACTGGTATGTTTTTAAATACGTGAATATATATAATAACGATTATCGTTATCTAAATTTTCACACAAAATAGACATGCACAAAAAAGATGAATATAAGCGGATTAGTTCTTGTTTAATATTTGATTTACATGTGCTTGTTTTATGCCCGCCTTTACATGAATACATTCAACCCCCGACTTTGACACATCCTGAATATTTCTTTCCTCGTCGTCGAAAAAGACGATTTTGTTAAAGGGAACATTAAAACTTTCTTTTATATTTTGAAGGTGAGCTATTTTGCTTCCGCGATATATTTCTTTGTGTGCAAAATACCTATCGATATCAAATAATTCTAAAAGTTTATTTGCCCAAGACGGTTGGTGAGTTCTTGAAGCAGCTGCAATGATTTTATTTTGTGATGAAAGTTTTTCTAGTACATCGATTGTTTCCGGATATAATCGAATCAAGCGTCCTTCTTGATCAAGCAGCTTATTATTATGCCATTGATAGGGAGGATTGGTTTCACTGCAAAAAGTATCCCCAGCATTCCAAAGCGTAAAATCCAGGTCAAATACAAAAATTTCCATTACAATTATTTACAAGGAGGTTCTGATCGTTAATTTCCATGGGTTTTCAATGGTTTGAATATTTTTCTTTTTAATCAAGCCTGCCATGGTTTTCCCCATCAAATTAAAGTCTGAAGATAAAGTAGTAATACCACCTAATAAGACTTCTTTGAGCGGTGTCTCATTGTAGGAGATAATTCCGAAATCCTTGCCAAGAACAAATTTTTGTTTTTCAGCCTGTTTTATCAGATAAACGATTTCGCGATCATTAACCACCATGAAAAGTTCACCCTTCTTAATTAATCTTGTTTTTGTTGTAGGAATATAGTCGTGTGCATACTTAAATTCTTCGCAGAAAGTTTTGAGTCCGAAGTATCTTTCATAAGGCTCTTTTTCATCTTTTTGGACCATGATAATTTTTTTGTACTTAGTAATATTATCTTTTCCATACACAAGAGCTTCATAAGTGTCTTTCTCAAAATTCTGGAACACTGACGAATATTTTCCTTTCAACTTTGGATGAAAATGATCCAAAAGGTATACCTTTCCATTAAGGTTACTTAGGATGGGATCAATTCCATCGAATTTCCCGGACATGATTATATAGGTAGTGTACTTACCGTTTGCTTCATTAATAAGGGTCTCGAAAACTTTTCGATTATAGTGGTGAAAGTACAAATCCACAGTTGCAGAATTACCAACAGATTCCATAAACGAGTTATATAGATCTTCCTTAAAAACGTTGAACTCATTGAATAACAGAAAGACTTTTTGCTGATGGTTTATGCGAGTGCTAATGATGTAATATCCAACTCCAGGATTGGAATCAATAATACCTTTGGTTTTCAATTCCGTTAGCCCTGCAAATACAGTATCCCTTGATAAATTGTATTTTTTAATAAACTCGTTTATGGAAGGAATCCAGTCTCCATTTTTATAGTCTCCCTTTTCAATTCCATCGATGACATGGTTTACTATTAACTTATATTTTGATTGGTTTCCTTTCATGGTAAAAATTTTAAAGTGCAAATATAATACAAATAATTCGGTCAAACAGGTACGAACTGGTATGTGTTTTAAAACATCTGATATTTTGGATAAAAAAGCCATACCAGTTCGTACTAGTTGTAAATGTATTCCTAATTTTACATCCAGAAATAGGTATTAAAATGAAAGAGGGAATTATTTTCAGTATTGAGGAGTTTGCGATTCATGATGGGCCAGGGATTCGTACAACGGTTTTCCTAAAGGGATGCCCTTTAAGATGTGAATGGTGCCATAATCCGGAGGGAATTTCATTTGAGCCACAAAATATGGTGAAAAATGGAGAATCAACTATTTGCGGTGAAAGAATTAGTTCGACAGCATTGGCGAAAATCATCATGAAGAATAAAGACTTTTTTGAATTGAATGGTGGAGGCGTGACTTTAACCGGAGGTGAACCATTAGCTCAAGCCAGCTTTGTCATCGATTTTTTAAAACAAGTAGATACCATTCACAAAGTAATTGAGACAAGTGGGCAAGTGCCAATGCCTGTTTTTAAAGAAGTTGTTTCCCTTGTAGACCTCGTGCTTATCGATATTAAGCATATGAATTCAGAGATACATAAAAAATATACAGGTGTAAGGAATGAGTTAATTCAAAACAATATAAAATATCTGATTTCATCAGGCAAGGAATTTATTGTCAGGGTGCCCTTAATTCCGGGAGTTAATGATTCTGAAGAAAATATGTTGAAAATATTATCCTTGGTTAAGGATGCCAAATCTCTGGTAAGGGTTGAGTTGATGCCTTATCACAAAACGGCGGGAGCGAAGCATAAAATGATTGGAAAGACGTACAGCCCTTCCTTTGATCCGACTGTCCCTCCAAATATCTACAATGTTTTTGAAGAGAATAATATTAAAAATTTAGTACTATGAAATGAGCATAAATAAATTTCATCATTACATACAAACCGAAATGATTAAATTTTTTTATGCGAACTAAATTTCGGTGGAACCAAAATTGAAAAACCGAATTTGATACGCAGATTTTAGAAACCAAAATTGAAAAATTAAACAGATGAATACACGTATAAAAGAACTGAGAGATTACATCTTCAACAACAAGCACCATCAATACAGAAGGTCTTTGGAGGAGTTGGATTTAAATGGTGTGAATAAGCTTTTTTCGGAAAAAGGGTTAAGTGATGTTGAAAGGTCGCAACAATGCCTGGCAATGCTGTTGGAAAAAGAAGTGCCTGTCATCCTGAAAGGTGAAAGAATTGTTGCAACACGGACTATTTCAGATGTTCCTCCGATTTATACAGAAGAAGAATGGAGGGGTATTACAGAGAAACACTTTATTCACGAACGGGGTACGGTTTCTAATATTTGTCCAAATTATGAGGATACCATAAAGAGTGGGTTTGCAAAACGGAAGGATGAAATTCAGGAGAGGTTGAAGGATTCTTCTCTTTTAGAAGGTGAAAAAACATTTTTGGATACGGTATATAAAAGTATTGAGTCCGTTCAAAAATTTATTGACGTTTATGCTGATCATGCTGCATCCCTGGGGGAAGAGGAAACAAGTGAAGTTCTTAGAAACATTAAAGACAAAGGTGCAAGTTCGTTTAGGGAAGCTTTGCAGTTAATGAGAATCCTTCATTTTACCTTATGGGAATCAGGTAATTATCACAATACATTTGGACGATTCGATCAGTATATGTACCCTTATTTTAAGAATGATATTGCAACTGGAAAATTGACGGAAGATGAAGCGTTTGATTTGCTGGAAGAATTTTTCCTTTCATGTAACAAGGATAGCGATCTATATCCTGGTATTCAGCAGGGAGACAACGGGCAGAGTATGGTTTTAGGAGGTGTCAATGCTGCCGGTGAGGATCAATTCAACGAGTTGTCGGAAATGTGTCTTAAAGCAAGTTATGAACTGAACCTGATTGATCCTAAAATCAATATTCGCGTGAACAGTAACACGCCGCTTGAGATTTTTGAGAAAGGATCTGAATTGACAAAAATAGGATTAGGGTTCCCTCAATATAGCAATGACGATATTGTTATCCCCGGATTGGTTCGCAAAGGTTATTCACATGAAGATGCTTGTGATTACGCTGTTGCTGCTTGTTGGGAATTTATTATCCCAAAATTGGGAATGGATATTCCCAATATTGATGCGTTGTCTTTGGCTGAATGTGTTTTGAATAGTGTGCCAAGACTGGATTTGTGCAATACTTATGAAGAATTTTATGGCATTGTTGAGGGCGAAATTCAAAATAAAATTGACGCAATGTGTGAAAAGCACAAAAATATCTACATCGAGCCGTCGCCATTTTTATCATTGTTAATGAGTGATACAATCAAGAATGCTAAAGATATTTCGCAAGGAGCAAAATACAACAATTATGGTATCCACGGTACAGGAATTGCAACAGCTGCTGATTCAATGGCTGCTTTAAAAAAATATTATTTTGAATCAAGGGAGTTGGGATATGAGGAGTTAATGGAGGCGCTGAAAAATGACTATAAAGGTTATGAGGAGATTCAGAAAAAATTGCGCCTTGAAGCACCAAAAATGGGGCAGGATGAAGATTATGTAGATTCAATTTCTGGCGATCTGTTGAATTCTTTTGACAAAGCTCTGGAGAATAAGAAAAATGAGAGAGACGGTATTTATCGGGCAGGAACGGGTACAGCACTTTTTTATATAAACCATTCAACTGGATTGACCGCAACTCCTGATGGGCGTGCAGCCGGTGAGGTAATCCCTGCAAATTATTCGCCAAGCCTGTTCATGAAACAGAAGGGGCCTGTTTCGGTGATCAAGTCTTTTACAAAACCGGATTTGAAAAATACAATTAACGGTGGTCCGCTTACACTTGAATTTGATGAATCAGTGTTTAATAATCAGGAGAGCGTGTCGAAATTAGCCATGCTGGTTCATTTCTACATTATACGTGGCGGCCATCAGATTCAATTGAACACCATAAATAGAGAAAAATTGATTGACGCAAAAATACACCCTGAATTATATCGTAACTTAATTGTTCGCGTGTGGGGCTGGAGTGGATATTTTGTAGAACTTGACGAAGTATACCAGGATCACGTAATTGCCCGCTATGAGTATAGTTTGGCGTAGTATCCGGAAGAAAAAATAAAAATCAAAAAACAATAAATTAACTATCTAAATCAAACAAGAATTTTATGAAATCATTTAAGGGATTTATGCTCTATGTCGCATTTGTGGCATCATTAGGAGGTTTTCTTTTTGGATTTGACACCGCTGTGATTTCGGGAGCGGAAAAAGCGATTCAGAAAGTGTATGACTTATCTAATTTTTGGCATGGTTTTACAATTGCCATTGCGTTAATAGGAACGATAGTTGGAACACTTGTATGTGGCAAGCCGGCGGAGAAATACGGTCGTAGGATTTCACTTATTTGGATCGCCTATTTATATTTTATTTCAGCACTTGGGAGTGCCTTAATAGTTGATTGGTATTCTTTTATGTTTTTCCGCTTTATGGGCGGAATAGCAGTTGGTGCATCTTCTGTTGTTGGTCCAATGTATATTGCCGAAATTTCCCCTTCAAACTGGAGAGGTCGATTTGTCGCATTCTTCCAGTTTAATATTGTTTTTGGGATTGTCGTTGCTTATCTGTCAAATTATTGTCTTAGTGGGATACCTAATGACTGGCGTTGGATGTTAGGAGTTCTGGCTGTTCCTGCACTTCTATTCGGAGTATTGTTGAATACAGTTCCGGAAAGTCCGAGGTGGCTGGTGAAAAAGAACCTCGAAGATAAAGCACGAAAAGTGTTTGAGAAGATTGGTGAAAAGAATATTAAACAGGAGTTGCTTGATATTAAAGAATCGCTATCTACTGTAATTGATGGCGACAAGCTGTTTCAGCGTAAATACTTTAAGCCAATCATGTTGGCAATTCTGGTTGCCACATTCAATCAACTTTCCGGTATTAATGCCATTCTTTATTATGCTCCCCGTATTTTTGAAATTGCAGGAGTATTGAGGGATTCAGCTTTGATGCAATCTATCCTGATTGGTCTCACCAACCTTGTATTTACCATGATTGCTATGATAATTATAGACAGGGTTGGAAGAAGAAAGTTACTTCTTGTAGGTTCTATCGGAATGATTATATCCTTGGCATTAGTGGCAAAAGGATTCTACTTTGGAACTTTACATGGATATTACATGATGATTTATTTAATGGGATTCATAGCATCGTTTGCAATTTCACTAGGAGCGGTAATCTGGGTTATAATTTCAGAGGTTTTCCCAAATAGTGTCCGCGCCAAAGGGCAGGTTTTGGGAAGTATAACCCACTGGATATGGAGTGCATTGCTGTCGTGGATATTCCCGATAATAGTTGGAGGTTTTGAAAATGGCGGAATGCTGATTTTTGGCTTCTTCACGTTGGCAATGATTTTCAATTTCTTCTTTGCATTAAAGATCTTGCCTGAAACTAAAAATAAATCTCTGGAACAACTTCAAAAGGAATTAACTGCTTAATATCACATTATTAACTATAACAACAAAAATGAATATGAAAACTATTGCAAGGCAATTGACTATAGCTTTAATCTCAATTTTTTTAACAGCCAGTATCACTTTTGCCCAAAATAACCAGGCACGAATTAAACTGGATATTGAGCGACAAATTGGCGAGATCGATAAAATGATCTATGGAAATTTTGTTGAACATTTAGGGCGCTGTATTTATGGTGGAATTTACGAACCGGGCTCACCACTTTCTGACGAAAATGGATTTCGTAAAGACGTGATGAAAGCAACTAAAGAATTGAATGTTCCGATTATTCGATGGCCTGGAGGTAATTTTGTTTCCGGTTATCATTGGGAAGACGGAATAGGTCCGGTTGACCAACGCCCAACCCGTATTGATTTAGCCTGGGGATTTCGTGAGGATAACAGCTTTGGAACAGATGAATATATTGACTGGTGTCGTGAAGTAAATACAGAACCATATTTCTGTGTGAACCTTGGTACAGGAACCATGGACGAAGCACGAAATTGGGTTGAATACTGTAACGTTGAGAAAGGAACGTATTATTCTGATTTAAGGATAAAGAATGGTCACAAAGGACCTCACAACGTTAAGTATTGGGGACTTGGAAACGAGATGGATGGACACTGGCAAATGGGGCATAAAAATGCGGAAGATTATGGAAAATTTGCTCTCGAGGCATCAAAATTGATGAAATGGATCGACAAAGATATTAAGTTGGTTGCTGCAGGCTCTAGTAATTACGGAGGGGATTGGATACATTGGAATAGAAGAGTATTGGAATATCTGGTTCATCATGTTGACTATATAGCTTTACACAATTATGTTGAAAATAGGGAAAATAACTATTATAAATTTATGGCGACTACGCAATTTGCGGAAGAAGCAATAAAAATTACAGAAGGGATTATTCGCGAAGAATTGTCAAAGGCTAAAAGGATAGATCCCATCTATATCGCATTTGATGAGTATAATGTGTGGTATCGCGCACAAGGACAAGAGGGGAATGAAGAGATTTATAATTTGGAAGATGCATTAGTTGTAGCTACTTATCTGAACATTTTTGTCCGAAATGCTCATATTGTAAAAATGGCCAATCTGGCACAATTGGTAAATGTGATTGCTCCTATCTTTACAACGGAGAAAGGTTTGTTTTACCAGACTATTTTTTACCCATTACAATTGTTTGCAAATAATTGCTTTGGAACCGCAATTGATGCTTTTGTTGATTGTGATACGTATCAGGTAAAAGATAGAGAGGTTCCATATCTAGATGTTTCTTCGGCTTACGACAAAGAGAATGATAAAATCATACTGAATGTTGTAAACCGTCATAAAGACACTGCCATCTCAACAGAAATATCTAGTCAGTATGGGATATTCAATGGTGAAGCAACTATCTCTGTTGTGAATGGTAATGACATTAAGGATGAGAACTCTATGGAGAAACAAATGGTTAAAACTCAAACAAGTTCAATGAAGGTGAAAGGTGAAGAGTTTACATACAGTTTCCCGGCACATTCGTATACGATGATTACTATTCCAGTCGAAGCTGATTAGAATTTAAACGAAAAAAAAATGAAACTAATTTATCTGATATCCATCCTGCTTTTTGTGGGATGCCAAACCCAAAATATGAAACATATAAAATCAAAAAGAGCTGACTTCCAGGCAGAGGTGAATGGAAAGCAGACTGATCTATATATACTTAAGAATAAAAATGGTCTTGAGATGGCCGTGACCAATTTTGGAGCACGTGTTGTCGAACTTTGGATTCCCGATAAAGATGGAAACTTTGCAGATGTAGTATTGGGACACAATAACATCGATGAATATGTGAATTACGAAGGTGAACGTTTTCTTGGTGCGACTATAGGACGATTTGGAAACAGAATAGCGACAGGTCAATTTGAGCTTGATGGCGTAACTTATCAGTTGCCTTTAAATAATGGACCTAATAGCCTGCATGGTGGTTTTAACGGATTTGACATGGTGGTTTGGGATGCAACGCAGATCAGTGATAACGAGATTGAGTTCAGATATATCTCAAAAGACGGCGAAGAAGGTTATCCGGGGACTCTTAGTGTCGATATGACATATCAACTCACTGATGATAATGAGTTTGTAGTTACCCACCGCGCTGTTACTGACAAGTCTACGATTATCAATTTAACTCATCATTCATTTTTTAATCTTCATGGCGAAGGGAATGGATCAATAAATGACCACATTTTAATGCTCAACGCAGATAAATATACTCCAGTTGATTCTGTATTAATTCCTAATGGAGAGTTAGGTGAGGTTGAAAATACGCCAATGGATTTTCGCATTCCTACTGAAATAGGAAGTAGGTTGGGAGTAGAATTTCAGCAATTGAAATATGGTGGAGGTTATGATCACAATTGGGTGCTGAACCGAAAATCTGACAAAGACATTGAATTGGCGGCAACTGTTTATGAACCTGCTTCTGGCCGTTTTATGGAAGTACTGACAACAGAACCGGGCATTCAGTTTTATGGAGGGAATTTCTTTGATGGCTCAATTGTTGGGAAATGTGGAAAGACCTACGACTATCGAGGATCTTTGGCACTGGAGACACAGCATTATCCTGATAGTCCAAATCAACCTGAATTTCCTAGTACTGTATTGAATCCAGCTGAAAATTACTATCACGTTTGTATTTATAAGTTCGGAGTAAAGTAGTTCAAAATTTCTATTAGCCTTATGAAGGCATTCTCAATAAGATAAAATATAAGCATCGGCAGCTTTTGTATGAATGGCTGCTGATGTTTTCATTTTGCTTGATCCGGGTAATTTCTGGTTTTGCTTTATAGTTATCTAACCTATTGAATTCCATTTTTATGAAAACGATATTAGTTAATTTTAAGTTGCCTGTTTTAGTTACTTTGCTTTGGTCTCCGTTAAAGGATTCAAATGTTTACTCGGCTGATAGCAAAAAGCCAAATGTGCTGTTTGTTGCAGTAGATGATTTGAATGATTGGATATCGCCATTGGATGGATTTCCGGGGGTGAAAACACCAAATTTCGACAGGCTTGCAAAGATGGGAGTAACCTTTACAAATGCACAATGTGCATCTCCTGTATGTTCTCCTTCACGGATCGCAATCATGACAGGTGTTCACCCGGTTCGGTCAGGTATCATAAATAATCCTCCATATATTAACGATTATTTAAATCATGATGGGCCGGAATGGAGGCAGAATCCTGTACTTACAGATGTATTTACAATCGATCAGTTTTTCAAAAAAAATGGTTACACCACATTGGCTGGTGGTAAAATATACCATACTGTCGCTCCTCCCTGGTCTGTTATTAATCAAGCTGATCCTGATGGCTGGGACTTTTGGTTTCCGAATATCAGTGCCCCGGTACCATACCAGATTCGGGCAAGTGATAAATTAATTCGCCATAATGATTGGGTTGGTCGAAGCCCAAATCCATATTTCACTTGGGCACCTCTACCAATCGACGATAATAAGATGGCTGATTCCCAGACAGTCGATTGGGCTGCTTATGAGCTTCAACAAAAACACGAAAAACCATTATTTCTGGCAGTTGGCCTGTTTAGACCACATATGCCCTGGGAGGTGCCTCAAAAATATTTTGATATGTATCCTTTGGCATCAATTCCTGATTTGAAGATAAAAGAGAATGATCTTGAAGATGCATTTGATCATGGAAGACGGTTATGGCATAAGTATGTTTTGGATAACAATCAATGGAAGAAAGTTATTCAGGCTTATCTGGCATCGATAAGTTTTGCTGACGCGCAGTTGGGAAGATTGCTGGATGCTTTTGAAGACTCTCAATATAAGGATAATACAATTCTGGTCGTGTGGTCAGATCATGGCATGCACATTGGGGAAAAAGAAAATTGGGAGAAATTTACGTTGTGGGAAGAGTCGGCAAGGGTTCCTCTCTTTATGATGGTTCCGGGTTTAACAAAATCAAAATCAGTCGTTGAAACGCCAGTAAGCACAGTAGATATCTATCCCACGTTGGCGGAGTTGATAGGAGAGGTGCCTCCTAAGCATTGCGACGGACAAAGTTTGGTTCCTCTATTAACTGATCCAACGGCCGATCATGATCCCGCAATTACAGCATTCGATTTTGATATTGTCACGAATAAATCACCTTATAACAGAGATTTGGGTTTGGGGCCTTCCTACACAGTTAGAACTGTTGATTATCGGTACATCTATTATCCTTTAAATGGTTTGGAAGAATTATACGACCATCGTATTGATCCAAATGAATGGGACAACATTGCCTATAAAAAGGAAAATAAGGAAATCGTACAAGAGCATCGCAATTATTTATTGGAGAAAGTTTCGGGCCTGAAATGGACAGATGAAATACCAAATGGGTACACCATTGAGAACGGACAAATTAAGAGAATTGACTTTATGTCACTTATTGAGTTGGAATATCCAGCTGTACATCATTGATTCGATTGTTTTTGAAATCGTGTTGAGTGTTTGACTTCAAATGCATTTGGACACATTTTGATCTAAATTTAAGAGATACTTTTCAGGTTTGAAAATTTTATG
>NZ_JBQYLI010000025.1:0-66203 GCF_052690465.1 Sunxiuqinia sp. A32
ATTTTCAGTCGTGTTAATACCTCCCCGAGTTTTTAACAAAATGATGTTAGGTTTTTAGACAGTCTGACGGTCACTTGTATGTGGTCGGGCGGGATTTCGAAAAGAAATCCTGTCAGACCCGCAGGAAAGTGGGACGAGGTCTGACTTGTCAGACCGCTAAAACCCCCGCCTGCCATATACAAATTGTTAGCAGCTGCTTTTATTGTTTTGGCATAAAGGCATCAAGATACATTGTCAAAGTTTTAAATTGACTTTCATCCAATGGTTCTTTTTGTTTATTAATAGCTTTTACAGCTCTATACCTAGTATAAACTCCAACGCTGCTAGAAATTTTCCTTATTTTATCTTCTAAACTTTCCAAAGTTTTTGATAAAAACTCTGGCTTTATAAATTCAATTATACTTTGTGTTTGCTTATTTATATCCTCCGTGTCATGTGGAAATTCATTTTTTAAAGAGTTTGAATAGTTTGATAGCATATCAATTATCTTAAAAAATTCATTTTCTCCAAAAAGCTTATACGCTGCAATTGGGTCTACTGATGATAAGTCTTCAAGAGACTTTTTATAATTCGCGTCTAATTCTATTATTCTTTCTGCTGTTTCTTTTTCTCTCAGGTTGCCAATTAGATGTTGGTATAAAGCCGCTAAATACCTTTTTGAATTTTCATCTTGTTCATCTTTTGGAAGTCGTTCCGAAATCTTTCCAGTCACAATGTCAATAAACGGTTTGATATCCAATTGCTTCAAAGTGAAATATAGTTCCAGTAAATAGAAAAGGACTTTCTTTTTTATTTTTTTGTCTTCCTTTCTTCCTCTTAAGAGTTGACTGATTTCATTTAAAAGCCATCCAAATCCAATGCTCAGAATAGCCGTAATGTAAGTCCAAATACCTTGTTCCATTTATTCGTTGTGTGTATTTAAAGTTGCTGCTAACGGTGGTGGTATGAGGTCGTGGCGGTCAGACGAGAGTCTGAGTGTCCGACCGAAACTGAGGTTGGGACGAGATTCGACTTGTCGAATCCGCACAAACCCAGCCATGCCTTATACCACGTGTTAGCAACAGATTTTTTCAAAATATGATTTCATTATATCCTTTACAAAACTTTGCATTTGTATTGTTTTAATATTTAGATGTTTTGTTTCTGTTATTCCATCATGAACAAATTTTGACCTTAAGTCATAGGCTTTGCTAAAGAAGTCAGAAGCTTTAAATCCATTATATTTTTTGTCGTTGTCAATTAAATTATCTACAAGATTCTTTCCACTTCTCTTTATTGATACCTTTTTCAACGAGTTTAAAGAGCCGTCAATTGATTTCTTTTCATCTGGATTTATTTTTAATTTGTTTATTCTTTTAATATAAGAGTCCAATGAGTTTTGTAATCTTTTTGATACTTTGGGTTGTTCGATTAGTGCTTCCAACGCTGACATTTGAAGAATAAATCGACCAGTTTGATTTACAATGGTTAGATAATTAGATGAATTGTATATTTCGATTGCGCGCAAAAGCTTTTCATGGTTTTGATATTTTAAGCCAACATATTTGTTTAGTAGGCTTTCGAATGTTTTAATATTAATGTTTCCATGCAATGTTAATGGATTCATTCTCATAAACTTTGTTCCAGAAGGAACAACTTTAACGCCAATATAATCTTCTTCAATTTTAATTTTTGCTTCTGAACTCAAACTTTCAAGGAAAGACTTTGAAATTCCAAATGATTTTAGCTTTGGATTAATTAGTATGCCAATATCCGATTCTAAACACAAAAGATACAATGCGTCGATTATTTTTTGAACTATTTTATTGTCAATTTGAAAATCAAAATCTTTTGATTTAAATGTGTACGTACGATAAATTGATTCTTCTGAGGTTTCCACATTAAAAATGAGAGAACCTTGTTCAAGTTCTAAAACTAGTTCTTGGTCATTATCCAATTTGAATGAATAATGTTTTGGAATTACAAATCTTATTCTCAGAAAATCCATTTATTCAAATTTGTTGCTAACGGTTGGTACATGTTATCGGGGCGGATTTCGGAGAGCGTTCCTGTCCGCCAGCTGGCGGACATAGAACTGCGAAACGAGAATCCACAGTTGGCGTATCACCGAACCCGCCCTGCAATATGTACCGTGTTAGCTACTGTTTTTTATTCAATTTTTGTTTTGGTTTTATTGATTCCATAAGTTCTTGCTTTTCATACGGCATTCTCATTGTTCTACGATTACTAATAAAACCGTAATCTGTCCACATTAATTCCGCTCCATCTTCAATGTCCTCATAGATTGGTAGTAAATCTCCAATTCCAACAAAAATCCATTCCATTTCAATTTTGTCCGCATTGGTGAATTTGTACTCACTTTCTTTTCCAAGTTTAACTGCTTTGTCAAAAGCTTTTTCTGGAGAATTAGCTTTAATTAAATGGTGATTCCCCCATGTTATAACTCTCCTTAAATCTTGTTTTTCGTCTCTTTCGACAGGTTCACATTTCTCGATAATCTCAACGATATACCAGTTTTTATTTTCGTTCGATATTTTCTCCTGTGATTTCATTTTTTCAAAATTGTAGCTAACTAGTTTATATGTGTAATAAAGTTATCTTATATCGCAACGTAAGCAGTGATATGTGTAACTTCTTTATCTTATATCTCAAGGTCATCAAATGGATTTTTAATGTTTTGTAAACTGCGGCGACTTACATGGGTGTATATCTCCGTTGTTGTAGATGACTTGTGTCCCAAGAGCTCTTGGATATACCTTAAGTCTGTTCCATTCTCTAACAAGTGCGTTGCGAAACTGTGTCGTAAGCAATGAATAGTGTACGGTCTGTTGATTCGGGCCTTTTTCATTGCCTTTTCAAAAACTTTCTGCAAACTGGAAGCTGTTAACGGTGTTCCTGCAAATTGCCCCTCAATCAGGTATTGTTCGGGTTTATGGGTATGGTAATATTCTTTAATTTTGTTTATTATTCTGTCGCTTAAAGGTACAATGCGGTCTTTGTTACCCTTCGAGTTGATTACAGATAGTATCTTCCTTTTCGAATCAAGATGTTCCAACTTTAGGTTGACTAACTCTCCTCTCCTCAGGCCACATGAATAGATCATCATCATGGCCATTTTATGTTTAGGATTAGTAATTGCATGAAAAAATCGCTCCAAATCTGGCTTGTTAAATACTTTCGGTAGCGGCTTCGCTTTCATCGGACGCTCAATGTTCTCAAGCTGCAATTGCTGGCAGTAATGTCTCTCATAGAATAATTTTAAGGCGCTTACAGTTTGGTTCTGAAAGGTCGGGCTCAGTCCGTGTTTCATGATAAATTCGTTATTGAAACTGGTAATGTCTTCATTACTGATCATTTCCGGTGCCTTGGATGCGTAAAATCCAAAAAAGATTTCAAGCTGATGGATGTAGGTTTTAATACTATTTTCGGAATATCGTTTCTGTTCCATCCATTTTTTAAACGATTGGATTTTTTCGTGTACATCATCGGTCAATTGCGCTTTAATGGCTTTTAGGTTATAGCGCGGTCTGTTAGGCACTGATTCTTTACTTATCAGGATATTTCTCTCTTTCTTTAACCCTCCGTAGTCCACCCAGGCCTCCCCCCGAAAAGCTTCAAAAAATGTATGCAAATCAAACGCAACTTCTGGTATATACCAACTTTTCAGTGTTTTACTCCATCGTATTCCTTCGAATTGTTTCAACCTTTCATGAATTTCATGCTGATAATCAAAGCGAATCAAAACCACTGGCTGGTCTCGATGTGAAGAGTAACTTAGATGTATTTTGTTATTCTGGGGCATTAAATCGTTTTCAAAATCGAACGTAAGTTAATAAACGTATTTCAATTATTGTTAATTTAAGTAAAGCTGTTTTACAAAAAAGAAATCCCCGAGGATTTTCCCCGGGGATCTGACACCCTAATTTGATTTATAATTATTTAATGAAATTGTGTGAATCTTAAAGCTTGGTTAAGCTAACATTCATAGTCGTTAGTTCACCTTCGTTTACATAAACCGTCAGGCTTTGTTCGTTGTAGCCTTCTTTTTGCAAATGGGCAAGGTAGGTGCCGGTATCCATGTCTTTTATATTGAAACCTCCCTTTTCAGCAGTTTGTTTAATAACCGAAGCAACTTCTTCACTTGCTTCTGCTTTGCTTAGGTTTCCATCTTTCCAGAAGGTGACCGTTACACCTGGTATCGGTTCCCCGGTTTGCGAATTAAGCACTTTTGCGCGCAAGCTTAATTTACCGGCACCGTAATCAATAATTTTACGTGCAGATCTGTATCCCGCATAAAAAATAGCTTCGCTTAAGCGTATGATTTCTACAACTGCATCCATATTGCCAATCGCTTCATTCCCCTCGGCAAATAACTCCGACAATTCGCGTGTTGCCTGGGTCTTGCTTACTTGCTCCACGCGTGGTTGTGCCATAATAAGCTTGTAAGCATCAATTGCCTGTTGAAGGGCTGTTTGCGTTTCTTCACTAATCTGGTATTCACTAAGCGATGCCAGGTTGCTTTGAGCTCGATCGTAAATAAGTTGACAAGTATCTGCCAAAATCGTATCAGGCAACTGTTTAAGTTCCCATTCCGAAAAGCTAATCTCTTTCAATAACTTCGTATTCTTCGTTAATTTGGCGTAGGCACTTAACTTGCGCGAACTGTCAGCTGCCAGTTGGGATAGCTGGTCGCGTATTTCAATTTTCGAAAGTGTTGTCCCGGTAATGTCCGTTGCCTGCTTTTCCGAAACTGCATGAATCTGTGTGCAGGTTGTTTTTAGAAGATCGAAATTCGAACTAAAAGCGGGTAAAGAACTCGTGACTGTTGTATCTTTTTCACAATAATCTACAACTGACAAAAACATACTAAATCGGTTTTCTTGTTTTCGATTCATAATGATATTTTTTTGTAAATAGGGTGACATATGAAATTAGGAACCAAATTAGGTCAATAAAACATAAAAGACAAGGTGTTTATCAGATTTATTTCTTTAGACGAGTGTAATTTACTGTTTGTATCCCTGTGTTTTTCTTATAAGTAGAACTAAATTGCATGTTTTATTGTGTTTTTAGAAGTCAACCATATGTCTGTCTGAAGCCTCGTGTGACAGATCCGTAGGTGTGCGATGCTGTTATGTATATGTCAAATAGAATTCCGGATGTGTCATTTTCGAATCCGAACGTGCAGGATTGATATCCGCTTAGGTTATATTCCATTCCGTAAAAATCAGATGAAAACCCGATGAAGCCGGAAACGCTTCCGAGCCTGTCAGAAGCGATTAGGTATCAGTCAGGCGATATTACGCAGCAATCAAGCAGTGTTCCGTGTCTGTCAAATGAGAATCCGTACAGGTCAGATGCTATTCCGTTGTTACCAGATAGCTCAACCTTGCTGCAAAACGATTTTCTTTAGTTGCCAAATCGGTAAATCAACGAAAGCTGTTGAGATTGGTCAATGTCGCTTCCATCAACCAGGTGAAACGAAAGATTGAATTTTCCCTGTAAATGGTCAGTGTTCAGGAATTTCCAGTACAAATCGGTGCGAATGTAGCTGTCCAGATCATAAAAACGATCGCCATTGGTAATATGATGGCCTTGTCCCTGATGCCAGGTAGTTCGCAACGCAAAATTTTTGATTTCTCCGTAAAGTTCACCAACAAAGCTCCATGCTTTTAAATAGCCATCCGTAACGCTGCGTTCCCTGAACAGCGAACCCAGTGTACCAGCTTTTACATACGCTTTCTCGATAGGAATGAGCTTCGTTAAATCGGTGCCAAGGTAAAAAGCCATGGCTGCATTGTCCTGAATATGCACCTCTGGGCCATGTTCGAGCGCGTGGGCATAATGATACATGATTAGGTAGTTCTCAAAAAACAAAGGTTCAACGTCCATCCGTCCCAGGAAACCGGCAAAAAATGATTCCCGCACAGTTTCTGTTTGTCGTCCGGTCCAGTCAACAAAACCAGCCTGATAGCCCCAGTCCCACGAATATTTTCCGTACATCCCTTCAATGTTTGGGCGGTAATACTGAATGGTGTCAGTAAGCATCGATAAAGGAAAGTTGAGGATTTCCATGCGTGGAAAAGCCCCAAAGTAAAAATCTGTTTTCGTATCTGTAAAATGATAATAAGCCGTTAGTTGAGGTTTGTTGTAATCCAACTCACTTCCAAATTCAAACAAATGGCTTATTCCAATTCGGAACTGGTGATTTCCATCCAGGGTCGTTCCGAATTCCATACTCGTACGTTCCCCTAAAATGGTTTGCGAGTTTGCGTATCCACTCGAAAATTCCCGGTTATCGCCAATGCCCTGAAACAACACATCGTATTCCAACTTCTGTGAAAATGAAATCAAACTTACAAAAAGCAATAGGGAGAGTAGTATGTAACGCATGTCGTGGTTTTTAGAATACTCAAAAATAGAAAAAAAGCTGGAAGCGTGAGGTAAATTGTCATTTCAATAAACGAGATACCCAAAAAACGATATTTAGGATTAACAACCGTCCTCCCTTCTCCGTTCTCCATCCTCCTAGTTCCCTTCTCCCCAAATCCCTCAGTCCTTCAATCCCTCAGTCCCTCAATCCTTAGTCGCTAGTCGCAAAGAATATACATATCCTTCTTCGGGTTAATACACAGCACTGGCAGATCCCCAGACTTTTTGATAATCTTCGTTTCCGGCAGGCCGATCATCAAATCAATTAGGCTAATGTTTTTGCTGGAAGGAATGATCAACAGGTTTGAATGATTTTGAACGCTTTTATTCAGTGCTTCCCAAGGCAAGCGAAAACTGCCATTGTTTGCTTGTTCAAATGTTACATCCAGATGCAATTTATACAAAAGCTTTTCGATAAACTTCAGGTTCTTTTTGGTCTTTTTCTGATTGTCGGAATCTTTATCGTTCGCGCCCAGCACAACAACCGACGATTTATTGAAACGTCCAAAATAAGAGGCCCAAAGCGAGGTGTCTTTCATTACTTTTCGGAAATCAACGGGAAGCAAAACCTGGTTGTATTGCAAGTATTCCGCGGTATCGGCTTTTACAAACAAAAACGGAATTGGGCTCGATTGCAATGCCTTTATCTTGTGCTTCAGCTTTTCATCGGTAAGAACAAGCAAGATTGCATCGTATTGCTCCGCCACTCGTTCAATGGTATCTTCCAGCTCTCCCTTTAAGGTCAGACTGGAAATCGTCATTCCCGGCAGGTCTTTTTTTAGTTTTCGAATGATCATGGTTAAGCTTTTCTGAACGGCAAGCTTTTCATTCCGATCTTTCTTCCCTAAGGCATGAAAAAGGCAAAGTTCCTTTTTAAAGATGTCTGCCATTCTTGCTCCATGCACAATTCCAATGTTCATCGATTGCGAAAAATCGCAATAGACCATGATCCGTTGTTCCGATTGATTGTTCATTCTGCTCCCAAAACTATTGATTTTTTTAGGAAGTAAAAATTGCGAGTTGTTTTATAATACCTCTAGGGAATGAAAAATATCAGGTGTCTTTGAGAATGGATTCCCTACATTTGAATATCAATAATTGAAAAGGAATGCTAAATAGAGAAATGATCAGTCCCCGAAGTATTGCAGTTATTGGGGCATCCAATAATATTTCGAAACCGGGAGGCAAGCTTCTCAAAAACCTCATTGATAATAATTTTAAAGGTGACTTGTATGTAGTCAACCCGAAATCAACAGAGGTGCAGGGAGTATCGGCTTTCCCTTCGGTTGATGATTTGCCAGCGGTTGAATTAGCAGTGCTGGCCATCCCGGCAGCTGCTTGTCCTTCGGTGGTTGAAATCCTATGTAAGGATAAAACAGTCAAAGCGGTGATTATCATTTCAGCCGGATTTAGTGAAGAAAGTGATGAAGGGAAGAAGCTGGAAGAGCAAATTGTTGCAACTGTTAATAAGTACGGAGCTTCCCTGATCGGCCCTAATTGTATTGGCGTATTGTCTCCCTGGCATGCCAGTGTGTTTACCACGCCTGTTCCAAAGCTCGATCCTCGTGGGTGTGATTTTATTTCCGGCTCGGGGGCTACTGCAGTTTTTATCATGGAGTCCGGAATTCCCAAAGGCCTGCACTTTGCCAGCGTTTTTTCCGTTGGTAATTCTGCTCAAATAGGAGTGGAAGAGGTGCTGGAGTATTTAGATGAAAACTTCGATCCCAAGCATAGCACAAAAGTAAAGTTGTTGTATCTCGAAAGCATTCACAATCCGGATAAATTATTGAAACATGCTTCCTCCCTGATTCGAAAAGGCTGTAAGATTGCAGCGATCAAGGCGGGTTCAAGTGATGCCGGAAGTCGGGCTGCTACTTCCCATACCGGGGCAATGGCTAGTTCCGACCTTGCAGTGGAGGCGCTTTTTCGTAAGGCAGGAATTGTTCGCTGCTACGGTCGCGAAGAGTTAACTACTGTGGCAAGTGTTTTTATGTGTAAAAAGATGAAGGGAAAGCGAATGGCCATCATTACCCATGCCGGTGGGCCTGCCGTTATGCTCACGGATGCATTGGAGGCTGGTGGCTTGCGAATTCCGCACATCGAAGATTCTCCAAAGAAACAGGCGTTGAAAGAGAAGTTGTTTCCCGGTTCATCCGTTGAGAATCCAATCGACTTTCTGGCTACCGGCAATGCTGAGCAGATGGGGGCAATAATTGATGCCTGTGAAAATGATTTTAATGAAGTGGATGGAATGGCAGTTATTTATGGTAGTCCGGGCTTATTCCCTGTGCGGGATGTGTACCAGGTGCTGGACAAAAAGATGCATACCTGCAAAAAACCCATCTACCCAATCTTGCCGTCGGTCATCAATGTTAAATCTGATTTGGCTTATTTCCTTTCTGAAGGAAATGTAAATTTTCCGGATGAAGTTTTATTGGGCAAAGCATTGACGAAGGTGTATCGAACTCCACGGCCTCATGACGATGGTGTTTTCCTCGATGGAGTGGATATTCCTGAAATACGACGAATTATTGATCATGCAAAGGATGGCTATCAACCTCCTGAGATTATCCATCGGTTATTCGATGCTGCCGGAATTCCAAGAGTGAACGAGCAGGTGGCTACGAGTTTGGAAGAAGCTGTCGAAATTGCCGGCGATATTGGTTTTCCATTGGTGATGAAAGTAATTGGTCCTGTGCACAAAACCGATGTTGGTGGGGTTGTTCTGAATATACGTGACATAGATACGGTGAAACATCAATTCAATCGTTTGATGAAAATACCCCATACCCATTCCGTTTTAATGGCCGAAATGGCTTCCGGAATTGAACTGTTTGTTGGTGCAAAATATGAAGATCGTTTCGGGCATGTCATTCTTTGCGGAATGGGTGGTGTTTTGGTGGAGCTTGTAAAAGATGTTACCTCGGGCTTGGCGCCGCTGGGAATGTGTGAGGCTTCATCAATGATTAAGAACCTGAAGTCATACAAAATCATTAAAGGGTATCGGGGGCAGGAGGGAGTTGATCAGCGTAAGTTTGCTGAAATCATTGTTCGACTTTCCAGTTTGCTTCGTTTTGCAGTCGAAATCAAAGAGATGGATATTAATCCGTTATTGGGGAAAGGTGATAGGATTTTAGCAGTGGATGCCCGAATTCGCATAGAAAAGTAGGTGAGCTTTTGGTTGAAATACCGAACTAGTCGTTTTTCTTTAAAAGGCATTCATTATTTGATGTTGTCTCTAGTTGTTTTTGCCTTACGATTCGATGCCATCTTTTTATGTTTATCAGTTAATTTTCAAGGTTTACAAGCAAATCCGCCTTTTTTTATTGATCCCGAAATCAAAACAAAATCTTAGAGAAAAAGAGAAGTTCCGAGTGTTCGAGGAAATCACTCTTTTGAACTTAGGTTTTGTGAAGATAATGGGGAAAATAAAAATCAGCCTTGAATTTTCTGCTTCGTCTTTGCTTCAAGGCAAAGATGAAGGCTTCCGGCAGGAGAAAAAACGCTGTTTAATAACTGTCGATCTTGATGAATTCCACAATGATCTATGAAATGGTATGTTTCCCTCACTTTTTAAAGTGTGATCAACTCATTGATCAACTCTCACAGCTAAAAATAAAGAAACCCCGGATTGGCTGATCCGAGGCTCTTTCATTTTAGTTTAGATAACTATTCTTGGATTAGAATTGGTTCTATTCTTCTTCTTGCTCAGCAGCATATGCAGCAAGCAATTCGTCTTGTACTTCCTGAGGCACTTTTTCGTACTTGTCAAACTTCATACTGAAAATTCCACGTCCTTGAGTTAAGGAACTTAAAGAAGTAATATATTTATTCATTTCTTTTAATGGAACCTTGGCGCTGATTTTTTCATAGCCTTTTTCACTTCCCATTCCCATAATCAGGGCACGACGTCCTTGAAGATCACTCATTACATCACCCATGCGGTCACTTTGCACAAGTACTTCTAAATCGTAAACCGGTTCAAGAATTTTAGGACCAGCGTTTTTAAAGGCCATCGAGAATGCGTTACGACCAGCCAGTTTAAAAGAAATTTCATTGGAGTCAACGGGGTGCATTTTTCCATCGTAAACATAAACCCTGATATCACGGGCATATGAACCGGTTAATGGGCCTTCGTTCATTTTCTCCATAATTCCTTTCAGGATTGCAGGAAGGAAGCGTGCATCAATAGAACCACCAACAATACAGTTGTGGAAAATTAATTTACCGCCCCAGTCCAATTGGTGCTCTTCTGTATTTCTTACAGAAATTTTTTGCTCTTTGCCATTCATGTTGAACATGTTCTTTTCAGGAACGCCTTCAACATAAGGCTCAATAATCATATGAACTTCACCAAACTGACCCGATCCGCCTGATTGCTTTTTGTGGCGATAGTCAGCCTGAGCAGATTTGGTGATGGTTTCACGATATGGGATTTTAGGATCTTTGAATTCAATGTCGATTTTGAAAACATTGGTGTAATACCATTTTAATGTGTTGATGTGGTATTCTCCCTGGCAATGAACCAACATTTGCTTCAATTCTTTCGAATATTCTACGATGTATGTTGGATCTTCATCGTGAAGCTTTTGGAACATTTCACCTACTTTTTCTTCGTCAGATTCGTTAACAGCTTTTAATGCGACTGTGTGACGAGAGCTGGGGAATTTAATTTCAGCAAATTTATATCCGGCTGTTTTTTCACTCAAGGTGTTATTAACATTGACATCTTTCATCTTCACGGTGGCACCAATGTCACCGGCAATCATTTCTGATACTTTTGTTCTGGTCTTACCTGCAGAGACAAAAATTTGAGAGATGCGTTCTTTGTTACCTGTTTTAGCGATGATTAAATCCTGACCTTCTTTTACGGTTCCACTCATCACTTTAAAATAAGTGATTTCTCCAACGTGTTGCTCAATAGTGGTTTTAAACACAATGATGGAAGTAGCTGCTTTTTCACTTTTGTCAACAACCTTTCCATTAATTTCAGGAACTTCCACTGCTTCAGCAGGAGATGGAGTGATATTGCTAATGAATTCCATGAGTCGGCCAACACCTTTATTGTGTTTTGAATCGGCACAGAAAACAGGGAATAAGCTTCGATCTATCATACCCAGTTTAATTCCCTGGCGCATTTCATCCTCGCTTAATGATCCTTTGTCGAAATATAATTCCATTAAAGCCTCATCATTTTCAGCGGCCATTTCTACCAACTCGTTGTGTAGTTCATCGGCACGGTCCTTTTCATCTTCAGGGATATCCAGGATTTCAGGTTTTCCACCATCAGCAGGATATTTGTATAGTTTCATCTTCAATACATCGATGATTGAGTCGAAACCGGGGCCACTATTTACAGGATATTGAACGACAGTTACTTTATTGCCAAAAATGCTTTTTGCTTGGTCAACAGTTTGGTCAAAATTCACATTCTCATGATCCAGTTGGTTCATTAACAAGATCATTGGTTTTCCGGCTTGCTCGGTATATCTGCATACCGCTTCGGTACCTGCTTCAATGCCATGAGGGGTGTTTACAGTTACAACAGCACTTCCTACAACATGCAATGCAGAAATAACACTTCCACGGAAATCGTCCATTCCCGGAGTATCAATGATATTAATTTTTTTGTCGTTGCATTCGGTGTAAAGCACAGAGGAGAAAACGGAGTTGCCATAGTCGTGCTCAATAGGTTGGTAGTCTGAAACGGTGTTTTTGGAAGTTACTTCACCTCTTCTGTTTATCACTCCACCCTCAAACAGCATGGCTTCTGCGAGGGTGGTCTTCCCACTGCCGGCATTACCAATTAAAGCAATGTTCCGGATTTGATCAGTTTTATAGACTTTCATCTCGTTAGTTTATTTATTGGTTAAAATATCGGTTAAATACATCGGTTTTTACGATGGAGGACATCAAAATTAGTAATAATTTATTAACAAACAACGAAGCGCTATTTGAGGAAATATGTTATTAAAATGTTTTTGAAATTAGTCTTTATTGCAGGAATTTATTTTTTGTTTATGGAGAATGATATTTTACAAGTGAAACAGATTGTCTGCGTTAATTAACGGGCGATTGTGAATAAATAATCAACCATCCTTTCATTTGTACAATGATTTCACCTATTTTTATGAGGTAAATAAGCGATATGCCTCGTTTCCCTCATTACAAACAGCCCGATGCGATGGATTGCGGACCTACTTGTCTGCGGATGATTGCAAAATTCTACGGGCGTAATTTTAACCTGAATTTTCTTCGGGAACAATCACATATTTCTCGTGAAGGAGTTTCTCTGTTGGGCATCAGTGATGCGGCTGAGGCAATTGGCATGCGCAGCTTGGGAACTAAGGTTAGCTACGAGCAATTGGAGAAAGATGTTCCTAAGCCCTGCATTGTACATTGGGATCAGAATCACTTTGTGGTTGTTTATCACATTGCAAAGGGGAAGGTGTATGTTGCAGACCCTGCTTTTGGGTTGGTTCGTTATGATGAAGCTGAATTTAAAAAGCACTGGCTGGCAACGGTAGCTAAAGGAGAACAAAAAGGTATTTGTTTGCTGTTGCAGCCTACTCCTGAGTTTTATGAACAGGAAGATGATAAAACAGATAGGTCGGGATTCAACTTTTTGCTAAGATATGTTCGCCCACATCGAAAGCTTGTGGGACAATTAATGCTTGGATTTTTAGCTGCAAGCATCATTCAGTTGATTTTTCCATTCCTTACTCAAAGTATTGTTGATGTTGGAATCAATAATCAGGATTTAGGATTCATTTACCTGGTGTTAATCGCTCAGCTGGTTTTATTTATTGGTGGAACGACGATTCATTTTATTCGATCATGGATTTTGTTGCACATTTCAACTCGAATCAATATTTCTATTATTTCGGATTTTCTCATTAAGTTAATGAAATTGCCAATTGGCTTTTTCGATACTAAAATGACAGGGGATTTGATGCAACGAATTCAGGACCATCGTCGAATTGAACGTTTTCTGACCACTCAAACATTAAATATTCTTTTCTCATTTTTCAGTTTAATTGTATTTGGAATTGTACTTGCATTGTATAGCTGGAAAATTTTATTTGTGTTTTTACTGGGATCGGTTGCGTATATAATTTGGGTTTTTCTTTTTATGAAACGGCGTCGTCAGCTCGATTATAAGAAGTTTGCCCAGTTGTCCGATAATCAAAGTATGTTGATTCAGCTGATTACGGGTATGCAGGAAATTAAGCTGAATAACTACGAAAAGCAAAAGCGTTGGGAGTGGGAGCGTATTCAGGCTCGGTTGTTCCGGGTGAATGTTCAGAATTTGGCGGTTGACCAATATCAGCAGGCAGGTTCTGTTTTTATTAATGAAACAAAGAATATCATTATTATAGTGATAGCTGCTATGGCTGTGTTGAATGGTGATATGACCCTGGGTATGATGATTGCTGTTCAGTATATAATTGGGCAGTTGAATGCACCGCTGACTGAGATGATTAATTTTATGCATCTTGCTCAGGATGCAAAAATCAGTTTGGAGCGTTTGGGTGAAATTCATAAACAGGACGACGAAGAGAAAAAGACGGGCCCTAAATTGACGAGCTTACCTGTCGATAAATCGATTTATATTAAGGAATTGGTTTTTCAGTATGAAGGTCCTCACTCACCAAAAGTTTTAAACAATATTGAATTGACGATTCCCGAGAAAAAGTTGACCGCTATTGTTGGAACTTCGGGAAGTGGAAAAACTACCTTGGTTAAGTTGATTCTGGGGTTTTATCCCCCGGTTAGCGGGAAGATAAAAGTTGGCGATAGTGATCTGCAAAATTTCTCACAAGCGTGGTGGCGAACGAAAGTTGGAGCCGTAATGCAAGATGGGTTTATATTTTCAGATCCTATTGTAAATAATATTGTTGTTGGAGATGAGAATGTGAACAAAGATAAGTTGCTATTTGCTGTTAAAACTGCCAATATTCAGGATTTTATCGAAAGCCTTCCTTTGGGGTATAATACCAAAATAGGACAGGAAGGGCATGGATTAAGTCAGGGACAAAAGCAACGAATATTAATTGCCAGGGTTATTTATAAAAATCCCGATTATTTGTTCTTTGATGAGGCTACAAATGCGCTGGATGCAAACAATGAAAAAGTAATCATGGAAAACCTGGATAAGGTTTATGAGGGAAAAACAGTTGTAGTTGTTGCACACCGTTTGAGTACAGTTAAGAATGCTGATCAGATTGTAGTTTTGGAAAAAGGAGAGATTGTTGAGTTAGGGACTCATGAAGAATTGACAAAAAAGAAAGGTGCGTATTATAATTTAGTGAAGAATCAATTGGAGCTAGGTGGATAATTGATTCAATGATAAATGTCGAAATACAATTTAAATTAGTTAATCATTAATAATAAATTGAAAGTTGCCAGACAAAAGCGAACATATTGAAATAAGAAGTGACGAGGTTCAGGAGATTATCGGGAAATCACCTTCATGGTTATTGAGGAGTGGTTTAACTTTGATTCTCGCTTTTGTGTTGCTACTAATAGCGGCGGGGTGGCTTTTTAAATATCCAGATATCATCCGTGCGAAAATAGTGGTGCTTTCTGAAAATCCACCAGCACACATTGTTGCGCGAACCACTGGTAAGATTGATCAGTTGTTTGTGTCAGATAAAGATACGGTGGAGCGTGATCAGCTGATTGCTATTCTGGAGAATACGGCAAATCATGAAGACATGATTCAGCTGGAGGAAGATTTGAATGAGCTTGATCGTTTCTTCATTACTTTTGATACAACTTATTATAAGGAATTGAGCCTTGATTATAGTTTGGGTGATATTCAGGCAGACTTCTCTTCTTTTTTGCGCCTATATAATAATTATATAAGTTTCATTCGATTAAATTTCTACCCGCAAAAAATAGAATCGCTTAAGGAGCAGGTTCGTATGCAACGGATTTATTACGATCGGCTTTGGTCTCAAAGAAAAATTGTTGAGAATGAGTATGCAATTGCCCAGGAACAGTTCAAAAGGGATTCCGGTTTGTATGTGAGAGATGTAATCTCGTTAGTTGATTTTAAAAACGCCAAAGCTGCTTTGCTTCAGAAAAAATACTCTTTTAATGAGACTCGGACAAATCTGGCCAAGACCGAAAAAGATCGGATTGAAATGGAGCAGCAGGTGATTGGAACTGAAAAGGAATTCGAAGACCAAAAGCGAAAGCTTCAAACTGAATTGATCGAATCATTGAATGTCCTGAAAAGTCGATTGGATTATTGGGATAAGGCATTTGTATTAAAAACTCCGATTCAAGGTCAGGTTACCTTTACTACTTTTTGGAGCAAAAATCAGCAGGTAAAATCTGGGGATATCGTTTTTACTGTAGTTCCGGATAGTGATAGCAAAATAATTGGTAGGGTGACTCTTCCGCTGCGCGGAGCTGGTAAAGTAGAGCCGGGGCAGCGTGTGAATATACGATTTGATAACTTTCCGTATATGGAATATGGGATGGTTCGGGGGACTGTAAAGTCGATTTCATTGGTGCCATCCAATGATAATTATATTGCTGAGATTGATATTCCTCAGGACCTGAAAACAAATTATAATATTCCCTTAACATTTAGTCAGGAGATGAAGGGGGAGGTTGATATTGTGACCGAAGATCTTCGGTTGATTCAGCGTTTCTTCAATCCTATTAAATCCATCTTTAAGGATAAGGTTCTGAATTAAATGATTCTATATTGGCTTTTCTGCTGAAAAAAACAAAAAAACACACTTATTTATTCGCAAACTTATTTGAAAATTAGTACTTTTGCCCACCGTTTTTGGAGTGTTGTACCCAAAACGATTCTGTAAAGTATTGTTTTTTATAGTAATAAGGATATCTTTGCAGGCTGATTTTGAAGAAGTTTAATTGATAATAAAAATAGTTGTATGCCAACGATTCAACAGTTAGTAAGAAAAGGACGTACAGTACAGGTTGAGAAGAGCAAATCACGTGCCCTGGATGCATGTCCTCAAAGACGTGGTGTTTGTGTGCGTGTTTATACCACAACACCTAAAAAACCTAACTCTGCAATGCGTAAAGTAGCAAGGGTAAGGTTGACAAATGGAAAAGAAGTGAATGCTTACATTCCAGGTGAAGGTCATAACCTTCAGGAACACTCAATTGTGCTAGTGCGCGGTGGTAGGGTTAAAGACTTACCAGGTGTGCGTTATCACTTGATTCGTGGAGCACTGGATACCGCAGGGGTAGAAGGTCGCACACAAAGACGTTCTAAATACGGAACTAAAAGGCCGAAGAATTAAACGACATATGATCGTTTAGTGGTTTGGTTGAGTAAAGGAGGTCCAGAGTGGACAACTTGAAGCTCAAATCATTAACAACCAATTTGAATAACACTAAAAAAGAATAAAATGAGGAAATCGAAACCGAAGAAGAGGATCATTTTACCTGATCCAAAATTTAACGACGTTCTTGTTACAAGATTTGTAAACGACTTAATGAGAGACGGAAAAAAAACCGTTGCTTTCCAAATATTTTACGATGCCCTTGAAATCGTTGGCAATCGTATGAAAAACGAAGAAATCTCACCTTTAGATATCTGGAAGAAATCATTAGAGAATATCACTCCCGCTGTTGAGGTGAAAAGCCGCCGTGTAGGTGGTGCTACTTTCCAAGTTCCAATGGAGATTCGTGCGGAACGAAAAACTGCAATCTCAATCAAAAACCTTATACTATTTGCTCGTAAACGTTCGGGTAAATCTATGGCAGACAAACTGGCTGCAGAAATTCAGGCTGCGTTTAATGGTGAAGGTGGCGCCTTCAAGAAAAAAGAAGATACGCACCGTATGGCTGAAGCAAACCGTGCTTTTGCTCATTTCAGGTTTTAATATTGGTTTATTTTAGTTTAATAAGGATTAGATTATTGGTTTTATAACATGGCAAAGAAAGATCTCAGATATACACGAAATATTGGCATCATGGCTCACATTGATGCTGGTAAGACTACGGTGTCGGAAAGGATTCTGTTTTATACAGGATTGACTCACCGTATTGGAGAGGTGCATGACGGTGCAGCTACCATGGACTGGATGGAGCAAGAGCAGGAGAGGGGTATTACCATTACTTCTGCAGCAACTACCACTTTTTGGAAGCATGGAGATAAAGAACACAAAATTAACATCATTGATACTCCCGGACACGTTGACTTTACAGTTGAAGTAGAACGCTCTTTAAGAGTGTTAGATGGTACTGTAGCACTTTTTTGTGCTGTTGGTGGTGTTGAAGCTCAGTCTGAAACTGTATGGCGTCAGGCAGAAAAATATGGTGTCCCTCGTATTGGTTTCGTTAATAAAATGGACCGACAGGGAGCTGATTTCTTTAACGTTGTAAGAGAGGTTAGAGAAAAATTAGGAGCAAATCCAGTTCCAATTCAAATTCCAATTGGTGCAGAAGCTGCATTTGAAGGAGTTATTGACCTGATTGAAATGAAAGCCGTTAGATGGCATGAAGATCAGGAAATGGGAACTAAATATACCCTTGAAGATATTCCTGCCGAATTGGCTGAGCAAGCTGAAGAATATCGCGGACAATTAGTTGAAGCTATTGCCGAGCTGGATGATGAATTATTGGAACGCTACTTTGAGGATCCGGAGTCGATTACCGTAGCCGAAATGAACGCAGTAATTCGCAGAGCAACCATTGAGGGCGTAATTATTCCGATGATGTGTGGTTCTGCATTCAAAAATAAAGGTGTTCAGCGTTTGTTGGATGCTGTTTGTGAATATTTACCTAGTCCACTTGATAAAGGTGATTTGGTTGGTGTAAATCCACAAACTGATGCGGAAGTAATTCGTCATGCAGATGATGAAGAGCCTTTAGCTGCATTGGCATTTAAAATTGCAACTGACCCATTCGTTGGTCGTTTGTGTTTTGTGCGTGTTTATTCTGGTAAATTAGAAGCTGGATCTACCGTTTATAATTCTCGTACCGGGAAAAAAGAACGTATCTCACGCTTGTACCAGATGCACTCCAATAAACAAAATCCAAAAGATGTAATTGAAGCTGGTGATATTTGCGCTGCTGTAGGATTCAAAGATATCCGCACAGGAGATACTTTGTCGGATGCAAAACATCCAATTACATTGGAAAGTATGGACTTCCCCGTACCTGTAATTGGTATTGCTGTTGAACCAAAGACACAAAAAGATATTGATAAGCTTGGTATGGGGCTGGCTAAATTGGCTGAAGAAGATCCAACATTCCAGGTAAACACTGATGAAGAATCTGGTCAAACGATTATTCGTGGTATGGGTGAGCTTCACCTTGAAATTATCATTGATCGTTTGAAACGTGAATTCAAAGTTGAATGTAATCAGGGTAAACCTCAGGTTGCATATAAAGAAGCGATCAGTCAGGAAGTTGAATTGCGTGAAGTATTCAAAAAACAATCTGGTGGTCGTGGTAAATTTGCTGACATTATCGTAAAAGTTGGTCCTGCCGAAGCTGGCAAAGAAGGATTAACGTTTATTGATAGTGTAAAAGGAGGTCGAATTCCAAGAGAATACATTCCTTCTGTACAAAAAGGTTTTGAAACTGCAATGTTGAATGGTCCGTTGGCTGGATTCCAGCTTGACAGCCTTCAGGTTGAGTTGTTGGATGGTTCATTCCACCCTGTTGACTCTGACCAGTTGTCGTTCGAAATTTGTGGTCGTCAGGCATTCAAAAGCGCAGCTTCAAAAGCAGGTCCAAAATTGTTGGAACCTATAATGAAAGCTGAGATTGTTACACCTGAGGAATATATGGGTGATATTATTGGTGACTTGAACCGTCGTCGCGGCCAGGTTAGTGGAATGGAAGATAAAGCAGGAGCCAGAGTTATTAAGGCAACTGTTCCATTGGCTGAAATTTTTGGCTATGTGACAACACTTAGAACACTTTCTTCGGGACGTGCAACTTCATCAATGGAGTTCTCTCACTTCGAGGAAGTACCAAAACAATTGGCTGTGAAAGTACTTGAGGAAATGCAAGGAAAAGTAGAATTATTGTAATATAATTATTTAATCTCACTATGAGTCAAAAGATCAGAATTAAGCTGAAATCGTATGATCACAACTTGGTAGACAAGTCGGCTGAAAAGATCGTTAAGACTGTTAAAACAACAGGTGCAGTAGTAAGTGGTCCTATTCCACTTCCTACTCACAAACGTGTTTTCACTGTTTTGAGATCAACTTTCGTGAACAAGAAATCACGTGAGCAATTTCAGTTGTCTTCATACAAACGTTTGATTGACATTTACAGCTCTACGGCTAAAACAATTGACGCCTTAATGAAGCTTGAATTACCAAGTGGCGTTGAAGTAGAAATTAAAGTGTGATAACCTGTAAAAACAAAGTAAAATGACAGGATTAATCGGTAAAAAAATCGGAATGACATCCGTATTCAGTGTTGAGGGGAAAAATATCCCATGCACTGTGATTGAAGCCGGACCTTGTGTTGTTACACAAGTGAAGACGGTAGAAACCGATGGCTATAACGCGCTGCAAATTGGTTTTTCTGATAAAAAAGAAAAACACACAACAAAAGCAGAATTTGGACATTTCCAGAAAGCTGGAACTGAGCCAAAGCGTAAAGTTATCGAGATTCGTGATTTTGAAGGAGAGTACAAGCCTGGTGATACTATTACTGTGGATGCAATCAACGCTGAAAGTTGGGTTGACATTACTGGAGTAACAAAAGGTAAAGGCTTTCAGGGCGTTGTTAAACGTTACAACTTCGCAGGTGTTGGTGACAGCACTCACGGTCAGCACAATCGTTTGAGAGCACCAGGTTCGCTTGGAGCATCATCTTACCCTTCCCGAGTATTTAAAGGTATGCGTATGGCCGGCCGCAAAGGTGGCGATAACAAAACTGTTCAGAACCTTAAAGTTTTGAAAGTTATTCCTGAAACAAACCTATTAGTTGTAAAAGGATCAGTTCCTGGTGCGAAAGGATCATATGTAATTATTTATCAGTAATGGAAGTACAAGTATTAAATACAACAGGAAAAGAAACCGGAAGATCAGTTGATTTAAACGAACAGATTTTCGGTATTGAGCCTAACGACCATGCCATTTACCTGGATGTAAAACAGTATTTGGCTAACAAGCGTCAAGGAACTCATGCAGCAAAAGAGCGCGCAGATATTGTTGGAAGTACTAAGAAGATTAAAAAGCAAAAAGGTACTGGTACAGCAAGAGCTGGTAGCATTAAGTCTCCAATCTTCCGTGGTGGTGGCCGTGTATTCGGACCTCGTCCAAGAAATTACGGGTTTAAGCTGAACAAAAAAGTAAAAGCTTTAGCTCGTAAATCTGCTTTGACTTATAAAGCACAAGCAAGTGATATTTTGGTTCTCGAGGACTTCAGTATGGAAGCCCCTAAGACAAAGGAAATGGTGGCAATTAGTAATAATCTGAAAATTACTGATAAAAAGTCACTTTTCGTTTTACCGGACGAAAATAAAAATATATATTTGTCCTCCAGAAATTTACAGGGCATATCTATTATAACTGCTTCTGAATTAAATACTTACCAAATCATGAACGCGAAAAAGGTTGTCTTCTTCGAGAGTTCTGTTGGTAAAATTGAGGAACAATTTAAGCAATAAAGGGGGTAAAAAATGAATGTTTTAGTAAAACCCATAGTAACGGAAAAGATGACGGAGCAGGGAGAAAGCCTGAACCGTTATGGCTTTGTCGTGAAAAGAGATGCCGATAAAGAAGAAATCAAGAAAGCAGTTGAAGGCTTATATAATGTAAGCGTAGCTTCTGTAAATACTATGGTATATGGTGGTAAGAGAAAGAGCCGCTTTACCAAGTCAGGAGTTATTAATGGAAAATCATCTGCTTTTAAGAAAGCAATAATAACATTGGTTGAAGGTGATTCAATCGATTTTTATAGTAATATATAATAAATAAAAATGGCAGTAAGAAAATTAAAACCAGTTACACCGGGTCAGAGGCACAAAATCATTGGTGCTTTTGATACAATTACTGCATCTACACCTGAAAAGTCATTGTTGAAGCCCATGTCCAAAACTGGCGGTAGAAACAGCCAGGGACGCATGACAATGAGGTATATAGGTGGGGGGCACAAGAAGAGATATCGTGTGATCGACTTCAAACGCGAGAAAGACGGTATCCCTGCACGTGTTGAGTCTATTCAGTACGATCCAAACCGTACAGCCCGCATTGCACTGTTGGTATATGCCGATGGTGAAAAACGTTACATGCTTGCTCCTAACGGACTGCAAGCTGGACAAAACGTTTTGAGCGGTACAGGGATCGCACCTGAAGTAGGAAACTCGCTTCCACTTGGTGAAATACCTCTTGGTACATTGGTACACAACATAGAACTTCGCCCTGGACAGGGTGGTGTGATGGCACGTAGTGCCGGTACTTATGCGCAATTGACCTCTAGAGAAGGTAAGTATGCTATCGTGAAATTACCTTCCGGCGAATCCAGAATGGTACTCATTTCTTGTAGAGCTACCGTTGGTACTGTTGGAAATACTGAACACAACTTGGAAAGATCAGGTAAAGCTGGTCGTTCACGTTGGTTGGGAAGAAGACCACGCGTACGTGGTGTTGTAATGAATCCGGTTGATCACCCAATGGGTGGTGGAGAAGGCCGTTCTTCAGGAGGACACCCTCGTTCACGCAAAGGCTTGTTAGCTAAAGGTTACAAAACCCGTGCTAAGAAGAAAGCTTCCAATAAGTACATTGTAGAAAAACGCAAGAAATAATAAAAGGAGAAGAATATGAGTCGTTCATTAAAAAAAGGTCCTTTCATTGCATACAAGCTTGAGAAAAAAGTATTGACAATGAATGAAGCAGGTAAAAAGTCTGTGATTAAGACTTGGGCTAGGGCATCAGTAATCTCTCCTGACTTTGTAGGGCATACCATCGCTGTTCATAACGGGAATAAATTCATTCCAGTATATGTAACCGAAAACATGGTTGGCCATAAACTCGGTGAATTTGCACCTACAAGAACATTCAGGGGACATGCCGGAAATAAAAAATAGGCATGAGTTTCTCATTAACTTTTAAATGAATTCACGATGGGTGCTAGAAAAAGAAATAGAGCCAACGAACTAAAAGAAGCTAAAAAGACACAATATTTTGCAGTATTGAAAGACTGCCCAACTTCACCACGTAAAATGAGGCTTGTAGCTGATATGGTACGCGGAATGGAAGTTAACAGGGCTTTAGATGTCTTGAAATTCTCGCCAAAAGAAGCTTCTCGTAAAGTCGAAAAACTTTTGTTGTCAGCTATTGCCAACTGGCAAGCTAAAAACGAAGGTGTTCGCCTGGAAGAAAGTAATTTGTACGTAAAAACGATTGCAGTCGATTCAGGACGTATTTTAAAACGTCTGCGTCCAGCTCCACAAGGGCGTGCGCACAGAATCCGCAAACGTTCCAACCACGTAACTATTTACGTGGATAGTAGAAATGTTGATAACGATAACGAATAAATAGTAATACATGGGACAAAAAGTTAATCCAATCGCTAATCGTTTAGGAATCATCAGAGGATGGGATTCCAACTGGTTCGGTGGAAACGACTATGGTGACAAGCTGGTAGAAGATACCAAGATCCGTGAATACTTGAATGCCCGTTTGGCAAAAGCAAGTATTTCAAGGATTATCATTGAAAGAACATTGAAGCTTATTACCATTACCGTTCACACGTCACGTCCAGGTATTATTATTGGTAAAGGTGGTCAGGAAGTTGATAAGTTGAAAGAAGAATTGAAGAAGATCACCAACAAAGAAGTTCAGATTAATATCTTTGAGATAAAACGTCCAGAACTTGATGCTCGTATCGTTGCCAATAATGTTGCACGTCAAATTGAAGGAAAAATTGCTTATCGTCGTGCTACGAAAATGGCAATTGCCTCTACTATGAGAATGGGTGCGCAAGGAATTAAAATTCAGGTTTCCGGTCGTTTGAACGGAGCTGAAATGGCGCGCTCTGAAATGTATAAAGACGGTCGTACTCCTTTGCACACGCTGAGAGCTGATATTGATTATGCCTTAGCAGAAGCTTTAACAAAAACCGGTTTAATCGGTGTTAAGGTTTGGATTTGTAAAGGTGAAGTATACGGAAAACGCGACCTTTCTCCTAATGTAGGCCAAAAATCCAATCAGGGTGGTGGCCCACGTGGTGGTGGAAGAAGTGGCGGTTTCAGAAAGAAAAGAAAATAATTCGAAAACCTTTTAATTAAAAAAGGATGTTACAGCCGAAAAAGACAAAATTTAGAAGAGTACAAAAAGGACGAATGAAGGGGAATGCCCAACGCGGTAATCAACTTGCATTCGGTTCTTTCGGTATAAAGTCGTTGCAGGAAGCATGGATAACCGGTCGCCAAATTGAAGCGGCGAGGGTTGCGGTTACTCGTTATATGCAACGTCAGGGTCAAATTTGGATCCGAATATTCCCCGATAAACCAATTACCAAAAAACCAGCTGAAGTAAGGATGGGTAAAGGTAAAGGTTCTCCTGAAGCATTTGTAGCTCCGGTTTCACCAGGTCGTATTTTGATCGAAGCCGACGGTGTACCTTTCGAAATGGCTAAAGAAGCCCTTCGATTAGCGGCTCAGAAACTGCCGGTAACTACAAAGTTTGTTGTCAGACGTGATTATGTTGAATCTATTAAAGAAGACTAACGATGAAGACATCTGAAATCAAAGAATTAACAAGCAAGGAAATCCAGGAAAGAATTCAACTGGAAAATGAAACCTTGGTACGTCTGAATATGAACCATGCAGTTTCTCCTTTGGACAACCCTATGAAAATTAAGGAAGTCCGGAAGAATATTGCGCGCCTTAAGACAGAAATACGTCAGAGGGAATTGAATCAAAATCAGAATTAATTTGTAGTAATGGAAGCAAGAAATCTGAGAAAAGAGCGCGTCGGGGTTGTGGTAAGCGACAAAATGGAAAAAAGCATTGTTGTTGCTGTTAAACGAAAAGAAAAACATCCGATTTACGGAAAATTCGTTAACAAGACAACCAAGTTGTACGCCCACGATGAGACAAACACCTGCAACATTGGTGATACTGTAAAGATCATGGAAACAAGACCTTTAAGTAAAAACAAATGTTGGAGATTAGTTGAAATTATTGAAAGAGCTAAGTAATCATGATACAACAGGAATCAAGATGTTCAGTAGCCGATAACAGTGGCGCAAAAGAAGTTCTTTGTATCCGTGTTCTAGGCGGAACAAAGAAACGCTATGCATCACTGGGCGATACTGTGGTAGTAACTGTAAAGAGTGCTATCCCAAGTAGTGACATGAAAAAGGGAACCGTTTCAAAAGCAATTGTTGTTCGCACAAAAAAAGAAGTACGTCGTCAGGATGGATCTTATATCCGCTTCGATGATAATGCTGTTGTTTTGTTGAACAATACTGGTGAAATGCGCGGAACCCGTATTTTCGGCCCTGTTGCAAGGGAGCTTCGTGATAAGAACATGAAGATTATTTCTCTTGCACCTGAAGTACTTTAATGCATAAATCAAACAAAATGCAGAAAAAATTACATATCAAAAAAGGTGACACTGTTATTGTTGTTGCTGGTAACGATAAAGGCCGGCAAGGCAAAGTCCTTGAAGTAATCAGGGACAAAAGCAGAGCCATTGTGGAGGGTGTTAATATGATAAAAAAACATACCAAACCAAACGCGGAAAATCCGCAAGGTGGTATTGTTGAAAAGGAAGCACCAATCCATATTTCCAACCTAATGCAAGCGGATCCAAAAACTGGAGAACGCACTCGCATTGGAAGGAAGCTCGATAGCAACGGTAAATTAGTGCGTTATTCTAAAAAATCTGGAGAGGAGATTAAGTAATGGCTTACGAACCAACACTTAAAAAGAAATACTCGGACGAAATCGTTCCTACATTAAAAAAGGAATTCGATTATAAATCTGTTATGCAGGTACCGAGATTAAAGAAGATTGTCCTTAACCAAGGAGTTGGAGCTGCAATCGCTGACAAGAAAATCATTGAAGTCGCAACTGAAGAGATGACAATGATCGCCGGCCAAAAGGCAGTCCAAACCAAATCGAAAAAGGATATTTCGAACTTTAAACTGAGGAAAAAAATGCCAATTGGGGTACGTGTTACATTGCGCCGCGAGCGCATGTATGAATTCCTTGAGCGTCTAATCAACATCTCGTTGCCACGTATTCGTGACTTCAGGGGTATTGAAGGTAAAATGGACGGACAAGGAAATTACACATTAGGTATTCCAGAGCAGATCATTTTCCCAGAGATCAACATTGATCAGGTTAACCGTATTAACGGTATGAACATTACTTTTGTAACTTCTGCTGATTCTGACGAAGAAGGCTTTGCCTTATTGAAAGAATTAGGTTTACCTTTTAAAAACGTAAAAAAGAACTAAGTTATGGCTAAAGAATCAATGAAAGCCCGTGAGGTTAAAAGGGCAAAGCTTGTTGAAAAATATGCCGAAAAAAGGGCTCAGCTAAAGGCAGAAGGCGATTATGAAGGTTTGCAAAAATTACCTAAGAACTCATCGAAAGTTCGTTTGCATAACCGTTGTAAACTTACCGGAAGACCTAAAGGCTATATGCGCCAATTCGGTATTAGTAGGATTAATTTCCGTGAAATGGCGTCTGCAGGATTAATTCCTGGAGTTAAAAAAGCAAGTTGGTAAACGTTTAATCGAAAAGTAATGAGTAAAATTACAGATCCGATAGCAGACTTCCTTACCCGCGTTCGTAACGCACAAAAAGCGAAGCACCGTGTAGTGGAAATTCCTGCATCAAATATTAAAAAGGAAATTACCAAAATCTTAAAAGATAAAGGGTATATCCTGAATTATAAGTTTGAAGATGATGTAAACTATCAGGGAAATATTAAAATTGCCTTGAAGTATCATCCTGAAACTAAGACACCAGCCATTAAGAAAATCAAAAGGGTAAGTAAGCCTGGTTTGCGACAATATTGCGATAGTGATAATATTCCTCGCGTATTGAATGGATTGGGAATCGCAATCTTATCCACATCTAAAGGTGTAATTTCTGATAAAGAAGCACGCGATTTAGGTGTAGGTGGTGAAGTTTTATGTTACGTATATTAATAAGGAGGAAAAGCAATGTCAAGAATAGGTAAATTACCAATCGCTATACCAGCTGGTGTTACTATTAGTGTTGCCAAAGACAATGTAGTAACAGTCAAAGGCAAACTCGGCGAGCTTTCGCAACAGGTAGATCCCGAAATTGAAGTAGCTGTAGAAGAAAACCAAATTGTTGTTAAAAGACCAAGTGAAACAAAAAAACACCGTGCATTGCATGGGTTATACCGTTCACTAATTAACAACATGGTAGTTGGTGTTTCTGAAGGTTACGAAATTAAACTCGAGCTCGTAGGTGTGGGGTACCGTGCTGAAAACCAGGGACAATTATTGGACCTTGTTTTAGGGTATTCTCACCATACATACCTGGAACTTCCTTCTGAAGTTAAAGTCGAAGCCGTAACAGATAAACGGAGTAATCCAAGTGTAACTCTTAAAAGCTGTGACAAACAGCTTATTGGTCAAGTTGCTGCAAAAATACGTTCACTGCGTAAACCAGAACCTTACAAAGGTAAAGGTGTGAAATTCGCTGGAGAAGTATTGAGGCGTAAAGCCGGAAAATCAGCTGCTGCTAAATAGTAAAAATTGAAATCATGGCTTTAACGAAACAAGAAAGAAGATATAGAATCAAAAAGAGAATCCGGAAAATTATTTCCGGAACTGCTGAAAAACCACGTTTGAGTATTTTCAGAAGTAACAAGCAAGTTTATGCCCAACTGATTAACGATCTTGAAGGTACAACTTTACTTGCAGTCTCTTCATTGGATAAAGAAATCAGCGAAAAAGAAGGCAACAAAAGCGAAAAAGCAGCCCTAGTTGGTAAAGCATTAGCTGAAAAAGCGAAAGCTGCTGGCGTTTCAAATGTTGTATTCGATCGTAACGGTTATTTGTATCACGGTAGAGTTAAACAATTAGCTGATGCTGCCCGTGAAGGTGGCCTTAAATTTTAATGATTATGGCAGAGAATATTAAAAGAGTCAAAACAAGTGACATTGAACTTAAGGACAGACTAGTTGCAATTAACCGTGTAACTAAAGTAACTAAAGGGGGTAGAACTTTCAGCTTTTCAGCAATTGTTGTTGTCGGTGACGAAAACGGTATTGTTGGATGGGGACTGGGTAAAGCCAGCGAAGTTACAACTGCGATAGCTAAAGGTGTTGACGCTGCTAAAAAGAATTTGGTTAAAATTCCTGTTCATAAAGGAACTATTCCTCACGAACAGCTTGCCAAATTTGGTGGTGCCCGCGTATTCTTAAAACCTGCCTCATCAGGTACAGGTGTTAAGGCAGGGGGTGCAATGCGTGCTGTATTGGAGAGTGTTGGTGTTCACGATATCCTTGCGAAATCTAAAGGATCATCAAACCCACACAACCTGGTAAAAGCAACATTCCAAGCTTTGCTTGAATTACGTGATGCACAAACTGTTGCAGAACACAGAGGAGTTTCATTAGAAAAAGTTTTTAAAGGATAGGAACTATGGCTAAGATTAAAATTACTCAAGTAAAAAGCAAAATTGGTTCCAATAAAAAGCAAAAAGCGACGCTTGAAGCTCTTGGAATTAAGAAGATGAACCAAACTGTTGAAAAAGAAGCCACAGAGCAAATTCTTGGCATGGTCAGCAAGGTGAATCATTTGGTGAAAGTCGAAGAAATTTAAAATATTTTAAGATTGTAATTATGGAATTAAGTAATCTTAAACCTGCTGAGGGATCCGTTAAAAAGGACAAACGTATTGGCCGTGGTCAAGGATCAGGACGTGGCGGTACCTCTACAAGAGGTCATAAAGGTGCCCAGTCTCGTTCCGGATACAGCCGTACGCGCGGTTTTGAAGGTGGTCAAATGCCTTTACAGCGTGTTGTGCCTAAATTCGGGTTCAAAAACATTAACAGGGTAGAATATAAAGCCATCAACCTTGATGCATTGCAAGCTTTAGCTGAGAGCAAAAAGTTGTCAGTTATTGATGCGCAAACAATCGTTGATGCCGGTCTTGCTTCAAAAAACGACCGTGTAAAGATTTTAGGAAATGGTGAGTTGAAAGTGAAGTTGGAAGTGAAAGCGCATGCATTTTCTAAATCAGCAAAAGAAGCTATCGAAAAATTAGAAGGAACCACTGAAATACTCTAACCTGATGAAAAAATTTATCGAAACCCTAAAGAACATTTATAAGATCGAAGATTTAAGATCCCGTTTGGGAACAACTTTATTCTTTCTTTTAATTTACCGTTTAGGATCGTACGTAGCCTTACCGGGCATTGATCCGGCACAATTAGGAGAACTTAAAAACCAAACTTCGGATGGGTTGCTGGGGTTACTGGATATGTTCTCGGGTGGTGCGTTCTCAAATGCGTCAATCTTTGCTTTAGGGATCATGCCTTACATTTCTGCTTCTATTGTAATTCAGTTGATGGGAATAGCCGTTCCATATTTTCAGAAATTGCAAAAAGAAGGAGAATCGGGAAGAAGAAAGATCAATCAGATAACTCGTTATTTGACTGTATTTATCTTAATTTTCCAGGCACCTGCGTTCTTAACTAACATCAAAATGAATATGCCTCAGGCAATTGTAATGGATCCGACAATGTTTACCATTTCGTCGACTGTTATTATGTGTGCTGGTTCCATGTTTGTTATGTGGTTGGGTGAACGTATTACCGATAAAGGAATAGGTAATGGTATTTCGTTGATTATCATGATTGGTATTATTGCCCGTCTGCCATTTTCTGTCTTTGCAGAATTTGTTTCTCGCTTGGAACAGCAAGGTGGTGGTATGGTTATGTTCTTGGTTGAGTTTGTAATACTTTTTGTAATATTTATGGGAACAATTATGCTTGTACAAGGTACACGCCGTATTCCTGTTCAATATGCAAAGCGAATAGTAGGTAACAAACAATACGGAGGCGTTCGTCAATATATACCGTTAAAAGTGAATGCTGCCGGGGTAATGCCAATTATTTTTGCCCAGGCTATCATGTTTGTTCCGATGACAATTGCGGGATTTGCTAATTCAGACAGCATGAGTGGTTTTGCGGCTGCCTTTAGCAACCACACCGGTTTTTGGTATAACTTTACGCAATTTGTGCTGGTTGTATTGTTTACGTATTTTTATACGGCAATTACTGTTAATCCAGTTCAAATGGCTGAGGATATGAAAAAGAACGGTGGTTTCATTCCGGGAGTAAAACCAGGAAAGAAAACTGTTGAATTTTTAGATACCGTAATGTCTCGTATTACTTTTCCTGGATCAATTTTTCTGGGTATAGTAACTATCTTGCCAGCTTTTGCTATGTTGGGAGGAGTTAACACTCAATTTGCTTACTTTTACGGTGGCACATCGTTGTTAATTTTGGTTGGTGTTGTACTAGACACCTTGCAACAAATTGAGAGTCATTTGCTAATGCGTCACTATGATGGTCTGATGAAATCAGGTCGTATTAAGGGACGTACCGGCGGTGGCGGTTCAATGATGTAAAATGCTAATAATAAAAGATAAATAGTTTATGGCAAAACAGCCTTCTATAGAACAAGACGGAACAATCATTGAAGCTTTATCAAATGCTATGTTCAGGGTTGAACTTGAAAATGGTCATGTGATAACGGCGCATATCTCTGGTAAAATGCGTATGCATTATATCAAAATTCTTCCGGGAGATAAAGTAAAAGTGGAGATGTCTCCATATGATTTGACAAAAGGAAGAATTACTTTTAGATATAAAAATTAAAGGAAATATAATGAAAATTAGAGTATCCATTAAGAAACGCAGTGCCGACTGCAAAATAGTGCGCAGAAAAGGCCGTTTGTACGTGATTAACAAAAAAAATCCAAAGTTCAAACAGCGTCAGGGATAATTAATTAACTTTGTAAAAATTTTTATTTATGGCTCGTATTGTTGGAGTTGATATTCCTAATAATAAAAGAGGAGAAGTTGCCTTAACATACATTTACGGCATTGGTCGTAGCCGCGCTAATAATATCTTAAGCAACGCTGGTGTTAATCCTGATACAAAAGTACAGGATTGGACCGATGATGAGTTTGCTGCGATTCGTGGTGTGATTAATGAAAACTTTAAAGTTGAAGGTGAACTTCGCTCAGAAAATCAACTAAATATTAAACGTTTGATGGATATCGGTTGTTACCGTGGAATCCGTCATCGTATTGGCCTTCCAGTTCGTGGACAAAGTACTAAAAACAATGCACGTACTCGTAAGGGAAGAAAGAAAACTGTAGCTAATAAGAAAAAAGCCACTAAATAATTAAGTGAATTATGGCAAAAAAGACAAGTTCCAGTAGGAAAAGAGTCGTTAATGTTGAAGCTACCGGTCAGGCGCATATTCATTCCTCATTCAATAATATTATTATCTCATTGACCAATAATAACGGAGAAGTTATCTCTTGGTCATCAGCTGGTAAAAAAGGATTTAGAGGTTCAAAAAAGAATACGCCTTATGCTGCTCAGGTAGCCGCTGAAGAATGTGCAAAAACTGCATATGATCTTGGACTCAGAAAAGTAAAGGTGTTTGTTAAAGGTCCTGGTAACGGCCGGGAATCTGCTATTAGAGCTATTAATAGTGTGGGCATTCAGGTAAATGAAATCGTAGATGTGACTCCATTGCCACATAACGGTTGCCGCCCAGCAAAAAGAAGACGTGTTTAATCTTTAAAATGGTAGAATAATGGCTAGATATAGAGGACCAAAAACAAAAATCGCAAGGAAATTCGGTGAACCAATTTATGGACCGGATAAAGTACTTGAAAAGAAAAATTACCCTCCTGGCATGCATGGTCAGGGAAGCCGTAGAAGAAAGAAATCAGAATACGGTTTACAGCTTCGTGAAAAGCAAAAAGCGAAATATACTTACGGTATCTTAGAAAGACAATTCTCAAACCTTTTCAAAAAAGCTTCGGCTTCAAAAGGTGTTACTGGTGAAGTATTATTGCAATTATTGGAATCAAGATTAGACAACGTTGTTTTCCGTCTTGGTTTAGCTGCATCACGTCCTGCTGCCCGTCAGTTGGTGTCTCACAAACATATTACGGTTAATGGGGAACTCGTGAATATTCCTTCATTCCAGTTGCGTCCAGGTGATGTTGTTGGTGTACGTGAAAAATCAAAATCATTGGAAGTAATTTCTGATGCATTGACTTCTCATCGTTACAACAAATACGCTTGGTTAGAATGGGATGGTGGCCAAATGGTCGGGAAATTCTTGAATCGCCCAGAAAGGGAAGAAATTCCTGAAAATATTAAAGAACAACTTATTGTAGAGTTGTATTCTAAATAATCAATTACTCAGTATTATTATGGCAATATTAGCGTTCCAAAAACCTGACAAAGTTATAATGGTTGAATCCGATGACAAATTCGGTAAATTCGAATTTCGTCCATTGGAGCCTGGTTATGGTATTACAATCGGTAATGCCCTTCGCCGCATCCTGTTATCTTCGTTGGAAGGTTATGCAATCACCACTGTCAAAATCGAAACCGTTGATCATGAATTTGCTACCGTGAAAGGTGTGATGGAAGATGTAACTGAAATCATCCTTAACCTAAAGCAAATCCGTTTCAAACGTGAAGTTGAAGATTTCGACAGTGAGAAAGTTTCTATCACGATTACCGGTCAGGAAGAATTTACTGCTGGCGACATCAACAAATTTATGACTGGATTCCGGGTGTTAAATCCTGAACTGGTTATTTGCCGCATGGAAGCTGATGTTAAATTGCAAATGGAAATTTCCATTAACAAAGGACGCGGCTATGTCCCCAGCGCTGAGAACAAGCCGGTGGATGCTGAGTTTGGGATCATTCCAATTGACTCAATCTTCACTCCAATAAGGAATGTGAAGTATGCTGTTGAGAATTATCGTGTTGAGCAAAAGACTGACTATGAAAAGTTAATTCTGGATATCAGCACTGATGGTTCAATTCATCCAAAAGATGCTTTGAAAGAAGCAGCAAAAATTCTGATTTATCACTTCATGTTGTTCTCTGACGAGAAGATCACTCTTGATTCTGATGAGAAATTTGCAAATGAAGAGTTTGATGAAGAAGTATTGCACATGCGTCAGCTATTGAAAACCAAACTGGTTGATATGGATCTTTCTGTTCGTGCATTGAACTGCTTGAAAGCAGCTGATGTAGAAACATTAGGTGAATTAGTTACCTATAACCGAAACGATCTGTTGAAATTCAGAAACTTTGGTAAGAAATCGTTGACTGAATTGGATGACCTTCTTAATGGCATGAATTTGACATTTGGAATGGATATTAGTAAGTATAAACTAGACAAGGAATAGGCAGAAATGAGACATAATAAAAAATTCAACCATCTTGGAAGAAAGAGTGCTCATAGAAAGGCAATGCTTTCTAATATGGCGAATTCATTGATTTTCCATAAAAGAATTAGCACAACTGTGGCAAAAGCCAAAGCACTTAAGATGTATGTTGAACCGCTTATTACAAAAGCAAAAGACGATACTACTCACTCACGTCGTTTGGTTTTCAGCCAATTAAAAAGCAAAGCTGCGGTATCTGAATTGTTCCGCGATGTTGCAGAAAAAGTTGGTGATCGTCCCGGAGGTTACACACGTATCCTTAAAACCGGAACTCGATTGGGTGATAGTGCTGAAATGTGTATCATTGAGTTAGTAGACTACAATGAAAACATGTTAGCTTCTAAAGATGATAAAAAAGCAAAATCTCGTCGTTCCCGTCGTGGTAGTGCTAAGAAATCAACTCCTGCGACTGAAGCACCAGCTGCTCCAAAAGCAGAAGAGGTAGTTGAAGAGCCGAAAGCTGAAGAAACTGCTGCGGAGGTAGTAGAGGAACCAGCTAAAGAAGAACCTAAAGCAGAAGCTGCAGACGAAGAAAAAAAGGAAGAGAATTAGAAACTCAACCTCTATAAAATTAAAAAGCTGACCATTGGTCAGCTTTTTTTTGTCCTTTTCGAATCAATCAACCATCATAAGCTTATATTTTCAAAATATGTTTGATACGTTTTTGCAAATAACCAGCCTTTAATGGTTTAATTAGATAATCATTTGCCCCATATTGTAAACACTTTCTGCGATCTGATTCCAAATCACTGGTGGTGTAAAATACAATAGGGATGTTTTTATTCAGGTTACTATCTAATTGCCGGATCTTTAATGTTGCTTCAGCACCGTCCATTATTGGCATAAAAAGATCCATCAAGATTAGGTCGTATTTTTTTACCTGAACTTTCTCCAATGCCTCTAAACCATGATCTGCGGTTTCAATATCATAATCATTGTGTAATGATAATGTCGCGAATTTCTGGTTTACAGGGTTGTCATCAACAATAAGTATTTTCAACACTAATAATTTTATTGAATACTATAACAAATTTAAAGATATAAAATGCAAAAAACACCTAATTTTGCTAACCGATAACGCCAGTTGGATAGTTCAATTGGCAGATTTGGATAGTATTAGATAATAATATAGGTATGACAGACGATAAAAAGATTATTTTTTCAATGTACAAGGTGAGTAAAACGTACCCACCGCAAAAGCAGGTTATTAAAGATATTTCGCTTTCCTTTTTTCTGGGAGCTAAAATCGGAATAATCGGGCTTAATGGATCTGGCAAATCGACCTTGCTTAAAATCATCGCAGGGCTTGAGAAGTCTTATCAGGGAGAGGTTGTCTTTTCTCCAGGTTACACAGTAGGATATTTAGAACAAGAGCCAAAGCTCGATCCAACTAAAACCGTTAAGCAAGTGGTTGAAGAAGGTGTTCAGGAGATTGTAGACGTGTTGAAGGCATACGAGGAGATCAATTTGAAATTCTCGGAGCCGGAAGTGCTGGATGATCCTGATAAAATGGAAGCATTAATTAATCAACAGACTCAGCTGCAAGAGAAGATTGATCATTATGATGCGTGGAACCTGGATTCAAAACTTGAACGTGCGATGGATGCATTACGCTGTCCTCAGGGAGATCAGCTTGTGACTGAGCTTTCAGGTGGTGAACAACGCCGCGTTGCCTTATGTCGTTTGTTATTGAAGGAGCCTGATGTGCTACTTCTCGATGAGCCAACGAACCATTTAGATGCTGAGTCAGTTCAATGGCTGGAAATGCATCTTCAACAATATAAGGGGACGGTTATATGTATCACTCACGATCGTTACTTCCTGGATAATGTAGCTGGTTGGATTTTGGAATTGGACAGAGGAGAAGGTATTCCTTGGAAAGGAAACTATTCATCATGGTTGGAACAAAAGTCGAAGCGTTTGGCTCAGGAAGAGAAGCAGCAGTCTAAAAGGCAAAAGACGCTTGAACGAGAATTAGAGTGGATTAAAATGGCTCCGAAGGCCCGCCATGCAAAGGCCAAAGCCCGTTTGAATGCTTATAACCAATTAATGGATGAAGACGTTAAGCAAAAAGAGGAGCGATTAGAGATCTTTATTCCCAATGGACCTCGACTTGGTGATAAAGTCATTAATGCAAATACGCTTGCAAAAGGATATGGCGATAGGCTTCTTTTTGAAGGGCTTGATTTTGTTCTGCCTCCAAATGGAATCGTTGGCGTAATTGGACCCAACGGAGCGGGTAAAACCACTTTGTTTCGTTTAATCATGGGGCAAGAGCAACCAGATAAAGGGAGCTTCGAAGTAGGTGATACCGTCAAAGTTTCTTACGTTGATCAATCACATGGCGATATTGATCCTGAAAAGACCGTTTATCAGGTTATTTCAGGAGGAAATGATTTGATCGCTATGGGTGGTCGCCAGATAAATGCTCGTGCTTACGTGTCTCGCTTTAATTTCGCAGGTTCTGATCAGGAAAAGAAATGTGGCATTTTATCCGGAGGAGAGCGTAACAGATTGCATTTGGCAATGGCGTTGAAAGAAGAAGGAAACGTTTTATTGCTTGACGAACCAACCAATGATATTGATGTAAATACCCTTCGTGCTTTGGAAGAAGGATTGGATCATTTTGCCGGATGTGCGGTCGTTATTTCACACGATCGCTGGTTTCTTGATCGTATTGCAACCCATATCCTTGCTTTTGAAGGTGAATCAAATGTATATTTCTTCGAAGGTTCTTATTCAGAATATGAGGAGAATAAGAAAAAGAGATTGGGCGATGAAGGTCCAAAACGAATAAAATACAAGAAGCTTGTTAAATAAATTACAACAGGGGCGTCAAAATTTTTGATGCCTCTGTTTATTTCAGTTAGACTTGTAGCCGTTAGATTTTTTAAGTTTCGTTTAAAGTTTTTAGCACTAAACCTTATTAATTTTATAGGCTAGTTTAAGGTAGTTTATAATAGTTAGTAATCAATCAAAAACATAAGGTGATGAAGAAGACAGTCTCGTTTTTCATCCTGTTATTCGCCGTCAACTATCTAGTTGCTCAGGAAGTGGAAACAGGAAAATTACCCAATGAGCAATCCAGGGTGAATAAGGAATATGATGAAAATGGAAATTTGATTTGTTTCGATTCTACTTATGTGAAAAGCTGGTCATCTGATTCGACAATGAATCTGATCGATTTTGAATCAATTCAAAAAGAGATGAAGGACTTGCTGGGGAGTAACTTTAATGGATTTTTCTCAGATTCCATTTCTTCTGGAAATGATCCATTTCGCGATCTTCAAAAAGAGTTTTTAGAGCATCGTCAAAGTTTCATGAATGGTTTTTCGTTTGGGAATGATTCAAATAATTGGGATGGATTTTTACCGGATAATCTTGATAGTCTGCATAACGAAATGATGAAGAATTTTGGACGTTTTTTTAAGACAGATACCTTGAAATTTGAAAATGAATCCAATCCAACAGATTTTGAATTTTTCTTTAGCCCGGAAGAAATGGAAAAAATAAGAAAAGAGTTGGAAGAACAGTTTGATCAACCCGTGGAGCAAAAAGAGGAAGTCAAAAGAAATGGGAACTCTTTAGTTCGATAACCGGGCCTTTACCAATAATTCTTCAATTAAATCAATAGCTATAGCCTGACTGCAGGCGAAATTATTCAGCATCACTGTGAATAGCAATTGCTTGCCGGATATTGTAATGATTGAGCCAGCGTAGCACCGCACCCTGGTCATACTGCCGCTTTTTGCCAGCAAGGTACCTTTGGGGAAGTTCTTGTGGTCAAAAACATATAAAGTCCCGTTTGGCACATCCGGGATTGATGAGAAAAATAATTCGCCATATTGACTTTCGTTTTTCATGTAATATAGTATGTCAACCAATTGTTTGGCGGTAACAGCATTGAAATGAGACAACCCAGATCCATCTGCCATAAAGAAACCTTTCATGTCAAGGCCCTTATTTTCCCAAAACTGCTCAACAATTTTTACTCCTTCTTTCGTTGAACCAACACCTGTTTCAAGGAAAGACATATGTTTCAGCAAGTGTTCGGCAAACAAGTTTACACTTTCATGATTCGTCACTCGGATAATATCAATTAATGGGGGAGAAGAAATTTTGTCAATGACTTGGTAGCTTGTTACCTGTGGCTTTGCATATAAAATGTCGATAAAACCACCTACTGTAATTCCCGATTCATTCAATTTATTTTGTAGCTGATATGCTAATAAATATGGTGGATTTGGAATGGATGCTTTGATTTTAAAATCACTTTTCCCTTTTGGGATGGTTCCCCGCAAAATGCGTTTGGTGTCTAAAGGACTACCAAAAACGTAAGCCTCGTCTCGATTGATATTTGACGACAATACATTATTCTCAAATTGAATGTCCGGAATTTCAGGTTCAATTTTTAAGATACTGGTTGGCTGATCTTCTATCGCGGGAGAAAACAAATGGATTTTATACAAATTGTCGTAAACAGAAATTGCAAACACTCCCGCTCCGTAATAATTCCCTAGATCTTCCCAAATCCAGGTATTGGGTATCGTTTGTTTTTCATAAATGGAAACATCCGAAATAATGTTTCCGGTAACGTGCGTAATATTTAGTTCCACCAGCTTTTGCAGCCACTTATCAAGGAAATGTGGAGATTGGTAAAATTCTTTGAAATATTTTGATCCAAGAGCCGGATCACCACCTCCAATGATAATTAGATCTCCAACTAAACTATCGTTTCTAATTTGTCCGGAATAGGCAAGTTGTGTTTCAAATCGAAAATTGGGCCCCAGTTTTTCAAGTGCAGTGGCTGTAGTGGCGAGCTTTAGAATTGAGCCAGGAGCCAAACTATGCTGTGGACTTGTTTCTGCCAGAATTTCGTCAGTGAGTGCATCTTTAAAGCAAATACCAATATTGCTGTGTTCAAGTTCTGCAGATTCCATCCATTCTGCTACTTCATATTGAAAAGCAGTAGGAGATTGTGAATAGCAATACAACGGAAAAATAAGGCAAAGGAAAATGAATGCTTGTTTGAAATTGTCGCTGAACATGGGCAGATTAAATATTTTCGTAAATTTGAAGTTCAAGGTATTCATTTCACTTGAATAATAAAATAATCCATGCTGAAAACAATTTTCATCGTAGGAACAGGAGGCTTTTTGGGAAGCGTTGCTCGTTACCTAACACAAGTTCTGGTCGAGAAGTATTTGCATAGTACCTTCCCTTGGGGAACATTCGCGGCAAACATTGCCGGCTGTTTTATTATTGGACTTGCTTTTGCCATGTCTGAACGGGGAAACCTTTTATCTCCCGAATGGCGGATATTTCTGACCGTTGGATTTTGTGGCGGATTTACCACATTTTCTTCGTTTGCCTATAATAACCTTAATATGCTTGCGGAGAATAATTATCTGCAGTTATTCGGCAATATTGGGTTGAGCCTTTTTTTTGGGATTTTGGCAGTTTACCTTGGCGTAATATCTATTCGGTTGATCTACGGACAATAAAGATCTATTATTCTTTCATTCCACTATTTTCTTTTTGCTTTTTATGAAGTAACTTGTTCGTAAAACAATTTTTAGAAAGGAGCGAGTTATGAAAGGTAAAGCCAGTTTATTGAAAGTTTATATATCGGAAACTGATAAAATAGGATCAACACCATTATACGAAGAGATTGTAAAGGAGGCTCGAGAGTATGGAATGGCAGGAGCAACCGTTCACAGGGGAATTCTATCATTTGGAGCAAGCCACTCGATTCATACGATGAAAATATTTGCCTTATCCGGCAATCTGCCGATTGTTATTGAGATTGTGGATGAAGATGAAAAAGTGAAAAGTTTTGCAAAGGAAGTGCATGAACTAATTGCAAAATCAGAGAAAGGTGCTTTGGTTACCATTCAGCCTTTACAAGTTTTCGAGTACAAACCCGGTGATAAATTCAATCAGTTTAAATCGTTCTAATACCTGAACATAAGGAGCTTAATTCTTTGTAAATTTGATGTAGAATAATTTGCTTAGTCTTTGATTTTGCAGACTAAATGCCAGACAATTTTCTGCAAATAAATTCGTGTGCGGTTTCTTCTTTAAATTTAAGTTATTCGTAACAAGGAAACCTCACTAATTTTCTCATGATTTCGTATATTTGCCTCGGTTTTTTGAAAGTTTTTAAAAATCAATATTTTAGATAAATTACTAAGTTTAATTCAAAACCATAAATCATGTTAATTAGTAACGTAGTTGGTAGAGAAATTTTAGATTCTCGTGGTAATCCTACCGTAGAAGTTGAAATCACATTGGAATGTGGTTCAATCGGTTTAGCTGGCGTTCCATCCGGAGCATCAACTGGCGAAAATGAGGCACTTGAGTTGCGTGATGGCGACAAAGGCCGTTACCTTGGTAAAGGTGTATTGAAAGCTGTTGAAAACGTAAATACTGTTATCGCTCAGGAAATCATCGGAATGGATGCTTCTGAACAGGTAGCTATAGACCAAAAATTACTTGATTTGGACGGAACTAAGACCAAATCAAAATTAGGTGCCAACGCGATGTTGGGTGTTTCTTTGGCTGTTGCGAAAGCTGCTGCTAATGCACTTGACCTTCCATTATACCGTTACATCGGTGGAACAAACGCAAAAACATTGCCAGTTCCTATGATGAACATTATCAATGGCGGATCTCACTCAGATGCTCCTATCGCTTTCCAGGAATTCATGATTCGCCCAATTGGTGCTCCTTCATTCCGTGAAGGTTTACGTATGGGTGCTGAAGTATTCCACAGCTTGAAAAAAGTTCTTTCAAAACGTAACTTAAGCACTGCTGTAGGTGACGAAGGTGGTTTTGCTCCAGCATTGGACGGAACTGAAGATGCATTGAACTCAATCATAGAAGCTATCAAAAACGCTGGATACAAGCCAGGACGTGCAGAAGACGGTGGAGATGTTTCTATCGCTCTTGACTGTGCCGCTTCTGAGTTCTACAGTGATGGTATTTACGATTATAGCAAATTTGAAGGAGAAGGCGGTGCAAAACGTACTTCTGAAGAACAAGCTGCTTATTTAGCTGAATTAGTTGCTAATTTCCCTATCGATTCTATCGAAGACGGTATGGACGAAGGCGACTGGGACGGTTGGGTAAAACTGAATGCTGAATTGGGTGACAAATGTCAGTTGGTTGGTGACGACTTGTTCGTAACTAACGTTGAGTACTTGCAAAAAGGTATCGAATTGAATGCTGCTAACTCAATCCTGATTAAAGTTAACCAAATTGGTACGTTGACAGAAACATTGGATGCAATTGAAATGGCACACCGTGCTGGTTATACTTCAGTAACTTCTCACCGTTCTGGTGAAACTGAAGATTCAACAATTGCTGACATTGCAGTTGCTACTAACTCAGGTCAAATCAAAACTGGTTCATTGAGCCGTTCTGACCGTATGGCTAAGTACAACCAACTACTTCGTATTGAAGAGCAATTGGGTGCTGCTGCTATCTACGGATACAAAAAAATATATAAAAAGTAAGGTATTTCGGTTTTAAACAGAATCAGGAAGTAAATCTTCCTTACCCGAAAAACAAAATACTGAAAGCCACTTTCCGAAAGGAGAGTGGCTTTTTTTATGCTTCATTTTTTTTGCAATTAATTGGATGAAAAACGATATGTCGAGGACGACTATTATACAATTTGGGTGAAATTAAATAACTTAGAGGGAGTAAAAAATTATATCATTAGTGCACAAAAAGATTCGTCAATGTATTTAGATGGAGCAGAAACCGAGCGGCTGCGAATACGAAAACTTGAATTATCGGATATTGCCATTTGGGAGTCCTTTTTTGAAAATAATGATTATCTGCCTTACCTGGGATTGGATTTGAGCTCAGATAAAAAGGCTCAGGCAAAAGAATGGATTGAAATACAGTTGCGTAGATATCAGGAAAAACGATATGGTCACCATGCATTGATTGATAAGCAAACGAATCAATTTATTGGGCAATGTGGACTACTCACTCAGGAAATTGATGGTAAAACAGAAATTGAGATTGGTTACCATATTTTGCCAGCGTATTGGGGGAAGGGATATGCAACGGAGGCAGCAAATAAATTTCGTGATTATGCTTTTCAGAACAACCTGTGTAATTCATTGATTTCTATAATCGATATCAGAAACATAGCCTCGCAGAAGGTGGCTGAAAAAAATGGAATGAGAAAAACCCGACAGATAAAATATCATGGGTTGGATGTTTTTATATATCGGATTGATAAAGGATGATATTTAAAACGAATTTCTTTGCAACCACTCTTTGGCTTTTTCACAGTCTTTAAAAGCCTTCAATTTTATAGAACTCATTTCGCAAATTAGGAAAGCGATGTAATAAAATGATTCAGATGCTACCACTGCTATTTCATTCTTAAAATATTGTTTCAAAAAATTAAGGTGATCTTTTATATGTATTATTTCGTTGTAAGTAGGATGAAAATTAATTTTTCTTAGATCTACAATGAGTTGCATTGAATTAGAAAACTGCGGATCCATAACAATGTCATTCATCTCCATCGTCGTCATTTCAGAGTTTACATTTCCCTGTCCGGTAACTTGACAGATGTTTTTTTCATGTATGAAATTGTGAGAATAGCTTCCCAATGGATATCTTTCTCTCGTCATTTTAAAGACCTTTTACTTTAGTTGAAATGTAAAAATAGTACAACTTATTATTATTTTTGACCTTCAATATTATTTAATGTATACACAAGAAGAAGCGAAGCAGATACGAAAAAAATTCTGGACACTTTTTGGTGATCGTTGCAAGTTAGTGCCTGAACTCAGAGGCCGAAAAAAGAGCTGGATGCTATACGATACTAAAATTTCCGGTGTCGATTTAAAGTTCGAAGCAGGAAGAAATGATGCCTCTGTTATACTGGAAGTTAATCACCGAAGTGAAAACCGCCGACTGGAAGTGTTTGAAGGTATTCAAAAATATAAGGCAATAATTGAAAATGGTTTTGAGGGCGGACTAACCTGGGATTTTTGTTATGTGAGAGATAGTGGGGCTGAAGTATGCAGAATTTATACGTCAATGAAAGGAGTAGACATCCATCGCCAAAACCAGTGGCCCGACATTTATAATTTCTTTATTGAAAATATGATTCGGCTGGAGAATAATTTTCTTGCTATACGCGATGTGCTAAAAGAAGAGATCAGAACATAAATTCATTTCTCATATCATTTCGGATTTAAATATTGACTGATTTTATTTAAATTGGCTGCATTAAGGATAGACTATGTCTGATTTTGATTCCATTTTTAAGAAGTACTATCACGCGCTGGTTTTGTATGCAATTAAATTTGTTGGTGATGAAAATATTGCGGCTGACTTAGTGCAGGATGTATTCGCTTTGGTTTGGGAAAAAAGGAAACTTAACATGGAACAGGAACATCAAAAAGCTTACCTCTTTAATGCCACCAGAAATACTTGCCTCAATTATCTACGACATCAAAAAGTCGTTCATGATCATCAGCAACAACAAATATCCACCTTGGTCGACCTGGAGTTGAAGCATTATGAAAGCGCTGAAAAATCGATGATTGAAAAGGAAAATCTTCAAAAGATCCAAGAGGCAATTAATTCGCTGTCTGATATACACCGGGAGGTGATAGAACTAAGCCGTTTTGAAGGATTGAAAAACAAAGAAATTGCACAAAAATTGAATATTCCGCTCCGTACTGTAGAAACTCGATTATTTCGAGCTTTGGCTTCCTTGAGAAAAAAATTATCCCAAAAGTTAATTCATATCTTCTTTAATTTCTGTCAATTAAAAGGTGAGTTGTAAAAAAAAGCAGATTTTAGTGACGTAGTTTTCATGGATTAGTTGTGTTGTAAATATAATGCCTAAAAAAGGGGATGAATATGGAAAACACAACAAATCATGAACAATTAATTGCCCGGTATTTAAACGGTGATTATTCCAGCGAGGATGAGCAGTATTTAATGGCATGGATAGCAGAGAGTCAGGAGAATAAAAAGCGTTACCTGGAAATCAAGGATACCTGGGATGCCAGCCTGAAAACCTCTCTGATTGAAACTGAACAACTCCTTAAATTTTATAAGCGACAAGCCACCAGAAAAAATTCTCGAATAGTTTCCACCTGGATTTATGGCGCTTCCGCTGCAGCTATTTTGACAATAGGTTTATTAATTGGAGGCCTGATGAACTCGCACATTTCTCCTTCGCCTCAGCGTCAGGTTGAATCGTTTTTCGTTCCACAGGGATCCAGATCGGAGTTGATGCTGGCTGATGGTACCAAAGTTAAGTTGAATTCGGATAGTCGATTGGAGATCAGTCCGGATTTTTCAGCAAAGAATCGGGTGGTATCACTTATCGGAGAAGGTTATTTCGAAGTCCAATCTGATAAGCAGCATCCATTTACAGTGCAAACTGCTAAGTTCGATGTGCTAGTTACCGGAACTAAATTTAATATTAGTAGTTATGCTGATGATCAGAAAATTAGTGCAACGCTCAAAGAAGGACAAATTAAATTAACCACCATCAATAACCAGGCAATCACGCTAAAGCCGGGAGAAAAAATCAGCTTTGATCAGGAATCAATGATCGCTGCAATGGAGGATGCGGCTGTTGAAACAGAATTGGCATGGACGGCTGGAGATTTTGTTTTTCGCGAAATTCCATTTCTGGACTTGGTTAAACGTCTGGAAAGATGGTATGACGTGAAATTAAGCTATAATTCTCCGGAATTAAATGATATGGTTTATTCCGGAAGTTTTAAAAACCAGGAACCCATTTTGCAAGTGTTGGATGCTCTGAAATTAACAAGTCCTATTGATTACCAGCAAATCAATTACCGTGAGTTTAAACTAATTTACAAGCCTATGTAATATAAAAAGAAAAGACGGGATGTCGCCACAACATTCCGCCTTTAAAAACAATCAAATAATTAATTGTCTAAACATTTCAAATTTATGAAAAAAAATCGAACCAAAAGGAATTACGGCCTTTGGGCTGACTTTCCTCAAATTTATCGAATTATGAAACTAATTTGTTTGTTTATGTTAGCGTTGTTTGTGCAGGTTTCAGCTGCCACATACGCTCAAAAAACAAAGCTAAATGTATCCGGACAGAACCTAACTATTGAACAGGTTTTGGGGCAAATTGAAGATCAATCTGAGTTCTCTTTCTTTTACAATAATCATGAAGTGGATTTAAGTAAAGAAGTGAGCTTAGACTTGAAAGATCAAACCGTAGATGCTGTATTAGATTTCCTAATGCAAGAATCAGGATTAAGTTATACGATTAGTAATAAGTTAATCATTATTCATAAGGAACAGGTTTCCAGATTTGCTGATTTATCAAATCAAATTTTAGATGTGTCTGGTAAGGTTACTGATAACTCTGGTCAACCACTTCCAGGCGTCACGATTTTGTTAAAAGGGACCACCAATGGAACAATTACTGATTTTGATGGAAATTTCACTATTAACGATGTTCCTTCCAGTGGTACCTTGGTAATCTCTTTTGTTGGGATGAGAACCCAGGAATTACCAGTTGGCAACCAAGCCTTTTTCGAAGTAACGATGATTGAGGATGCGATCGGTATTGAAGAGGTTGTTGCAATTGGTTATGGATCGGTTAAGAAAAGTGACTTAACGGGTTCTGTTGTTTCGTTAAACAAAGAAGATTTGAATAATGTGAATCCGGTCTCGGTAGATCAACTGCTACAAGGTCGGGCTGCAGGTGTTCAGATTACACAGGCAAGTCATGCTCCGGGAGGTGGTGTTTCTGTTCGGATTCGAGGAACTGGTTCGATAACTGCGGGTCAAGAGCCTCTTTATGTAGTTGATGGATTCCCGATAAACAACGTTGCTACTGCAACAGGAGAATTAAATAGTGGATTTGACGGGCAAATGCCGGCCAATAATCCATTAAATTCAATAAATCCGGCTGATATTAAGTCTGTTGAAATTCTTAAGGATGCTTCTGCTGCAGCCATATACGGATCAAGAGGTTCGAATGGAGTTGTGATTATAACAACAAAAAGCGGAACCAAAGGTAGTACTCCTAAATTGACTTTTAATTCGAGTTACTCGGTTTCAAAGATTAGGAATAAAATAGACGTTTTAAGTACTTCAGAGTACATAGATGTAATGAATGAATTGGAAATTGCCAGAGGAAATTCAGCACCATTTGGTAGCGATGTGATAAATTCTGTTGGAGCTGGAACCGATTGGCAAGATCAGATATTACAAATGGGATTCACTCAATCGAATAATCTATCCTTATCAGGACAATCTGGAGGAACCACCTACTACTCTTCACTCAGTTCCTATGAGGAGGAGGGAATTATAAAAAATACAAATTACAGTCGTTATCAGGCTAGATTGAATATAGAGCAAAAGGTTAGTGAAAAGTTCACCTATGGAATGAAGTTGAACACATCCTTTGAAAAGAATAAGCAAGTTCCGGTAAATGGATTTGCCATAAATGAACAAGGTGATGCCGTTTATCTGGCGCTTAACAATGCTCCAATTAACCCTGTTTTTAATGACGACGGTAGTATTTTTAGACCTGAAACAGATGGGATAATTGCGCTGACTTTAGGTAACCCATACGCTTTAGTAAATGGACAAATACTAAAAGAAGCAATTAACCGTACCCTGGTAAATATTTATGGAGAGTATAGCTTTACACCTGAATTGAAAGCAAAAGTAACACTAGGGTCTGATAGAACCAATAAGCGCAGGGATATCTATTCAAATAGAATATCTAAACAAGGTGAGTCTGCAGGAGGTATTGCCACTGTTGTAGGTGGTGAATTGTCAAATACGCTGTTGGAAGGTATTTTAACCTATACTAAAACCATTGCCGATAAGCATTCATTAACTGCATTGTTAGGTAGCACCTATCAAGCTTTTGAAAACAGAACCTTTTCTGCAGGTACTCAGGGATTTGCTTCGGATATTATAGAGACCAATGACTTAGGAATAGGAACTCAGGCTCAGAATCAAGTGGGTAGTTTTGCTTCTGAACGTAGGTTATTGTCTTATTTAGGTAGGATTAATTATGGTTTTGATGATAAGTACTTGTTAACTACTTCTATCAGAGCGGATGGATCTTCCAATTTTGGAGCAAATAAACGATATGGATATTTCTTGTCTTTTTCTGGAGCATGGAAAATAATAAACGAATCATTTCTGAAGGATTCTAATTTCCTTTCTGACTTAAAATTAAGAGCTGGATGGGGGCAACTTGGAAACGATGATATCGGGATTGCTCGTGCACTTGCCACATATTCAGGAGGTCCTGTAGCCGTTTTTGGTGGACAACAGGTGGCTGGAGTCGCTCCATCAAGGATACCAAACCCCGATTTGAAATGGGAAACTTCAGAACAGCTGAATTTTGGTGTAGATTTTGGATTTTTAAAATCTCGAATACGAGGAAGTATCGATTACTATAAAAAGTCAAATAAAGATTTACTACTTAATCTGCCAATACCAAGTACTTCCGGTTTTTCAATACTTGCTAGTAACGTGGGGCAAGTTGATAATTCAGGAATCGAGGTGATGCTTAGTACTGTTAATTTGACTGGAGCTTTGAAATGGTCAACAGATTTAAATTTTTCCACCTCTAAAAATGAGGTAGTAAGTTTAGGTAATATCCCAGAGATTATACAATCAAATTCGCAAATACTATCTCTTATCAGACCAGGGGAAGCACTGTATTCTTACTATGGTACCAAAGCAATTGGGATCTTTCAAGAAGGTCAAGACCCAATTGCTGCTCAGCCCAATATAGTGCCAGGAAACCCAATATGGTTGGATGTTAATGAGGATGACCAAATTAATGATGAAGACCGTGTTGTACTAGGTAACCCTTATCCAGATTTCACTTTTGGTATAAACAATTCCTTTAGTTATAAAAATTTTAAGTTGAATATTTTTATTGATGGAGCTTTGGGGCAAGAGTTGATGAATTGGGCACTAAATGATGCCCTGTATCCAAACGATACGTATAGAAACCGTTTGGCAGAACCTTTGCTTAATCGTTGGACACCAGATAATCCAACCAATAAATGGCCCTCTGCAGTAGATTTTAGTTTATATGGGGGGGCGCAATCCAACAGCTATTTAATAGCTGATGCTTCTTTTGTTCGTTTAAAGAATGTGCAGTTAACATACACTGTTCCTATGGATAATATATCCTTTTTAAACTCACTCGACATATTTGTTGGCGGGCAGAATCTGTTGATGTTAACAGATTATCCTGGATATGATCCGGATGTTAACTCATTAGGGCAGTCTGGAGCACGTATTGATCGTACTGCTTATCCGTCATCCAGGATATTTCAATTAGGAATTAATGTAGGATTTTAAAATTAAATGAAAATGAAATTACTAAATAGATATTCAGTATTTGCTATAGTTTTACTCGCTCTTTTTATATCGAGCTGTGAAAAACCATTAGAAATTGAACCAAAATCTGAATTTTCGGGAGCTTTTTTGGAGACCCAGGAAGGTATTGAAGCACTTTTAGGTTCTGCATATGCCAATGGTCAATTAAATGGCTGGGGAGGTGCAGCTGATTATATAGCTTTAAATGAGTGCACTACCGATATGTTCAGAGATTACATTGGAGCTTACTTTAACAATACACTTCGGAAGTATCAGGATTTTAGTTTTGATCCGGGGCATACTGCAGTTATTCAGGCTTATTGGCGTCAAAATTATAGAGCTATACGGGATGCCAACATATTGATTACTGCGATTCCAGACCATCCATTATTAAGTCAAGATATTAAGGATAGGTATTTGGGTGAGGCTAAGTTTATCAGGGCAACTGCTTATAACTTCCTTTATGACTGGTTTGGAGGAGTTCCGCTGATTACAGAGACTACAACTGAGCTTTTCCCAACCCGTGCGACAGCTCAGGAAATTGAGGATTTTGTTATTTCAGAACTTAAAGCGGCTGCTCCTTTGCTGCCAATAACTGTTCCGGAAACTGAATTTGGAAGAGCCACCCGTGGTTCAGCTTTAGGCGTATTGGCACAGTTTCAGTTAAATACAAAAAACTGGGCAGATGCAGCACAAACAGCTCAGGATGTAATTAATATGGGGGTCTACCAGCTATTACCAAATTACGAGGATATTTTTGCATTGGACAATGAAGGGAATAATGAAATGATTTATGTTTTTCCGAACATAGACGTTGAACCAGTTGGAAACAATTGGACTCGAAATGTGCTTCCAGGAGATTATCCTACTTCAGTAGTAAATGCTGCAACTCAGTCAACTATTCAAATTGGTTTTTACAATACGTTTGATGAGAACGATAAAAGAGCTGATTTGATTCTTACAGAATATGTGTCAAGTAAAGGAGTGTTTGTAAACTTGCTTGATCCGAACGAAGGACCAACCGGTGATAAATATAATCACCCAAGGAGTTTGAAGTACCCTATTGATGAGAATTCAGCAGATCCGACAATTGGAGGTCAGGATGTACCCTATATACGGTACTCGCAAATATTGTTGACCCGATCAGAGGGATTGGTGATGTCCTCTGGGACTGTTTCACAAGAAGCTTTAGATTTATTAAATGAAGTAAGAAACAGAGCTGGATTACCTGATTATACACTTACAGACATTCCAGACCAGGCGACTTTCATCGATAAAATTCTTGCTGAGAGAGGTTGGGAGTTATACAGTGAAGGAAAAAGAAGGCCAGATTTGATCAGACATGGTCGTTTTATCCAGACTGCTTTGGATAGAGGTATAACATTGGCTAAACCTTTCCATGTGCTATTTCCAATTCCACAGCCTGAAATTGATGCTAATGAAAATCTGGAACAAAATCCGGGTTATTAATTTGGCTAAATATAGAAGAAAGGGACTGTCCAAGAAGTCCCTTTCTTTTTCACTATCAATAAACATTATCTAAAAATATCGTAGGAGTAGATAGTAAACTATTCCTGTGGTATGAACCATTATCATTATGAGAGGAAGCCTAAAATACAGTAAATCGCTTTTGCTTGTTGTAATTTTCACTGCATTCACGTTCATTGCCTTACAAGCACAACAGGCCAGAATTAAGATTGACCTTGACCGGACAATCGGCGAGGTTGATAAAAACATTTACGGCAATTTCATAGAGCACCTTGGAAGATGTGTCTATGAAGGTATATATGACCCGGGAAACCCGTTATCCGATTCAACTGGTTGTAGAAAAGATGTTGTTGAGGCACTTAAAGAATTAAACCCAACAATTGTAAGGTACCCCGGTGGAAACTTCGTTTCGAATTATAATTGGCTGGATGGAGTAGGGCCCAAGTCGGAACGCCCTCCCAGGATGGAACTTGCCTGGGGAACCATTGAAAGTAACCAGTTTGGTACAAATGAATTTGTTGAATATGCCAAGACCATCGGCACCGAACCTTATATTGCTGTCAATCTCGGAACCGGAACCATTGAAGAAGCAAGGCGCTGGGTTGAATACTGCAATGTAGAATCGGGGCCTTACTTTGCTGAACTCCGCAAAAAGCATGGCTATCCGGAACCTCATGGTATAAAATACTGGGGGCTTGGGAATGAAATGGATGGTACCTGGCAAATGGGGCATATGAGCGCAGAAGTGTATGCAGCAAAAGCCCGCGAAGCTGCCAAACTCATGGTCAGGACTTCGCCCGATATAAAATTGATTGCTGCCGGATCTGCAAATTACCGTGAAGGAGCCGATCCGGATCGCTGGAACCAAACAGTCCTTGAAGAACTAAAAGATGTGATTGATTACATTGCCCTGCATATTTATGTGGGCAATCCTGATAACGATTATTACAACTACATTTCAACCCCTTTAATATTGGAGCAGCGCACTAGAATTGCGAAAGGCATGATTGACCGGGTAATGCAAACGGCAAATAGGGGAAACCGTCCACCAATTTACATTGCCTGGGATGAGTACAACGTTTGCTACCGTGGGGTGGAAGGACTGGAGGAAGTTTACAATCTGGAAGATGCCTTGGTTATTGCCGGTTTCTTAAATGCCTTTGTACGAAATGCAGATGTTATTAAAATGGCCAATCTGGCTCAACTCGTAAATGTTATTGCGGCAGTGGTTACCAATGAAAAAGGCTTGTTTAAACAAACCATTTTTTATCCTTTGCAGCTGTTTGCGAACAATATGCGTGGAACCGCACTGGATGTTTTTGTAGATTGTGAAAAATATGATACGGAGAAGTTTTATAGTTCACATGATAAAATGCCTTCTCAGTTTAAAGATGTTCCTTACCTGGATGTTTCCGCAACCTATGAAAATGAAGAAGTTATGATCTGTGTTGTAAATAAGAATAAAGACGAAGCAATAGAGGCTGAAATCATTTCTCAGAATCGTCCTTTTAGTGGCAGTTTTCAGGTTTATGAAGTCAACGGGCCGGATTTAAAATCGGAGAATAATTTTACAAAGTCGGAAGTTCGCACGATTGAGAAAAATCCGCTTAAAACCAAAGGGAATAGATTTGCATACAGTTTTCCTCCTCATTCATTTACCATGCTAAAAGGAAAAATCAGTAGGTAGGTTCGGTTAGTGGAGTTGCAGTTTTATATGAGGAAACAAAGGAAAAACCCGATGAAAAAGAAAATATTAGTAGTTGTAATACTATTTCTAGGTGTTCATTTTAGTTCCTGCTCGAAAGAAGAGTTTTTAAAAAGAAAGCCCAATATTCTAATAATCCTGGCAGATGATTTGGGTTATGCAGATGTTGGGTATAATGGGAGTGATATCAGGACACCGAATATTGACAGAATTGCATTTGAAGGCGTGCGGCTAGAGCAATATTACAGCTGCCCGGTATGTTCGCCATCAAGGGCAGGTTTGATGACTGGTAGATATCCTATTCGATATGGCCTTATGCGTTCAGCAATTTCTCCGCAAGCTGAATTTGGACTCTCTTCCGATGAGGAAACCATTGCAGAAATGCTTTCCAGAGCTGGGTATAATTTCCGGGGCATGGTTGGCAAATGGCATTTAGGTTACCGCAGGCAGGAGTGGCATCCTTACAATCGTGGCTTTACCTATTTTAAAGGAAGTTTGAATGGAGCAGTAAACTATTTTAACAGAAACCTTTCCATCGGACCGCAGCAGGAAGGAAGTTTGGATTGGTATGTGAATGACCAGTTGTCTCATGAGGAGGGATATACTACTGATATTATTGGAGATGCTGCTGTTGAGTTTATTAATTCCGTGCCAGCTGATAAACCATTTTTTTTGTATGTTCCATTTACTGCACCTCATGGCCCTTTTCAAGCTAAGTCTGAAGATATAGAAAAATACTCCAATCGGACTGGAACTAAAAAAATCTACGCAGGAATGGTCGATAACATGGATCAGAATATCGGGAAGATATTAGAATGTTTAGCAGAAAGAGGACAGATGGACAATACTTTCATATTATTTGCCAGTGACAATGGCGGGTTACTCAAAGGTGCAAGCAATGGTGAACTTCGGGGAGGTAAATTAACGCCATACCAGGGAGGTATTCGGGTAGTTGCTGCAGTGAGGTGGCCTTCTGGTGGAATCAGCGGGGGGCAAATAGTTGATAAACGTGTTGGGTACATTGATATTTTTCCAACATTAATGGAGGTTGCGGATTTTAAAGGTTCCCCGAGAAATGACTTAGATGGAAAGAATATTTTGCCTATATTGAAAGGAGCAACCATTGAAGATCGTGAATGGTATAGTTATCTGGATCAGGGGGATGATAAAATTGAAGATCTGGTTGTAAATAAAAATCAGTGGAAACTAATTGTGAAACGTCCCGCTCCGGATAGAATTGAGGAAAAATCAGTTATTTATCAACTATTTAAAATTGCGTCCGATCCTTATGAAAAAAACGATGTATCCGACCAATATCCAGATAAAGTTGATGAACTCAGTAAAGGGACTGATGAGTTTTACGGATTGAAGGCAAGTCGGCAGGTTCCCAGGTATAATGAGAATAGTAATGGTGGAGTAATTCCACCACCTGATTGGCAATCTAAATAGATTAAATAAAAACAAAGAATAGCTAACACATTTTATGAAAGTAGATATCTTATGAAAAAGCAGCAAAACCTTGGTTTGGTAGCGCTAGCATTGGCGATACCTTTTAGTTCTTGTACATCCTCACAGGAAAAAGCTTCAAATCAGCCTGAGCGCCCAAATATCATTCTGATTATGTCGGACGATATGGGCTTCTCAGATATTGGATGTTATGGCGGTGAAATTAATACACCGAATCTGGATAAGTTGGCAAGCAATGGTGTTCGTTTTACTCAATTTTATAACACCGCCCGTTGTTGTCCTACCCGGGCTTCATTAATGACGGGTTTATACCCTCATCAGGCGGGCATTGGTCATATGACTAATCCATCTGAAGATCCACAAGGGCATGATTATAATTTGGAAGGCTATCGAGGGGTGATGAACCGTAATTCTGTTACGCTGGCAGAAGTTCTAAAAGGAGCCGGTTACACAACAATGATGACTGGTAAGTGGCACTTGGGAATGAATGAAAGGGATCAGTGGCCATTGCAACGCGGTTTCGATAAGTATTACGGTATTTTAGACGGTGCCTGTAATTATTTCGTCCCAACATATCCTCGTGGAATTACTCTTGGAAATGACACCATTTCAATTTCAGATCCAGATTATTATTCCACGGATGCATTTACTGATAATGCAATTTCTTTTATTCAGGAAACAAAAGCAGAAACGCCTGAGAAACCATTCTTTTTGTATTTGGCGTATAATGCTCCTCACTGGCCATTACAGGCTCCCAAAGAAGATATAGACAAATATCGTGAGAGATACAGTGAAGGCTGGGGAACACTGAGACAAGAACGCTACAAGCGAATGATTGAAATGGGCATTATTGACAAAGACTGGGGGTTGTCTCCACAGGATTCCCGAGAATGGGATTCCCTATCGAAAGAGAAGAAAGAAGAGATGCAACTTCGCCGTGCAATTTATGCCGCACAGGTCGATCTCATGGATCAAAATATTGGATATTTGGTGGATTATCTTGAAAAGAATGAGCTTATAGACAACACGGTAATCATATTTATTGATGACAATGGTGCTTGTGCCGAAGGGGGTGAACTTGGTGGAGGCCCGGCCAGCCAGCTGGAAACTCTTGAAGGATATTTCCTTTCCTATGGTCGTGCGTGGGCAAATGCTTCGAACACTCCGTTTAAACGTTACAAACATTGGATTCATGAAGGTGGAATTTCTTCCCCGATGATTGTTCACTGGCCAAATGGTATCAAGAAGGAAGATCAAGGGAAATTTGTACGTCAATACGGATTTTTGCCAGACCTCATGGCGACTTTTGTAGACTTAGGGGAAGCTGAATACCCAACTGAATTCAATGGTCACCAAATTCATCCAATGCAAGGGAAAAGTTTAGTCCCATTATTTAAAGGAGTGGATGAACCGGTTCATACCGAACCAATTTTCTGGGAGCATGAAGGTAACAAGGCAGTTCGCCTAGGCAAGTATAAACTGGTGATGGCCTGGAATTATAAACAGGAGGACCAAAAATGGGAATTGTATGATATCGAAAAGGATCGAACTGAAATGAATGACCTTGCAGATACAATGCCAGAAAAGGTTGAGGAGATGTCTGGTATGTGGGAAGAATGGGCTAGTTCCCATTTAGTTGAACCTTGGGATAATATTCTTAAAATATTGAAAGAAAAGCAGGAAAAGTAAGAATAGCCTGAAAATGTCTTTGATTATTCTCCGCGCAGGAGAGAAGAAAAATACTGAAGGATTAGCTGTTTGTAGTTGACCCTTTTTCTTTACATGATATCCTTGTGATAAATCATCATCAAACACAAATATTCATCCTTATAATTGTGTTTGATTATTGCTCTAGCCACTTGTAGGCATTTTCTTCAAGAAAGAATACTTTGATGAGGTAATTGAAGCTAGAAGAGTTTTCCAGAAATAAAAAACTGTAGGCTGTTTCCATTGGACGATCCTGAATGACACCAATTTTTATGGAAGTAAATGCTGCAGCCAGAATGTCAATTAATCTTTTTGCATTTTTCAGGATCTCAGGAGTATTGATGAATTCGGCACCCTTTTCATCCTGTGTCATTTTTAATTTTCCCCAGTGATGATATTCTCTGGAAATCTCCTGGTAAAAATTTTCAATATCTGATAAACTGACAGAGCCGGTATAATTCGCAAAAATTATTTTTTTATCGTTATCTACTCTTAATGAGATCATTTTTTAATTTATTCTTTTGGAAAAGAATTAGTTAAATCGAATGATTATTATTTTTTGATAAACAGATGAACTTTGGCTTTGTTTAAAATGAACGAGGTTTCACTTAGAAACCTCGTTCATTTAGTACTATTTATATTCTACGCAATTTTGGCGTTCGAAGCACACCCATCCTGATATTCTGCAATAATCTTATTGACTTGTTGAGGAGAAACCCGACCATATACGCGTTCTCCAACCAGAACAACAGGAGCTAGTCCGCATGCACCGACACAACGAAGGCAATTGATTGAGAATTTTCCATCAGGAGTTGTTTGTCCAACTTCAATATTGAGTTGCCTTTTAAACTCGGTAAGAACTTGCTCTGCACCTCTTACATAACAAGCTGTTCCCATGCAAATAGAGATAGGGTTTTCTCCCTGAGGCAGCATCGTGAAGAAAGAGTAAAAGGTGACAACACCGTATACTTTTGCAACAGACATATTCAACTCTTTTGCAATTACTTCCTGAACTTCTGCTGGCAAATAACCTAATTGGTGCTGAACTCCATGAAGAACATTAATTAACTCTCCTTCCTTATTGTTGAATTGAGCGCAAATTTCTTTGATCAATTCGATGGTTTTTTCAGCTAATTTTATTTTTGGCATAATGTGGATGTTTTTTAGTTATCATGTTATTCGTTGATTGTCATTAATGACTAAATGTCTATACATGACAAAAAATGACAATTCTCTAGCTTCTGTCGAAGTATTCAGTGTGTAATAAATGATGCGCTTTTTCACTCAATGGTTCTCCCAAAAATTCATCATACAATTTCTTGATGTAGGGATTCTCATGTGATTTGCGCAAGACTTTATTTTTATCTTCAGAATAGAGCGCTTTTTGTCTTTTTTTAAGAATTTCGACATCGCCATGATGGTAAGGTTGCCCCCCTCCACCAATACAGCCGCCAGGGCAGGACATAATCTCAATGGCATGAAACTCGCTTTCACCTTTCTGGATTTCTTCCAGCAATTTACGGGCGTTACCCAAGCCATGAGCGATTCCAATATTAATAGGAATTCCGTCAAAATCAATTGTTGCTTTACGAAGTCCTTCCATTCCCCGAAGTTCTTCAAAATCCAGACGCTCCAATGATTTTCCGGTTTGTACTTCATAGGCAGTTCGTACGGCAGCTTCAATTACTCCACCAGTGGTTCCAAAGATTACACCGGCACCGGTTGATTCTCCCATTGGATTATCAAAATCTTCGTTTGGAAGTGATTTGAAATCGATGTTTGCCAAGTTGATTAGTTGTGCCAACTCACGTGTAGTCAATGCATAATCAACATCCGGATTTCCATCTACCTTAAATTCATCCCGGCTACATTCATACTTTTTAGCAACACAAGGCATGATTGAAACCACAACCAAGTCCTCTCTTTTAGTTTCCATTTTATCTGCAAAATAGGTTTTTGCAATGGAGCCAAACATTTGTTGAGGTGAGCGAGCGGTTGAAGGAATATCTTTTAAATCTGGAAATTGATGCTCGAAGAATTTCACCCAGGCAGGACAGCATGATGTTAAGATTGGAAGTTTTACTTCTTTGTCGCCTGCTAGATATTTATTAAGCCTGCCAAGTAGTTCTGTTCCTTCTTCCATGATGGTAAGGTCAGCAGCAAAATCTGTATCGAACACATAGTCGAAACCTAAACGACGCAAAGCTGCAGCCATTTTTCCAGTCACCAAAGTACCTGCTTCCATTCCAAACTCTTCTCCAAGCGCAGCACGAACAGCAGGTGCCGTTTGTACAATAACTTTTTTAGTAGGATCAGACAATGCACGAATAACAGCACCTGTTTCATCCACTTCTGTCAGTGCTCCGGTTGGACATACTGCCAAACACTGACCGCAATAAGTACAAACAGAATGATCAAGATTCATTTCAAACGCTGGAGAAACAACTGCTTCAAAACCGCGATTGATGGTGGATAAAACGCCAACTGTTTGTACTTCGTTGCACATGGTTTCGCAACGACGGCACAAAATACATTTATCCATTTCACGAATAATCGAAGGAGAAGTATCTTCACGATAACTTGATTGCTCACCCTGGTAATGAATTTCACGAATACCCAAATGATGGGCCATATCCTGTAATTCACAGTTACCGGATTTTGCACAAACCAGACAATCGGAAGGGTGGTCAGAAAGAATTAGTTCAACTACTGTTCTACGAGCGTTCACAACTCTGATTGAGTGTGAACTGACTTCCATTCCTTCTGCAACGTCCGTGCAACAAGCAGGCGCTAAGTTTCTTCGTCCTTTTACTTCCACCACACATACCCGGCAACCACCAGGCTTGTTTTCAATATTCATGTCTTCCAGCTTCATATAGCAAAGTGATGGAATATCAATGCCAATGCTTGCAGCTGCTTTTAAGATGGTAGTGCCTTTTTTGACTACTACCGGTTTATTATCAATGGTTAATTTTATCATATCCATAGTCTTGCTGAATTAGGCGATTTTGATCGCGTCAAACTTACATTTCTGGTAACACACTCCACACTTGATACATAACGATTGATCGATAGAGTGAGGACTTCTTTTGTCACCGGATATTGCACCTACCGGACAATTGCGGAAACACAGGGTGCAGCCGGTACATTTTTCATCTTCAATGACATATTTCAACAGCGATTTACATTGACCGGCCGGACATTTTTGTTCCGTCACGTGTGCTTCGTATTCATCATAGAAGTTGTCGAGTGTCGATAAAATTGGGTTAGGAGATGTTTGCCCAAGTCCACAAAGAGAGGTGTCCTTAATTACTGAACTTAATGCACGCAAACGCATTAAATCTTCAGGAGTTCCTTTTCCTTCCGTAATTTTGTCTAATATTTCATGTAAGCGTTTATTCCCAATTCGGCAAGGAGTACATTTTCCACAGGATTCGTCCAATGTGAATTCCAGGTAGAATTTAGCAATGGAAACCATACAATCATCCTCGTCCATAACAATCATTCCGCCTGATCCCATCATAGAACCTGCCGCAAGTAAGTTGTCATAGTCAATTGGTGTATCCAGAAAGTCTTTGGTTAAACATCCTCCTGATGGACCTCCTGTTTGCACTGATTTGAATTCTTTTCCGTCTTTAATTCCACCACCAATGTCGTAAATTACTTCTCTTAAAGTGGTTCCCATTGGTACTTCAATTAGGCCAACATTGTTGATTTTACCCGCTAAGGCAAATACTTTGGTTCCTTTTGATTTTTCAGTTCCGATGCTGCTAAACCATTCAGCACCTTTATTGATAATTGGAGGAATATTTGCAAAAGTTTCAACATTATTTACATTGGTCGGTTTGCCCAGATAACCTGACTCGGAAGGGAACGGAGGTTTAAAAGTTGGTTCGCCGCGAAGTCCTTCCATACTGTGAATAAGAGCAGTCTCTTCACCACAAACAAAAGCACCTGCACCGTAACGAAGTTCAATATCAAAATCAAACCCGGTACCCATGATGTCGTTTCCAAGCAAACCGTATTCACGAGCTTGATTAATAGCTGTTTTTAGTCGTTGAATAGCTAATGGATATTCTGCACGAATGTATACCAAACCATTGCTGGCTCCAATGCAGAACCCACAAATGGCCATCGCTTCAATCACTGAATGTGGATCACCTTCCAAAATAGAACGGTCCATAAATGCACCAGGATCACCCTCATCTGCGTTACAAACCACGTATTTTTCATCCCCTTCAACCTTGCGGGTAATGTCCCATTTTAATCCGGTTGGAAAACCACCACCACCACGACCACGAAGACCCGAGTCGGTGATTAATTTGATCGTGCTTTCCGGAGTCATCTCACTCAAACATTTTGCCAATGCAGAATAGCCTTCATTGGCAACATATTCTTCAATATTGTCTGGATTAATGAAACCACAATTTCGCAAAGCAATGCGGACTTGCTTTTTGTAGAAGTCCATATTTTTACTCTGGCTAATGCTAGCTTTTGAAGATGGATCTTTAAAAAGAAGACGTTCTACTTTTCTTCCCTTAACCAAATGTTCTTCAATGATTTCTTTGGTGTCTTCAGGGGTTACAGAAACGTAAAAAGTATTATCGGGCTGAATTTTCACAATAGGCCCTTTTTCGCAAAAACCAAAACAACCGGTATGGATTACCTGAACTTCGTCCTCCATTCCCAGCTCGGTTAATTGGTTTTGAAAATTAATTTTGATTAGTTCGCTTTGAGAAGCTTTACAGCCGGTTCCGCCGCAAACTAAAATATGCATGTTGTAATCTGCCATTTTATGATCTGTTTTTAGTCGTCAATGGTTTTATAATTTACTGGTATGATGCCATCAACCAATTCATTCAGTTTGATGTGTTTGTTGATGATTTCCAGTGCTTTTTCTTTGTCTACATGGCCATAAACGACCGGTTCTTTGCCAGGAATACTCAATTCAATGGTTGGCTCGGCATAGCAATAGCCCATGCAACCTGTTTGGGTAACCAATGCATCGATCCCCTGGTGATCCAATTCCTGGATAAAGAAGTTCATGGTATCTTTTGCCCCTGATGCTATTCCACAGGTAGCCATGGATACTTTAATTTGGATGAGATTTTCAGGGTGGTCACCTTTTTCCCGAAGTTTAATTTTAGACTGTACCTCGTCTTTTAACTTTTTCAGGTCAGCAAGCGATTTAATTTTTGTCATGATTTTGGTTTTCTTATCTATTATTTAATCAGTAAGTTATGATGTCCCTTTTGTAAAGGTCAACCCTTTCTGATTATTTATTTCTAATTTTTATCATTATTCGCTAATTTGAATTTGTTCTAAATTCTGAACAATCATCTCTTTGATAAATTGTCGGATTTCAGGGGTTGTGATTGGCATTCCATCCAATGAGTTTTTTACCTCACGTGTGTCAAATTCATATTCACCTTTATCTGTTTGGTGTTGATATACAATATCCGCATCACTTTCATTGGATACTAAAATCATTAAGGTTCCGGCGATATCCCCTAAAATTGGACGGTCAATGTGTTTCTTTTTTAAATGAGCTTCCAGTTTCGTGCCTTTCCCTTTTTCAGATTTGATATTGAAAGTTCCCTCTGTTTGTTCAGCTGTATGTTTCAGTAGTGGGATTCCCAAACCTACTTTCCTGGTAGTCCGGGACGTGTAAAACGGATCAACTACTTTGACCACTTCTTCTTGACTCATGCCAGCTCCATCGTCTTCTATGATAATTGAATATTCATTCTTCATCGTATTTTCAATGATGGTGATTTGAATCAATTTTGCCTTTGCACGTGTTGAGTTTTGTGCAATATCGAGTATGTGAAGGGCTAATTCGTTCATGAGTCAATATTAACTGATCTTCCGTTTTTTTGGAGGAGAGCCCATTTGATTTCCTGAAACGTAAGTTCATTGATTGAGAAGGTGGAATATCCACTTCCGAAATCTTCAATATAATGGGCGTCCGAAGCTTTAATTAAAGACACTTCTTCGTGAATGTCATATTTCACTCTTGTATATTTTTCGTTGGCCTGCTTGGTGATTTGCAAGGCATCGATCTGTAAATCGATCGGAATAAATCCCAATTGGCTGTAAATACTATTGATGGGGCGATCTATGTGTGCCGGGATAAACAGACCATTTAGCTCATGCACCGTTTTCTCAATCACTTCAATTCCAACATCGAGTGTCGTAGCCAGGTAATTTTCAATTTCTTCGACAATTCGATTTTCTTCATCAACAACTACCTGCTGGTTGTAATAGGTTCTGTGATTGGGAACATGTGGCAAATGTTTGTCCAAAAAAAGCTGAAACTTATTTCTTGTATAGTCATCCTCGAACAAGCAAATGGCATGTATTTCTTCGGAACTATTTACTTCGCATCCGTTGATTACGAAGAGGTCGGTTCCTTCGGCCATCTTTTTCACAATGGCACATTGCTTGGTGCTGTTATGATCGGTTATGGCAATGATGTTCAGTTCCATTTCAAGGGCCCGACTGATAATTTGATCGGGGCTCATTTCCAAATCTGCACAGGGAGATAAAACAGTATGTATGTGTAGATCAGCCCGGAACTTTTTCATGTTTGTTTATTCAGCAATTCATAAAGCTTACCAGCAATTTCAAATGTCGACAATGAAGTTGACAATATTGGAATTTGCTCATCATTACTGTGTTGAATGGTGTTTTCATTTGCCTGGAAATTCTTTACCAGGATCACAGCTGCCAAATCTTTTAATGATGCAATTGCCATCACATTTTGGTGTACTTGAAGTGTTATCCATATTTGATTCTCACGTGCATGTCCCATGACGTCGCTTAACAAATCGGATACATATCCTCCTTCGATTTCACGGTCAAGTCCATTTTTGCCGGAAACCACTTTTAAGTCTAATTTTTCAACTATTTCAGAAACCTTCATTTCTTCTTCCTCTTTTATTACAATCAGCCTGAAACCGATCTTTACCCCATTTCTTTTCTACGTTCTTAAAAGCTTTGGTCGCTTTAATTTTTCCTTCTTCCTGCCAAAGTTGTTGCAAAAATATGCAGTCAGACATTTTTGCTTTTCCCTGCGCCATATCCTCGGCCAGGGCCTGACAGTTGGGAGCACCACAAGCACCGCAGTCAATTCCAGGAAGAAAACAGATGATTCGTTGCGCCTTATTCATTTTTTCAAGCGCACGACTTCTGTTATCATCCAGCATAAATACGGGTTTGGGTTGAATTTTATCGGCAATCAGTTTTTCTTTTATTTTTTCAGCATCAGCCTGAATAGGTGAATCTTTAAATTTCCATGATGGTGAATACCGTTTCGCGCGACGTTCCAATCGTTCCACGGTGAGAAAACGATTTCCTGTCATCAGAATACCACCGGCACAACTTTGATCACATGCCCGTAATTCAAGAAAATCAATCTCTGGTACTTCCTCGTTTTCCAGTCGTTCCAGAAAACGAATGACATTGTGGATGCCATCAATTGCCATACTGCGCTCGCCAAAATGTTTGGATTCGCCACGAGTTAGGCTCCAGAGAATCCCATCACGGGTTAGATTTTGCCTTTGTTTTGTACTATCCGGCGCTTCCTGATCATCAATAGCTTTCATCACCCGATTGTATATTGCGTTCATATTCAATATACCATCCACAATGGATTCTTTTTCACCAACCGGACTTTTTACAGAAGCAATTTTCGCACTGCAAGGCGTAACATAAAATAAACCAATTTCTTTTTCAGTTGCACCTTGTTTTTTCAGCTGCTCAATGGCAAAGTGTGCTCCCAGATCGTGTGGAGACTTTCGCTGGATTAAGTGGTCAACCAATGATGGATACCGAATCTTAATTAATCGGACAACTGCAGGGCAGAAGGTTGAAATATGGGGTTTGTGTTTTTTTTCTTTTCGACAATATTCTTTGATGGAATCTTTTAGGAATCCAACGGGTTGTTCCACTTCAAAAACATGAGTAAAACCAATTTTTAAAAGTGCAGAGTAAATCTGGTCTTCTGTGTATTTCTCCGGAAACTGACCAATCATGATGGATGGAAACAAAACCACCCGATATTTAAACTGTTTTATTTGATCAATATCGTCCTGCTCAACATAAATGGCTTTTTCGGGACAAGCACGCATGCATTGTCCGCAATCCACACAGCGCACCTCCTGAATGGAAGCTAATCCATTTCGAAGTCGAATTGCTTCGGTAGGACAAACCTTCATGCAATGGGTACACCCGATGCATTTTTGCTCGTCCACTTTCAGTGCGTGATATGTTTTTATTGCCGTCATGAAAAAATATTGGTCATACTAACAGTTGTTCCTTCTCCAACTTTCGATTCAATCTTTAACTCGTCGGTATTCTTTTTAATATTTGGGAGGCCCATTCCTGCTCCAAATCCCATTTCTCTTACTTTTTTGCTTGCAGTGGAATAACCAACCTGCATCGCAAGTTCAATATCCGCAATCCCGGGACCCTTATCTGTAATGATTGTCTTTATCTGGTTGTCATCAATTAAAACGTTCATCTCACCTTCATAGGCATGAGCAACTACATTAACTTCAGCTTCATAAAGCGCAATCACGATATTTTTTATGCACTTGGCATCTACTCCCAGTTGCTTCAACATTTTCTTTACTTCACTGGACGCATGTCCAGCCCTGGTAAAGTTTCCTCCTTCAATATGAAAAGTCAATGTCATAACTAATAGACTGGATTTAATCCGGCTTCGTACAATATGCCACTGGCCTTAAATAAAGTGTAAGGAGATTCTAAAATACACATGTTGTTTTCGCGTGCCAACGTCAGCATATCCTCATTCGCAGTTTTGTTACGAACAAAAACAATAAAGCGAATATCAGCCATTTCTGCGGTTCGGATTGTTTGCAGATTGCAAAGTCCGGTGATTAAAAGTAGGTTGTCTGTATCAAGAGTGAGCACGTCGCTCATAAGGTCAGAACTGTAACCTTTTTCAATTTCATTATTGTAAAACTCCTTGCCACAAATAACCTGGGCATCCAATAGCTTGCACAGCTGACTGACTTTCATGTATTTTTTTTGCAAAGATGCGCCAAATCTGGGAATTGGCAGAAAATTTTAAAGAGATAATTAGCCAAAATGAAGAATTTAGATTCAGTTGAAATAAGGGTTTTCGAGGATAGTATACAGGCGCAGTTCCGAGTGGACAGTTGTCTTCATTAATTCTCTAATTATCCCAGGGGGGTGAGAGAATATATCCTAAGTGTAAAGAACAACAATAGAAGGTCACGACATGTCGTGACCATTCAAGTTCCTCAATTACTCATTAGCTGAGTTTTCTTGGAAATGCAACGGCTTATGCACAGTACAGTCTCCTGTCCTTTTGGCTTGATCCAAAAGAATGAAAAGATCAAGGCTGATTGAAGTTTTAAAAGAAAACTACAGATCGGAAAAACCCCACAATCCAACTCGTTCGTCTGTCGTCGAACTCAAACAGGATTGCTTACCAGTACCATCCTTATTTTCTTCCTTTGTTTTCTAGATTAAAACTTCAAAAGGCCGATCAAAATCTGCGAAATCCAACTCTTTATTGTTGAAGCGTTGGCCAGTCAAAATCGGCTGGGCCGGCGATGGCCAGTGGGAAGAAGGATAATTTTGACAAGATTTTTTTTTCATTTTTATCGAATGAAAAATGAAAAGCCTTCCGGCTAGAGGAAAACTAAATGGATTGGTGGCTTTCAATTGCATATTCGAATAGGTAGGTGGGGGGAAAGAATATACTATAAGTGTAAAGAACAACTAAAAGAAGGTCACGACATGTCGTGACCATTCAAGTTCCCCGATCAATCTATAGTCGTGTCAGGGGAGAGTCTGCTTTATCTAAAGTAGATTGACAACATTACCAAAGCTTTACAAAGAGTACAATTTGCAGAGCCGATTGCTGCTAATTTAAAGGCAAAACCTTACTTTTGAGTTTTTTGAAAATCTAATTATGCGATATATACTACTCATTTCAGGAATACTTTTGTTTTGCCATACTTTTGCCCAAAACCGTGTGACTTTTAGTGTACAAGAAGAATCAGGCGAACCCTTAATTGGGGCGAGCGTGGTAATTGAAGGCACTACAAATGGTACGATTACCAATACCGAAGGGCTGGCAACATTTGATGATTTGCACGATGGCAAATATGAGTTTGTAATCTCTTTTGTTGGATACGAAGAAAAAGAAGTTACCCTTTCGTTTCCTGAGGATAATAATAAAACCATTGAAATTGAATTGGAGGCAGGGGAAGAATTACAAGAAATCGTCATTGCAACAACCCGTTCATCAAGGACGATACAGGATGTTCCCACGAGAATTGAAGCCATAACAGGTGAAGAGCTTGGAGAAAATGCTGCGATGAATTCCAGTAATGTTGGAATGCTTTTACGAGAAACCACCGGAGTGCAGATGCAGCAAACTTCGCTAAGCTCAGGTAATATGAGCATTCGTATTCAAGGACTGGATGGGAGATACACTCAAATTTTAAAAGACGGATTCCCACTTTACGGTGGATTTGCCGGTGGACTGTCAATTATGCAAATTCCGCCACTCGATTTAAAGCAGGTTGAACTTATTAAAGGAAGTAGTTCCACCTTGTATGGCGGTGGAGCAATTGCGGGTTTGGTAAATCTGATAAGTATAACACCAGAAGACGATCCTGTTCTTGACGTCATGTTTAATCAAACAAGCGCAATGGGCACAACTGCAAACCTTTTTTATACCCAAAAATATGGCAAAACAGGATTGACGTTTTACAGTGCGGTTAGCAAACAAAAAGCATATGACCCCGATGACGATGGATTTTCCAATCTTCCTAAAGCCAAAACCTATAATTTTAATCCGAAATTTTATTACTACATCAACTCCAATACTGAACTTAGCTTGGGATTAAATACCGCTTTTGATACCCGCACGGGTGGAGATACAGAAGTACTAAAGGGAAATGAAAGTGGTGAACACGTGTTTTTTGAAGAAAATAATTCGGATCGATATTCAACACAATTAGCGTTTAGAAATACAAAAGAAGACCGAACAATAAGTTTTAAGAATAGTATTTCCTACTTCCAAAGAGAATTAACCGTTCCTGCTTACACTTTTGATGGGAATCAAATCTCAAACTTTACTGAAGCAATGTACATTTTGCATAAAAACTCCGATACAGACTGGCAGTTTGGAATCAATCATTACCTGGAAAAGTTTGCAGAAGAAACGACGGGTTCCTCACCTGTAAGAGATTACTCGCACAATACCGTGGGTGGGTTCATTCAGAATACAACCGATTTAAGCGACAAACTGGTTGTGGAGGCTGGTTTAAGAACCGATTATAATACTGACTATGGTACATTTGTGTTACCTCGTTTATCGATCCTGTTTAAGGCAAGCAATAAGCTTAGTTCCCGCATTGGTGGCGCAATGGGGTATAAGCTACCAACCATTTTTACCGAAGATGCTGAGAGGCTTTACTTCAGGGGTATTCAACCTTTATCAAACGATATGGTTGATGTAGAGACCTCCATTGGGGGCAATTTTGATATCAATTATAAAACAGCTTTGTGGGACGAAATAACTTTCTCTATCAATCAACTGTTTTTCCTCACCCAGCTTAAAAACGCTTTGGTACTCAGGGAAGATGACAACTCGAATCTTGCGTATTTTGAAAGTGCCGATGGTAATGTTTTAAGTTCGGGAATCGAAACCAATATCAAGTTATCGTACAGTGATTTTAAGCTTTACATGGACTATACCTTGATAAATACCCAGCTGAAATATGATAACATTAACAATCAAAAACCATTGACTCCAAAGCACAATTTAGGTTTTGCACTCATGTACGAAATTGAAGAAAAATGGACTGCAGGATATGAATTGTATTATACCGGAAATCAATTTGATAACAGCTACAACGAAAAGTCTGATTATTGGGTGATGGGATTTATGCTGATGCGGATATTTGAAAAGTTTTCGGTATTCATAAACTTCGAAAATTTCACCAATACGCATCAAGGTGAATTTGAAGCGCTGGTCTTACCTCCTGTAAACAATCCAACATTCCGGGATATATGGGCACCAACCGATGGATTTGTATTTAATGGCGGTGTGAAGTTCAGTATTTTCTAACATTTTATCCCTGCTTTTGTGCATTTTTGTAAAGGAGTATTTGTAATAAAATGGTTGTAATGTGATGATTCGTAGTGCCCTGCGAGCTCTGTTGGCGTCCTGCAGGGTTTTGGCCCGCCCTGCACCAATTTTATGCATTGCTGCGGCACAGGGATTCAAAATTTTAACGCAGGGAGCTGAAAATTGAAGCAGAAATTCGAAAAAACGGCACAGGGACTATAAATACGCGCCAGAAACTTGAAAAAATGCAACAGGACGAGAATAAAGTTAAAAGGAAGCCGTAAAAATGGCGCAGGAACTCAAAAAAGCGCACTTGGCGTTGACCTTTTCCAAAACAACTGACCTTTCCTAAAATAGCTTGACAGATTTATACTTAATTTAATAGGATGTAAATGCTTATTTTCTCATTTACTGGT
>NZ_JBQYLI010000026.1:0-65830 GCF_052690465.1 Sunxiuqinia sp. A32
GCTGACTTCCACTTCCTGGCTAACTTCGTTAACGGCCCACTCAGGGGTGGTTTCAAAATAAACCTGTACATCGTGCGTTGCACCATCAGTGGAAACTACTTCGTAATTGATGTAATTTACAGGGCGGGACAACAGGTCAAGGTTACCTGGCAATAAAGGTGATACAAACTCTACATTTAAATCAACCGGTCCACAAGTGAAATTGTAGTGTGTTTGTGTGGCAGACATCGCCACTTTGTTTTGAACGGCTGTTTGGGCAAAGATGTCTTTTTGTTCGCTTTCCTGAAATAAGCCAAAATCGACATAACCACCTCCGGTGCGATTGTGGCAATGTGCAGCAATAACATTCTCCCCCTCCATGTCTAACAAGTCGCGATCAATTTTAAGTACCACATTGTTATGCCATTCGTATGCTGTTTTTACCAGTTGTTTCCCATTCAGGTACAATTCAAAAATATCATCATGAGAATAAATCAGGTATATATCCTCTTTCCGAAGGTTATCCGGCATTGTAAATTCACGGCGAACCCAAATATCTTTTGTATTCCATGCTGTTGACAAGGCAGGCATTCCATTTGTACCAAATGCTGCCTTTCCAACGGTCCATGAAGCATCGTTGAATTTCTTTTCGCTCCAGCCTTTTTTAGGTTCATTCATTGTGTATTTACCCTCCCAGGCTTCGTAGTTGGCCATTGGGATAACAGCGTCACAGGGGATATCCATATCTCCTAAAAAACGATAAACTTCGTTATCAACACGAATCGCTCCGATGAGAGAGTGTGTTTTTCCAGTCCAATGCCGAACAGGTGTATCAAATAGCTGATCAGATTCAGACCAGGCACAGGTGTATGGATCAATGGTTATCAGCGGATACGCTGGAGCCCTTAACTCGGTAAGTGAAGTCTCTTTGATTACAGTGCTTGATTGAGAACATGATCCCAAAAGAAGACCACTGACAACAATAATAATCGAAAACAAAAAATTGACTCTTTTTGCCATTGTGAATTTAGGTTTAGGAAATTAAAAAAACATGAATCAAAATTACATAAAAAGGGCTATCCACGAAAATTAAACACATGGATAGCCCTAAATTATATTAGGTCATAAATTATAAATCAACTTTTTGAACCGGCGAGAAGATCATATCTTCACGACCAGCAACTTTTAGCCCAACTCTAGCATAAACATAGCTTTGAGATGGTACCATATCAGGTACAGTTACCGACATACTAATTGAATTTGGATCAGCAATATCACCACCTCCAATTTGAGCATTTGCAATATTTGAATTACCGCGAAAATCAACAAATTGGGTTTTATTGATATAGAAGTTTACGCGTTCAATATCTTTGGCACCAGCATCATTAATGATCTTTTCAGCTTTAAAGGTCGCAGTAATGTCTCCACCACTTGCTGAGAACTGCGTATTACGGATCATGTAATAAGGCTCAACTTCAATATCCAACGTTTTATTTCCAGTAAGATCTACCAAGATGGTGTCAGAACCAGTTTCAGAGTTAATCTTAGTTCTCCATGGTCCCTGGAAAGCTGGAATTATCAGCTTATATGATGCATCAAACAACAAAGCTGAATACGATCCATCTTGTGCAACTGCAACATCAATCGGGAAACTTTTTTGCCATCCTGGTTCCCAGAGTTGGAAACCTACTTCTCCATAAGCAACATTAATTGCCTCCCCCTGGTACATAATTTGTCCCTCGAGGGTTATTCCTGGTGCATCGTAATTATCCCACTCGCATGATGAGAGAAATCCCGCTACGATCCCCAATAATATTATAAATTTTATTTTTGTCATCATCTTTAGTTTTGATTAGGGTTCTTAACAATTTGTGGGTTGTTATTTAAGATGTCATCTCCAATTAATGAATAGTAATTACCTAAAACAAAGCGGTCGGCATTTGAAACTACTCTTGGAAGAACTTCCTTAAAAATATACTTCCCATGGTTTGGACTACCTGGATCATAGTATTTGTATGGCCACAATCCAAATACGCGGTTACTTACCTCGTCAGCTTTCCATGGTTTATCAGTCAATGGAACAGATTGTCCATTCCAAACAATGTGAGCTAAACGCCAGCGTTTCATATCCCAAAGAATATGTCCTTCCAGTGCTAGTTCAACTTTGCGCTCATGCACAATACGGTCGAATGACATATCACCAGCAACAAGGTCAGTTTGGAAACCAGCTCTTCTACGAACTACGCTTAAATAACCGGCAGCTTTACCAGGGTCGCCTAATTCGAAGGCAGCTTCAGCAGCATTCAAGTATACTTCAGCCAAACGGTAACGTACCCACCATACTTCACTGTTCAAACCCCGTTGTCCGGAACCTGTTGCAGGATCCATAAATTTACGAGCATAGAAACCTGTCTGAGCAGTGAACTCAAGTTCATCAATTGGTCCATCATAACCTACTACAGGTACATTAGATCCACCCAATTCTTTTCTTTGTCCGTAAGTATCACCAGTTAATATTGTTCCATCAGGGAAAATATATCCAGCCCAAATATCCAAATCTTTCCCTTTGAATTTAGAACCAGGAACAATTACTGTACCTTCTAAACGTGCATCACGACCGGCAAAAATATCTTTTGGACTGTCATAGAAAATGTATTCGCCAGTTTCCGTCATTGTTGGAAATTTTGCGAATGAATTATCTAACAGTTCAAATGCCTGAACAAGGTTTAAAGATGGATTCAAACGACCACCTTCCAAATCTTCAGCTCCAGACCAAGGCTGGTTTTGCACAGTAAACCCATGAACCTTACCACTTTGCAATTTGAAATCTTTCACAAAAATAACCTCTCGGTTGTTTGATTTCTTCACGAACAAATCAGCAAAGTTTTGTGATACATCATCCGGATTTTCCTGGTACAATGCATATGTTTCGCTATTGATTAATTCTTCAGCAGCGCTTAATGCTTTGGTATAATAGCCATCAGCCATTCCAGCAGAAATACCTACTTCACCACCTGGTAATGATACATTAGGAGTTGTTGCACCATATTTTGCAATTGAACCAGCATATAATGCTGCCCTGGCTTGCATAGCAAGAGCCAACCCTTTTGTAGCGCGACCTTTAATATTTACATCATCAGGTAAATCATTTTTAATCGCTTCCAACTCACTAATAACGAAATCATACACTTCAGATTCTTTAGCCCTAGGATATTCCAAATAGGAAGGATCTCCACTAAAGTCATAAGTCAGAGGCTCTAAGATAAGTGGAACACCACCCATACGCTTAACCATTTCAAAATAAACAGCAGCACGTAGGAAACGACCTTCAGCGATAAAGCGTGCACGATCTCCCGCTTGCAAACTCTCAGTTAACTCAGAATCTGCTTTCTGAATGTATAAATTGACTTCACGGATAAAACTATAGTTCCATAGTCCCCATTCTCCGTAGCCCCATCCATTATTCTTATGACGCCAGTAATCTGGGAATGCAGAACCAAATGCTTCATCAAAGTCTGCATAGTTCCACCAGTTCTGAATAGACTGGTACTCTGGAATTCTATCATATAGGTCAGCTACCACTGACAAAATCAAAGCCTTATCGCCCCAAACCTGATCATCGATTAAGACGTTGGTTGGTTCTCTATCCAGGAATTCATCATCGTTGCATCCCCATCCCAGGGTAAACAACATGATTAGTATATAAAGAAATTTTTTCATTTTTAAATCGATTTTATGGTTAGAAAGAAAGGTTAACACCAACATTCACCATGGTATTTTGAGGATACTGTAAACCGTTTTGATCCATTACCTCAGGCTCTACCCCTAACTTTTTCAAGTTATCAAGAGATAATAAGTTATAAGAGTTCACATAGATTCGTGCTTTCTGCAAACCTGCTTTTGCAATTAGAGTTTTTGGTAAAGTATAACCAAGCTCCAGAGTTCTCAATCTGACATATCTTGCGTTCGTCAACCAGAACGTTGAGTTCTTATTGTAGTTATTATGCCATCCAGTATTGAATCTCAATGCAGGGTATCTGCCAGGAATCCATTCGCTATTTAAATCAAACGGATCAACACGATGCCATCTGTCATCATAGAATTGCTTCAACAAGTTACCAGTGTTTTGATAAGGCCAGCGCATCTCCCATCCTTGTTCGTATGAATACATTGCTCCACCAGAAAAGTCTGCTTTCAAATCGAAGTTTTTGTATTCAGCTGAAATATTGAAACCGAAGTTCAGGATTGGGTTGCGATCTCTTGGGAAACCAATAGGTCTTTCATCATAACCATTAATCACACCATCACCATTAATATCTTTATAAATCAAATCACCAGGTAACATGTCTTTATTACCTTGACCATCATTATTAATAGGCCAGCTATTAATTTGATCGAATGATTCGAACTGACCAACAACTTCGTACCCCCAATAACGTCCGGTCCAACGATCTTCCGAAGAAGAACGATAGTGATCCCATGAGTTACCCCAGGTTGGTTTATAGGATTCGAGGAATTTATTACGTGCATAGGAAATATTTCCGCCAACAGCATATTTAAATTCACCAAAGTTTCCATCATATGAAATAGATGCTTCAGCACCCATAGTTGCATCACTGTTCACGTTCTCATCAGGTAAGCTATAACCTAATTCACTTGGAACTAACACATCATATTTACGCCCACGAAGTCCTTCGCGTTTACGATAGAAGTAGTCGACACTACCACTCAATTTTCCATTAAGGAATGAGTAATCAGCACCGATATCGGTAATCTTACTGGTATACCAACTAATAGAAGTAACAGGAACTCCACGATCACGCGATCCTTTTATAATCTGTCCGTCCATGATTACCGTAGAAGTAGCATAGTTGTAACCTGTCAGGTAATCAAAGTCACCGATTCCAACATTATCATCACCAAGCTCACCATATGAAGCACGAATTTTCAAATCAAAGCTACTTTCGCCCATCAGTGATTTTGCAAAATTCTCTTCCGTAATTCTCCAACCTACAGATCCTGATGGGAAGAAACCCCAACGACGATCAGAAGCAAATTTCCACGATCCGTCCTGACGACCAGCTAATTCAATGTAGTATTTATCAGCATAATTATAGTTGATACGCCCGATGTAACCAATACGAGCTTGAGTCCAGTCTCTATCATTATATGTATCCATATCCGCAAATTGCAATAATGGCAATGCGTTTGTTTTTGGCACAGAATGTACCCAAACATCTAATTCGCGTCTTTCAATACGCTCATTAACCGCAGTTGCTGCAATGCTGTGTTTTCCAAATTCTTTTGCATAATTTAACTGGAACTGCATTACTTCTTCAAATACTTTATGCGTTCCACGCTCACGCCATGGATTTAAGTTAGCAAAAGTAACTTCATATGAGTCTGTCTCAGGAAAATAAGTGTAGGCATCATAGGTATATTCGTGACCATTCATTAATCGGTCAGCGATATAATATGAATAAGTTCCTTTAGCAGTTAAACCATCAACCGGGATATCATATTCTCCAGAAAAGTTCATCTGTAGTACACGCCAGTCTTCAGTCCAGTAACCTGATTTTTCTTTCGTCAACAATCCCCAGTTTTCTGCCATGTGACCAATATTGTTCACATATTCTGGATTATCATTGGCGTAAGGACGTTCGTATGGACGGTTACGGAATAAGGCAAAACGAGGAGCCCAATAGTCATCTCCACCAGGGACACCAGGATTATCGCGAGTTTCAATACGTCCATTTATAGAAGCACTAACTTTAATACGATCCGTAATTTGCGCATCAACATTTGATTGAACATTGGTACGTCCGAATGTAAATTCACGACCCAAAACTGAATTTTGATCCAAGCGTGTTACCGATAAATAATAGTTGATTTTTTCAGATCCACCAGAAGTACTAACACTGATGGAAGTCTGTGGAGAATTAGGTTGGATAATGAAATCATACCAGTTGAAATTACGGTAACCGTATTCTGTACCTTCTTTCCACTTGTCCAATTCACTCTGAGTAATATTGGTACTTCCTCCAAGGTTCATATCAGCATAAGCTTTACCAAGCTGCCACTCATATGCATTTACAGTTTCAGGGAAACGTGACCAGTTTTGCCATCCTGTGTAAGCATCAACATTAATGGTATTTTTTGTTCCTTTTTTACCACGTTTGGTAGTTACAACAACTACTCCGTTTGCAGCACGAACACCATAAATCGCAGCTGATGCATCTTTTAGTACAGTAATACTGGCAATGTCATTTGGAGCCAAGTTATTAAACTGACCTGCATCTTTTTGAATACCATCAATAACATACAATGGATTACCCATATTACGAATCTGGATGTTTGCACTTGCTCCCGGACGTCCATCAGGCATACGGAAAGAAACACCAGCAATTTTACCTGCAAGAGCACCACTGACAGTAGTAGCATGAACTCTCTCAAGATCATCTGAAGTAACACCAGAAATCGCACCGGTTAATGATTCTTTCTTTTGAACACCGTAACCAATTGCAACAACTTCTTCCAATCCGATTGAAGCTTCCTGCATGGTTACATTAATAACTTTTTGGTTGCCTATAGCAACTTCAATAGTTTCCATTCCCACAAAAGAGAAAACCAATGCATCAACACTAACATCAACATTAATAGCATAATTACCGTCAAAATCAGTTATTGTACCACTCGCAGTTCCTTTTGCTACCACAGTAACACCAGGAAGCGGCTCTCCATCTTTATCGGTTACAACACCTGATATAGACCTTGATTGAGCAGATTTTGAAGTTGTAATAACAATTAAGTCATTTTCCAAGATGTTATAACTGATATTGGAGTCTTCAAAAAGCCTGTCCAAAATATCATCTATATTCTCATTTTTAACTGTAAAATCAACTACTTGATCAATGTTTGTAAAATCATCGTTAAAGAAAAATCGGAAACGACTTTCACTTTCGATAGAATTAAAAACCTCTCTAATAGTTTTCCCCCGGTAATCGCCATCAAACTTGGTATTCTGAGAATACACTGTAGCGTTTACCTGCAGAAGTAAGGCCAAAATAAAAAAGGCTGTAAGTTTCATCACAAGTAATGTTTTTTTAAGCTTCCCCCTTGCAGGGAAAACAAATCCAATTAGATTTTTTTTCATACATTTGGTTTGTTAAATGTTTCACAATTTACGCTTGCATTAGTTTCCACACCGTGCAGCGTTTATTAAAATTTAACTCATTACGTAGGGGGAACGATTGGGTCAAAAATCTGTTCCCTCTATTTTTTTTAGTGCTTCTTAAAAATATTTGTTCTGTTTTTATCTTTATTTATTATTACATTTTTCCCATTCATTTTATATGAGATCGGTGCTGTGCTTGAAATCACATCCATCACCTGCGTTAATGTCTCATCTTCAAGAGTACCAGAGAACCTGTAGTTCTTGATATCTTCTGATTCGAACATAAACTTGCAATTATATTTCCTCTCAAGTTTCAATGCCAAATCATCAAGCAATTCACTTACAAATATGAATCTGCCATCTTTCCATGATATTAAAGGTCGGGGGTCGACATTCGGGCTAATAACCAGTCTTGGCTGATTATTATTCAACTTCGCATCACTTGCATCCTTATAGAAAGTAGCTCTATATCTGGGATTTAAATATACATTCGGAGCGATTGATTCTGTTTTATGATCCAACCTCACTTTTCCTTCCACTAATACAGTTTCTATCGTTTTTTCGTCCTTATACGCTTTAACATTGAATTCGGTTCCAACTGCTTCAACTAAAAAACCATCAGCATCAACAATAAATGGCAGCTCTTTGTTTTTTGCAATGCGAAAATAACCTTCACCTTCCAATTCAATATTCCGTTCAGCTTTATTAAAGTTTGTTGAATATCTTAATCTGCTATCAGCATTTAACCAAACAACAGAACTGTCTGGCAATATAACTTGAGATTGCGCTCCCATCGGAGACACGATTTCACAGTACTCAATACGTTCTGGGATTGGTTTTGACTCAAGAAATTTTACAGCAGCTCCTCCTAAAACAAATGAAGCGATTATAACCGCTGCTACTCGCGCAACCCGTACATATAGAGGTAAGACTTTAGCTTGCTTATTCTGTTGGTTTTTAACTATCTGTTCTTTAACTCGTTTAAATACATCTTCGTTAGAAATCTGCTCAGAGAATTCGAAGTTTCGATTCTCCAAATCTTGTAACATGTGATTCTTAACAATAACAGCTGATTTTTCCTTTTCAAGGATTGTCTCCAGCTCATAAAGTTCATTTAAAGAACACTCACCCAGCTGGAACTTTTTAATCAGCTGGGAAAAACGCTCTTCTATGTTCAAATTATTTTCCATTTCACTAGTAATACAATGTCAACACTCACACTACTCACAAAAAATTTAACGTTTTTTAAATATTAAAGAAACAACACCTGCTAATCCCTCAACATCAAACTGTTATCAAATTGTAAAAAAGACAAAAAATCACAAAAAGATATTCATTCTTCAAATTATCTTTTAGAAACTTAACGGCTCTATAAACCTGGTTTTCAACTGTGCGAATTGATAATCCTAATTTTTCGGCAATTTCAGGATTGGAGAGTCCCGAAATACGACTTAAGGTGAAAATGTTTCTTTGTTGTTCCGGTAATTTTTGAAGTAGTGTTTCAACTTTCTTCTCAAGCTCTTCAAAATGCATTCGTGCTTCCGGGCTATCGCTAATTGCTTGGTCAAAATTCAATAAGTAGTTTTCATATTTCTGCCTGACAACCTTGTGCTTTAAATGGTTAAACACTTTATTGACAGTCATGCGATAAAGAAAACTCTTAAATGATTTGTCTTCATCAATATCCTCTCGAATCTCCCAAATACGAACAAATACATCTTGAACAATTTCCTCCGCCTCATAAGTATCTTTCAAGTAGGAAAGAGTGAAATGGTATAAATTGTCGCTGTAAGTTGTAAAAACGTCCTGAAAAGCTTTCATATCCCCACTTTTCAGCCTTCTGATCATTTCCCTGTCTATATGTTCAGGTCGTTTTTTCAATTCGTTATGCTACATTTTAATGTCTGATTATTTCAGACAAAGATTAGTAAAAAAATTTAAATTGTTAAAAACACAAAAAGTGGACTCTCATAATATACCGGAAAGTTCTCTTAAAAAGATCAAAATATATAAGTTGTTCAACATAAACCCATAATCATGAGTTCTTAATTGATAGTTTACGAATGTTTACAAATTCATCGGAATTTCCCTGAGAAACGATCCCCAAACGAAACCCCATGCCCCACGGAACAAAAGATGAAGCATCAACTGAATCAGAAATTGTTTGCCAATAATTCCCATCAAACAGTGAAAATCGCAAAAGGTGCCCGTCAAATAGTTCCAACATGATTTCAGCCTGGTCATTAGTTTTTAAAACAGGTACAGCTTCAATAACATTTTTTTCAGCATCAGAGTTTACCCAAACTTCTGCTAAGTTTTGACTAACCGATATTCCTAAACCCGCAATGGGAGACCCATAGCTATTGTCCGATCCACCGATCAGTGCAATTCCACCAGTCACATTCTCACCGGTATTACTTAAATCAATTGTTGCTTTTAATTCAAAATCGATTGACTTAATCGGCTGCACCAGCATGCTTCCAATAGAATTATTCTCATTGGAAGCTGCGAGCATCAGTCCATCTTCACCTGTTGCATAACTCAATTTCTGTGTCGTTCTCCACTGCCAACACAAATCGAGAGCACCTGAAAAGTCACTTTCAAAATCTATCATTTCAGGATTCAATTCATTTGAAGCAATATTCTCCAATGATGGCCAGTTATCTTCAGTCCAATTCAATTTACATAAAACTCCTTCTCTACCGATAAAGTCGCCATTTTTAGTATGATAAGCGTGCAATAATAAATATTGATCATTTTTAAAATCAAAAACATTACCAGTTCCCGGGCACTTCCAATTAATTCCATCAACCATTATCGGATTGTTGTCCGACTTCTCCCACTTTCCTAACAATGATTTAGATCGTGCTACACCGATTTTATAGTTACAACTAATATCGCAGCAATTTCCAGCAGAGTAAAATAAATAGAAATAGTCACCTTTCCGATACACACATGGCCCTTCTACCGTATGTTCTTCCCAGTCGCAGTCATTCCGAATTAATTCATGTTTTTCCCCGGTAATCTTTGTCCTATCTTCGGAGATTGATTGCCCCCATATAGTTGAAGGTTTCCCTACTACATAACCTTCTTTCCAGATCAAGTACAAGTTCCCATTTTCATCTCTAACCTCAAAAGGATCAATTACTCCATTTTCATGCTTAATCAATGGTCCAAAATCCGTAAAAGGTCCATCCGGGCTATCAGCTGCTGCAACTGCCACACAAACCTGATTGGCTTCTTTGTCACGTGCCGTATAATACACGTAAAGCTTTTGTTGCTTTTCATCGTACGATAATTCCGGAGCCCAAAAATTATTTTTTGCCCAATCCGGTGCACCACCAGGAAAAACATAGGATATTAATTCCCATTTACTTAAATCAGTCGATTTGTAAATAGGAAATAAAGGAGACCACTCACTACTTGTTGCTGAAGCATAATATGTATCGTCAATCTTTGTAATTGTTGGATTTGGTCTATCACCCGGCAGCACCGGGTTCATCAAAGAATTATCTTCCTCATTTTGAATGTTACATCCCCACACGAAGCTAAAAAGCAAAACAATTATCAAGCTCCGACTCACATTTCTTTTCATACACATAATTATTCGTGAGTTAATGAAACCAATGCAAACCTAAACAAATAGGATTTACTGCATTGGTATCCAAACTACTAATCAAACTATTAAAATCTAAACCACCCCATTATCTCGTTACAGGAATAGCTATATTTCGTCTTTTTAAACGCCAATTGGAACTTGCGCGATTACGTCCCAATTATCTTTCAACTCTTCCTTAAGTATTTCTTCTCTTTCAGGAACTGGCTAAAGTGCCAAATCATTCGAGAACCTGCTTTGCAGGAAAACTAAGTTCACATAGTGAATGCGTCAACCTTCGACAAAAAATCACTGCAGAATCCTGTGACTGTTTCGCACTTGTCAGTTACACCCAAAGGTACTCTCCTTTCAATAACAACCGGGATAACAGCAACATAAAAACATCTTTATCTCATTTCACTTTCGCACCTCCAGCTTGCTTGACCTACCCAATTCAATAAATACTTTTTCAAAAGTATTAACACCAGTCGTTGAAAAACACTCATTCGTTTTTCATTTTTTTAACGAGATTGAAATCATAGGTGCAAAAAAAAGCCCTCAATTAAATTGAGAGCTCTTTCCAAGTTTTACTTTGTTATTATTCTTTAGTAAACCGAATATTAGCAAAATAGTATTCAATATCTGCTGGTGGATTATAATCAATCCACGGTTCACCACCGATATTTATTACAAACACCCGGGTATGTCTACCCTGAGCACCCGACATATCGATAGTAACTTCAGTCCAATTTTCCAAGTCTGATTCCTCAATGAAAAAACGAGGAAGCTCCCAATATTCCTGACCAAAGGAACTGTTACCACCAAACGCCCACATATTATTCATAAACCTAGGCCATAGACGTCTAAAATTATCATAAATACCTGTAAAATTGCTTGCAGCAGGGAGGTAAACCATCATTTTCAAATATTTATACTCGTCAGCATTGAACGAATATTCTTTTGGTAATGCAAATACAAAAGAGGCACTGGTTTTTCTAGGAATAACTTTATAGATATTCTCCAGGCCTTCTCCTTCAGGAGCATCAGTAGCAGGATAAATAACATCTAAGCTCCAATTGCCATCTTGCAAAAGTCCATCCAAATGAAACTGATTATCAACCAATACTGAACTTGGCGTTTCAATTAATTCAACAACTCCACTTTCAACAAAAGGTGCAAGTAAATCATCCAACCCCATTGAATGAGGCACATAATAAACCTTGTCAAGGATTCCAGCCTCAAGGAGATCTTTCAATGCTTGTTGATTCCCATTTGAAATATCACCCATTTTGCGAACAAATGGAGCAAAACTGCCACCACCGACAACGTCCTGAACGCCATTTCGGTCATAATGCAACTCAGGTAGAGTGAATAGATCGCCTCCAGTTAAATCCAAAATTTTAATATTTGGAAAATAAAAAATATCCTGTAAAGAATTGGCATGTACCGGGTAAGTCAACTTTTCAATAGAGGATACTCCATCAGCTGTAAAAGTTGTCACTCCGTTTGCAATAAGAATATCTTTCTCTGCAGGAGCAAATTCACTTGAACTTGTTGGCATATTCACATTCAGTGCAGAATTGAATACTACAGTATCCATAATTGGTTGGCGATTGACAATCGGAACAATTTTGTATTCCATATCAATTGAGACTGGTTTTCCTGCTTCAACATTACCAATAAAAAATCTAGAATTCGCGCCTCGTTCACCACCTTGAACATTTCCATCTTTATCAGTATACTCAAATGTCAAACCATAATAATTCATCAGAACGGACGAGATACCATTTGGCCAATCAATAACAGCAGCAGATGGCGAAGCCAAAACCCTAGGTGGGCTTACTGCGAAGTTAGCCAAATCGGAACTTGTAAATGGAATTAAAGCAATCTCTTGTGGTACCGATTCATTTCCAAACTCATCAATAGTAAAAATTTTAAATCGATAGAGTTTTGACTGGGTTAATCCAGTTATATTGACATAAGATACCAGGGAATCAATTTCGATTATCTGGTCATCATATTCAATTCTTGTCTTTTTGGCTTTTCCAAGATTGATTTCATCGCTTGGTAAACGCCCTGCTTTCAACAGGTCAATTTCTACTCGCTCGAAACCGATATGCCCAACAACGGTATCGTATTTCGCCGGATAGACAATTTCGCCTTCATATTGCTCTTGCTTGTCATACATTCCTTCGCATGACAACATGAAACCTGCAAGAACGATTAATGATAACAATAATATGTTTCTCATAATTTTAATCTTTAAATCACTGTTTGTTTATGAACCTAATTTCCCGCTTTTCTGCCATAGAGCGTGATCTCTGATAAACAGTTTGCATTGTCCAGTGTATAATTTCCACCAAATCCTTTCATAGCGCGATACCTGAACCAACGAGTTGGCTTGGTATACTGAGGTTCATCCGGAAACATATAGGCCATGTCTCCTGCTTTTCCTTTTTTCACGATTTCAAGTTCACTTAACCCAACAGGAAGTTCGATTTTATTTTCTGAAACTAACTCCCACGCCTCGGTGTCATCATCCCAAATATACATTTCATAAAGGCCAACATTCTCTCCACGATAGTACTGTCCCTGACACAAGTCACCACAGAAGTCCATATGACGTTGGTGAGTCAAAATACGACTGAGCTCATAATGAGCACCCAGGTCAATGATTACATTCCACGGCATATTCCCATCCGAGCTATTTCCTGTACGTCCTCTACCTCCGGTATGCATGAAGTTCAGGTTATTACCTTCATCAATTATGCCGTCGATTACACTTACTAAACGTCCTTCAACATTATCACCAAATCCCTGAGGAATACCACCAACGGAGTCGCTATTCAAAGGTAATACCCAGCCATCTTTAGCAATTACGCCATCTTCAAGCAAATGAATCTCTCCCATATCAACCGGATCTGATATGTTTCCATAAATATCGGACACCCTAATGGTGACATTGATAGGATCGTTTGCCCCGAGATTAAGATTTTCTATAAATCGGCGATCTTCCTCCAGGTTGGACGAAAACACAGACGTAAAGGATTTTCCTTCTCCGTCTTTGGTATAGTCGAAATCAACGTAGATATTGATGCTTTGCTCTAACTCATTAATCCAATCAACAAAGAAAGAGCCGAATGCTGCTTTTAAATCCAGTGATTTTACAACTCTTGAAATGGCAGATTCTAACGGTTTAACAGTCACACTAATTGGAATTGACCGATTACCTGCTCGATCCACAGCAAATAAATCGATACTATAATTGATAGTATCTCCAAAACCAAAGACATCCAAAGAGTCTACAAAATAAGAGGATGCGAATGAGAATGACTCCCCATCTTTATTGGTATAAATGGCTTCAACACTCAGCAAATCTTCATCATCAGGAAGTTCATAAAAAAAGCGTGCACCACCGTAGAGAGGTTTGTATGTCACCCCAGTGGGGGCATTTGGAGGGGTCGTATCATCAGATGTTGCCTGATGCATCTTCTCCTCTTCGCAGGAAGATACAAGCAACAAAAATGCTGTACATATGAGTAAATAAGTTCTTATGGTTTTCATACGATTCTGTTTGTCGTTTTTAGTTGTAAATAAAAATAACCTCATCTTACCATCCTGGGTTTTGAACCAGGTTCGAATTGGTATTTATCTCGTTCAAATCGATTGGCCACAGGCAATCAGTAATGGTAAACCTTCTGGCTTGTTTCACTTCAAGATTAAAGAAATCAGCACCAGTATTACCTGTATAATCCCATCCCCAAACAGGAGTTGAAAATTCCATTACAGCTCGTTTCGTTCTAACCATATCCCAGTATCGACTTCCCTCAAATGCAAATTCAATACCTCTTTCATCAAGAATAATACTGCGCATTCCTTCCTTTGATTTGTGTTTATTGACGGTTTTCACAATACTTGCATCAGCCCAAACAGCTTCAACATTTGGAACACCAGCCCTCTCACGAACCATATTTATAGCATCATATACTTCCTGACTTGGAGCATCATAATACTCGTTTAAAGCTTCTGCTTTCATTAAATACAAGTCAGCTAAACGTATAATTGGATAAGGGTACTTCACTGTTCTTGCCCAGTGACCTGACTTGGACTCCATGTGAACAAATTTCTTGATACCAATACCGGTTTCATAAAAATCAGTTGTATGTTGTGATGAATTGAATCCACCATCGCTACCAGCATACATCATCGTATTAATACGAACACCGTGTGAACGCCAGTAACCACCTGTAATAGCCAGGTTGGCATAAAAACGCGGCTCGCGATTCATATACAAATTGATAGTCTCAGCCCCTGGCTGCAGAATCCCGCGAAGTTCCTGATATTCCGGATCGGCAGCTCCAGGAGTTGTAGTTAATTCCCATTTCTTATCCAAGTTAAAATTCAGATCCTCATCAATCGGAACACCGTTCTCCGTATAATAACGTTCGGCCATTCGGTAGGTTGAAGCCATCCACTGCCAGGAATAACCAGGTGTATTGGTGATACCGCCGCCATAACCATCTGGTAATCTCATGTTTGTTGAGTGAGCCAACTCAGAACCACCATAAATATCAATATTGGAAAATCCCCAAACTAGTTCTTTGTTCCAAGGATCAGTAATTGCCATTCTTAAATCATAGATCCGTTTTACTTTTTCTGTATTGGCCATATAATCTTCACGATCGAAAATGTAAGGTTGGGCATCGTATGTATACAACTCAATACCGTTTGCCTGACAAGTATTAAGTGCGTCATCAATAGCATCAATGGCATCTTTCCACTTTTCTTTATCATACTCCAACGGAAAGAAGGGATTTCCCTCAGTGTCTGTAAAATCACCGAAATATTCAACGTTACCATTAAAAAACGGGCTTGCTCTGAATAACATAACACGAGCTTTAATTGCTTTGGCTGCAGCCTGATCAACTTGTCCTAGTAACGTCGAAATCATTTTTTCCCGAAGATCAGGAATAGCTTCATCCATCAGTGCAATTATGTAATCAAAGCACTCCTCTACAGTCGAACGTTTTAGAAATAATTCTTCTTTGGACGCATCAGGAGAAATCAATTCATCAATGATAACAATCGGTCCATATTTTTGAACAAGTAGAAAGCTATAGTAGGCTTTTAAAAACTTAACCTGTGCTCGCCATTCTGCTGTCTCCGCTACCGTCAAATCCGGAACTTTATCAATATTACTCAAAAAAACATTTGCCTGACGCACTCCAGCATATAAAGAAGATCCTGCCGAGGTTCCAGACCAGTCTCCCATAAGTGGATCAGAAACGGACTGAAGGCCTCTCATTAATCGAATTCCTCGAAGATCCCAGTTATTGTCATTTAAATCCAGCCTCCCAATAAATTCATCTCCTGCAGTCCACATGGAGCTGTGAGTTTGTTCTATCCTTGGCATATAACTGTACACTTTGGCCAGGGCATTCCAAGCTTCCTCTTTTGATTTAAAAAGGTCTTCCAGGGTTAGTGTATTGTCCGGTACCACATCCAAATACTCTGTACAAGAAGGTAAAATGGCGAGAACAAATAATATTATGATTAAATTTTTCAATTTTTTCATCTTTAATCTTATTTAGGTATTAAAATGATAATTGGACACCAACATTGAATCGTCTATTTGGTGGGTAACCCAATCCACCACGGCCCATCTCCGGATCCCATAGTTTGAAGGGGCTTATAACAAACAAGTTTGAAGCACTCGCATAAAATCTTGTTTGTTGCAGTCCAATTTTCTTGAAAGTATTTTCAGGTAGGTTGTATCCTAACTCAACCGTCTTTAAACGAAGGAAAGCACCGTTCCTCATCCACCATGTTGATGTTTTGGTGTTATTCAGTAAAGGATCCACTGACAACCGAGGCCAAAAAGCATGTACATCCGGGTCTGTTTCACTCCAGTGATCTTCTGCAATCAGAGAAAGTGCATTACGCCTTAAAGCAAACGGTGCAATACCACCGTCACCAGCGCTTGGGTCAATAAAGAACGACACTCGTGCATTCCCTTGAAAGAAGAATGACATATCAAAGTCTTTATACCCTCCAGACAGACCAAAACCATATTGAATTTCAGGTACTGTTGATAAACCGATTGGGACCTGGTCATTATCATTAACAACACCATCATTGTTTACATCTTTGTACTTAATATCACCGGCCTGATAGGTTCCAAAATCTTGTTTTGGAGAGTTTGCAATTTCAGCTTCATCAACAAACAAACGTTCAGCAATCAATCCCCACCATTGACCAATTGAATGTCCTTTGCGCTTCAAATATTCATCAGCATAATCTTTCTCGTCTAACTGTACATATTTATTAGTCGCAAAAGTAAAGTTGGCGCGTCCAGTCATCCACCAATCTCTTGTGGATATATATTGGTAATCAATGGAACCTTCATATCCCCATGATTCTACTTTACCAACATTTCCACTAATGGATGCTTCCAAGCCAGCTGTTGATGGGAAATTTTGTCTTTGCAAATAAATTTGATCTCGAACATCTTTAAAAAGGTCCCCTTGAACTTTCAAGGCATCATCAAGAAAAGACAGTTCAACACCAAGGTTCATCTTAGTGGAAACTTCCCAGGTAATATCAGGGTTAGCATATCGATTAATCCTGTAACCACTATATGCAGTATTAAAGGTTTCCCCCCAAGTGTATCCACCTCCTCCTCTAGCAATATCGGATAAATAGAAGAAACGATCCTGCCTTTGAGCAATGGCATCATTACCTACCTTACCCCAGGTAAATTTCAGCTTCATCGTGTTGATAATATTTTCCATAGAAGCCCAGAAAGACTCATTTGAAATCAACCAGCCACCACCAATTGATGGAAAGAAACCATATCTTTTATCCCCACTGAATTTCTCTGAACCGTTGTATCCATATGCAAACTCTAAGAAATAACGAGTGTCATAATCATAGGTTAAACGTCCAGAGTTACCCATATTTCTTTCTGGTAGAGTTTCGTAAATGGATGTACTGTTACCAGCTGTAAGCAAGTACTCTTCAAACATACCCACTGTCATTAATCCAATGCTATGAGATCCAAACTCCCTGTTCCAATTCAAACGCCCTTCGTAATAATAGTGAGCACTGGCATCTCGCCCTGGAACTACATTTCCCAGAAATGCTTGTCCACCTGTTGGATTTAATGCAAACAGCGTATATTCTTCAGTAATTTGATTGTAGTTCTCGAGGTCATAATAAAATGGATAATAAGTTCTCCTACTTGAATATTTGCTCCAGGTATTTACCGATGCTTTTGCCTGCAACTTCAAACCCTCAGTAATAAAATCAAGATCCTGAGAAAGCGTGGCCATGGCAGTGATGGAGCTTTCATTTCTGTCCTCATAACCACGAACCATTTCTGCATAAGGATTTGGTTTTAAGATACCTCTAACAAAAGTACTACCAAATAGGATGTGATCCGCATACTCATGCTTTTCATCTGGCTCATAAACTGCCGGGAAATCAACAGGATTAGAATACATAACCATTCTAAAAATATCGCCGGCTGCAGTGTGTGGCCCGTTATAACGCTCAAAGCGACCTTGCAAGCGAGTATCTAAGCGAGTAGTAGGTGTAATCTTAAATACAACATTGTTCCTTAATTGAACCCTGTTGATGCTAATATTATTATTGAAATTATTTTTCTTATCTACTTTTAATAAGCCATTTTCATTTTCCAGGCTTCCAGATACATAATATGTAGCAACCTGACCACCACCCGATACATTGAAGTTGGCTTTCTTGTTGATGGTGGTTTTTTCGAACAATTCGTCGTACCAATCAATATTGGGATAAATCATTGGATTAAGTCCGTCTGCAGTAGATTGGATCTTCTGCTCACTATAATAGGTTCCGAGCAATGGATTTCTGGATATGCGAGCGTCATTATAAAGTCTCATATAATCTACACCATCCAGTAGCTCGTTCATTTCAGTTGGGGTAGCTACGTGCGTTTCCAGCCTAACATTTATTTTCGCTGGACCTTCACGTCCCGACTTCGTTTCAACAATGATAATACCATTTGCACCACGCGCACCATATAATACGGTTGCAGATGCATCTTTTAGAATTGAAAAGCTTTCAATATTATCAGGTTCCATACGCGCAAGATCATCTGAGGAAGCTTCAAATCCATCGATTAATATCAGTGGATTCGTTTTATATCCAAAGGTTGTAACACCACGTACGAAGAATTGAGCATTGTCATTTCCTGGCTCACCAGTTGTTTGGTAAGATATAATTCCAGGAATTTTTCCGGCAAGAGCACTTGTCAAATTCGAAGCAGGCTGCTTTAATTCGGAAGGTTTAACTGTTTCGATCGAAGATATTACACTTTGCTTTTTCTGCGTACCAAAAGCTACAACCTGAACTTCATCAAGTTGAGTATCGTCTTCATATAATACAACGTCGAAGATATTACGTTGATCAACAATTTTTTCGATGGTTTTTTTCCCAATAAAAGTAAAAATGAGGGTATCACCCAAGGATGCCTCCATTTTAAATTCACCGTTTGCGTCGGTGACAGTACCGTTTGTGGTTCCTTTTACCACTACAGTTACTCCGGGGAGTCCTAATCCAAAATCATCCTTTACAATACCTGTCAATGATTTTACTCCAGGTTGTTTTATTGCTTTAACTGCAATCTCACTTTTCTCATCAGGAGTAATAACAATCTGTCTGTCAAAAATCTGATACGTCAGCCCCGAACCGCTAAGCGCTTGTGTCAATATCAGATCTACAGTAGAATGGTCAGCATTGATTGTGACTTTTCTATCAGAATCAATATGACTGTCTCTGTAAAAAATAATAAACTCACTTTGTTTCTGAATTTCTTCAAAAACCTGTTTCATCGTTTTATTTTCCAGGTTGAAAGTGAATCTTGTGTTTTGCGAATACGTTTGTGAGGCTAACACAGTTCCAATCCCCAGGAAAAAAAGTAATGCGGTTATCTTCATAAACCTTAAAATATGCGCACAATATTTCCTTATATGGAAAAAATGAGCATAAATGCTGCTTTTTTTCATAAATTTGTTCATCGTTTAGTGATTAATATCGCAGATGCGATGTTAGTTAGAGATAAGCTTGTAGGTGTTTCCACCACCTGCAGGCTTTTGTTTTTAATAAGTTTAGTGATTCATTAAAATACAATTATCTTGTTTTCATCCTCCTTTCTTATTTTAAATGGTGTGGTTCTTCTTATTATGTTCAGAACGTCTTCTGGTTTCTCTTTCAAATCTAGACTGCCAGAGAAGGTCATGTCCAGCAGTTTTTCATTCTCTATTTTGATTTCTATATTGTAGTAACGGGATAGTTTCTTGATAATATCTTTAAAATTTTCGCCATCAAACACGTAATAGCCATTCCTCCATGTGAAATAATTATTCGGAATAACTTTTTTAACGCTAAGATTCTCAGTATCCTGATCAAAATAAGCCATATCCCCGGGTTTAATCAGTTGACTTTTTGAAGTTATAATTGACTTTCCACTTTCGGTCAATTTTATCTGCCCCTCCAGCAAAACTGCATTAGAATATGTATCATCAGCATACGAGCAAACATCGAACACAGTACCTAATACTTCTATATTAAAAAACTTGGATCGTACTACGAATGGTTTTTCGGCATCTTTACTTACATTAAATGCAGCTTCTCCATCAATATACACCTCTCTGGTTTTATTTTTAAATATCGCGGGGTAAACAAATTTAGAACCAGAATTCAGCCATACACGAGTTCCCTCCGACAATGTAATTTGGACTCGCTTTCCATAAGGCACTACTACTGTATTAAATTTTGGTTCAATAGGTTTCAATTCCTGATGTACCTTTTGAGTTGATCCAATTTCAATTTCCTCACCCTTCGCACTGTACTCAATCAATGATTCATTTTCATTTATTTGGATTTCCCTTCCTTCATCTAAAACCAATCGAGTCACCGTATCCTTCTTATTTTCTTGAATATTTCCAGCGTAACTAGCGATCTCTGTAACGGATGGTTTCTTCACTAAATGAAATGTTCCTAGCGAGCAAAAAGCTAGAATTGATGCTGCCGCAAACCATTTTATCACACTCGATCTTTCATACCGAGCAACGGAGTTCGCTATTTTAGTCTTTATCTTATTTTTTTCGGAAGCTGACAGTTGATGTTTTGGCGTTTTCAGATAGGCATACATATCGTTTGCCTTCTGCAAACTTTTAGGATCCAAATCATCAATATTTCGAATATCTTCTATAGAAATATTTTCTTTCGTTAAAATATCTTCGACTTTCTTTTTCAAAATTTTCAATTAATCCTTTAATACTATAAGAAGAAAAGTTAGAAAACATAGACACCTAAAATGAAATATTTTTAAAAATAAGATTATCTCTGACATGAAGAATAAACAAATTCAGAGAAACCCTGTCTTCTTTTAAAGATTTCCTAAGTGTTTTGATAATCCTATAAACGCTTGTGCGTGCAGATTCTACCGAAATATCTAAAATATTAGCTATTTCATCATATGGTAAGTCTTGTTCAAATTTTAAGTACAATATTGCTTGCTGTTGATCAGTGAGTTTGTTAACAGCCTGTGATAATTTTTCACTTTTAAATTCTTTGTTCTCTGATTCAATTATTGTTTGTTCATGGGTTGTTGCCTGAAACAAAGGCATACTTTCAAATGTATCATCCATGCCCACAAATTCATGCTTTATTTTGCCAAACTGAATTTTTCTTCTCAAAGATTTTAATAGGTATAATTTTATTGAATCTGTTCGTCCTAATTTTTTCCGATACTTATGCAAATCAAGAAAAAGATCATGAATGCAGTCTTTTACAAATTCACTATCCTTACTAAACTGCTTACCAAATCCATATAGAACATCTACGTAAGAATCATACAAATGATAAAAAGCCTCCCTATCTCCCTTCTTAAATCGCTCCCAAAGCTGATAATCATCATTCATTTCAAAATTCATAAAATGGAATTTTTTGCGAGAAATAATTCATCACTTGAATGTAAAGTTAAAATTATTTTTCAACCATCAATATTAAACCATGAATAAGAATTATGGATTTATTATATATTTACTAAGTTGATTTTCTCAATAATAAACTTCGCTATATTAAGGATTGATACGACCAAGAAGAGAAACATACACACTTAATTTTTCTTAATTCTAGGGATGATAAAAATAAATACTGCCCCTACAATAGGTGATGACAAATTTTTAGCACCAAATAAATGAGTAAAATGTCCCCTAAATCTGTATTTTAAGTAGAACTATTCAGCAACTAAGTTGAATGCAATCTATATAAATCTAATAAATTTTCAGAGAAATGAAGAAAGTATCACTATTACTTGTATTAGCACTAATTTTAACAAACACCTTTGCTCAATGGGCACCTGCCGGAGACAAAATTAAAACAAAATGGGCCGAAGAAATTGATGTAAACAATGTTTTACCCGAATATCCAAGGCCAATTATGGAGAGATCTGACTGGAAAAACCTTAATGGTCTTTGGGATTATGCAATTCTGAAAGCTGGTTCAGCTGAACCAAGCAGCTTCGATGGGCAAATACTTGTTCCTTTTGCTGCAGAATCAAGTCTTTCAGGAGTAATGAAAACTGTTGGAGACGAAAATGAACTATGGTATAAACGTACATTCACAGTTCCTTCTAATTGGAAAAACAAAAAGATTCTTCTTCACTTTGGAGCGGTTGACTGGAAATCAGACATCTGGATTAATGACATTAAAGTTGGAAGTCATAAAGGTGGATATTCTCCATTTTCATTTGATGTTACTCCATTCCTAACAAAGTCCGGAGATCAAAAACTCGTTGTTAAAGTTTGGGATCCAACCGAAAAAGGATACCAACCACGCGGGAAACAAACAAGCCGTCCTGAAGGAATCTGGTATACGCCTGTAACCGGAATTTGGCAGACGGTATGGATGGAACCTGTTGCAGAAAAGCACATCAAAGCTGTCCGCTCCACCGCAGATATTGACAATTCAAAAGTTTCAATTGAACTGGTATCTTGTGGTACTGATTATAAAGATCTATATGAAGTTGAAGTTTTTGATGGTACAACTAAAATAGCCACAGCTAAAGGTTCTGCCACGCAAACAGTTGATATCTCAATTCCTGATGCAAAACTTTGGGATACTGATAATCCATTCTTATATGACATCAAAGTTAGTCTGATTAGTGGAGGGAAAGTTATCGACAATGTAGATAGCTACTTTGCAATGCGCAAAATTTCTACCAAAAGAGATGAATTTGGAATCGTTCGCCTTCAATTAAATAACAAAGACCAGTTCCAGTTTGGCCCACTCGACCAAGGATGGTGGCCAGATGGATTATACACTGCACCAACTGATGAAGCTTTAAAATACGACATCATCAAAACTAAAGAATGGGGTTTCAACATGATTCGCAAGCACGTAAAAGTTGAACCTGCCCGCTGGTATACTTACTGTGATCAATTGGGAATTTTAGTTTGGCAAGACATGCCTAATGGTGACCGTTCTCCACGTTGGCAAAATCGCCAGTATTTTGATGGCACAGAGCTAAAAAGAAGTGCAGAATCAGAAGCTAACTACCGCGCAGAGTGGAAGGGCATCATGGACTATTTATACTCAAATCCATCTATTGTTTGTTGGGTACCTTTCAATGAAGCATGGGGCCAATTTAAAACACAAGAAATTGTTGAATGGACAAAAGCTTATGATCCAAGTCGTTTGGTAAACCCAGCAAGTGGAGGTAACCATTACACTGTAGGAGATATGCTTGACCTTCACAACTATCCAGGACCAGCTATGTATCTGTATGATGCGAATCGTGCTACTGTTCTTGGAGAATACGGAGGTATTGGACTTGCCTTGGAAGATCATCTTTGGGCAACAGACAGAAACTGGGGATATGTCCAGTTCAAGAATTCAGATGAAGTTACCGATGAGTATGTAAAATATGGCAGCGAGTTACTGAAGCTTATCAAAGCTGGATTCTCGGCAGGTGTTTATACACAGACAACAGATGTTGAAGGTGAAGTAAACGGCTTAATGACTTACGATCGTAAAGTAATGAAGATTGATGAAGCACGGGTTCGCAAAATTAATCAGGCAATTTGCAATTCGTTGGATAAATAACACAACGCAATCAATATAGAAAAGGCCGATAGTTTAATTCCTATCGGCCTTTTTTTACACTGGTTTACAGTTTATGTCTAAATATTTGATAGTCCTTTGGGAATGAATTTTCAATTCCTCGTTTTTCACTCCTAAAAAGCCCGTAAACTGCTGAACCCGACCCAGACATTAATGCAAAAACAGCACCTTCATCGTAAAGTCTGTTCTTTATTTCCTTCACTTCCGGATGTTTGGCAAAAACAGAACTCTCAAACTGATTTTGAATATTTCCTTTCCATTTAGTCACCGGGAACTTCACCAAACCATTCAAAGACAGCCGACTCTTGTGAGGCTCGACCTGACTGTAAGCTTCTGCAGTGGAAACATGCACCGAAGGTTTCACCAAAATTAAATGAAAGGATGAAAGGTTCACTTGAACATCCGTAAACACTTCACCTCGCCCCCTTGCGAAAACAGGTCTTGGATCAATAAAAAAAGGACAATCGCTACCTAAAGAAAGTGCATAATCAAATAACTTATTAGGCTGAATCTTCAACTGAAAAAGCTGGTCCAACATCTTCATCATTGAAACAGCGTCAGACGAACCTCCACCAAGACCAGCACCAGCGGGAATATTCTTATGCAAATGAATTTTTACTGGCGGTAATTTATAATCCCTTTTTAGCAGCTCGTAAGCTTTTACCACCAAATTATCCTTCCCATCTCCATCAACAGGTATTCCACTTGCACTATATTCAAAAGCATCCGACTCCACCACCTCCAGTACATCTTGAAGTTGAATGGGATAAAAGATGGTTTCCAGATTATGGAATCCATCCGGGCGCTTTTCTGTAATATTTAGCCCAATGTTGATTTTAGAAATTGGATAACTTATCATAGCTCTTTATAATAGTAACCCAAATTTACGAAAAGGGTTCCATTAAATTGACAGCTATTGATAACTTTCAATTGGATCACAGGTACAAACCAGGTTCCTATCGCCATATGCGTCATCAACTCTACCAACGGGGGCCCAATACTTATTCTCTTTTAACCACTCAAGAGGAAAGGCTGCCTGCTGCCTGGTATATCCATGCTCCCAGGTATCATTAATTACTGTCTCTGCAGTATGAGGTGCATTTTTAAGTGGATTATCAACTTTATCCAGCTTGCCATCCGTAATATCCATAATTTCCTGGTAGATCGATTTTAAAGCTCCAACGAATCGATCAAGCTCCTGAACCGACTCACTCTCCGTTGGCTCCACCATTAATGTTCCATGAACCGGGAAAGACAATGTTGGAGCATGAAAACCATAATCCATTAAACGTTTGGCAATGTCTGCTTCTGTAATGCCTGATTCACTTTTCAAATGACGACATTCCAAAATCATTTCGTGAGCTACTCGCCCATTCTCTCCAGTATACAAAATACCATAAGTATCTTTCAACTCACTGGCAATATAGTTGGCATTCAATATAGCAATCTCAGTTGCTTTTGTAAGACCATCTGCACCAAGCATTTTAATATAACCATAGGTAATTGGCAATACAGAAGCACTTCCCCAGGGAGCTGCAGAAACTGCAGAAATCCCAATATGCCCATTATTCATGACCGGATGCGATGGTAAAAATTCTACTAGATGCTCAGCTACGGCAATCGGTCCAACACCAGGGCCACCACCACCATGTGGAATAGCAAATGTTTTATGGAGATTCAGGTGACACACATCTGCCCCGATACGTTTCGGATTGGTTAACCCAACCTGAGCATTCATATTGGCACCATCCATATAAACCTGCCCGCCATACTGATGAATAATATCACACATCTCAATTATGGAAGCCTCAAACACACCATGTGTTGAAGGATACGTAACCATGAATGCGGATAAGGTATCTTTGTACTCTTCAGTTTTTTGTTTTAAAATCGCCACGTCAACATTTCCTTTTTCATCACAAGGAGTAACAACCACTTTCATCCCAGCCATAACGGCACTTGCAGGGTTTGTTCCGTGTGCAGAAGACGGTATTAAAACAACATTGCGTTGTGGCTCACCTCTGCTGATATGATATTCACGAATAACCATGAGCCCGGCGTATTCGCCAGCAGCTCCAGAGTTTGGCTGCAAGCTCACATCTGCAAAACCGGTGATCTCGGAAAGATCGCGACGAAGCTCTTCCATCATTTCCTGATACCCACGAGCCTGATTTTTGGGAACAAAAGGATGAATTCCGCCAAACTCAATCCAACTTAATGGAAGCATTTCTGTTGCTGCATTCAATTTCATGGTACATGATCCGAGTGGAATCATAGAATGAGTCAGTGAAATATCACGGTGCTCCAATCTTTTGATGTAACGCACCATTTCTGTCTCAGATCGGAATTTATTGAATACTTCCTGCTTCATGTAAGAAGAAGTTCTCAAAAAGTCTTCATTTATAGAGCAAATCTCAGGGTATGCATTAATAGTTGGATACCGTTTATTTGCAGCTTTTGCAAATACTTCAATAATCCAGTTAATATCTTCGAGATTGGTCGTTTCATCGATGCTTAAGCCAACTTCACCGGTTTCAAAATAACGGAAGTTCATCTCCAATTCATGAGAGAGCCATTCAATATCCTCAAGCTTCACATGCTTTGGTAAAGCAAAACGTATGGTATCAAAATAATTTTCATTGAGTTGTTTGTATCCCAATGCTTCGACTTCTTTTGCTAACAAAACAGTAATGCAGTGAACGCGTTCTGCAATTTGATGAACACCTTCAGGACCATGATAAACTCCATAAAACCCAGCCATTGTAGCTAATAAAGCTTGTGCTGTACAAATATTTGAAGTTGCCCGCTCACGCTTAATATGCTGCTCCCTGGTTTGAAGAGCCATCCGAAGCGCACGATTCCCATGCACATCTTTAGAAACTCCGATAATGCGTCCAGGCATATTACGTTTAAATTCATCCTTTGCAGCAAAAAACGCTGCATGCGGACCACCATAGCCCATCGGAACTCCAAAACGTTGCGAGTTACCAAAAACAACATCAGCACCCCATTCTCCCGGTGGAACCAACATGGCTAAACTCAACAAATCAGCAGCAACAGCTAATTTACTATCAGCAGCATGTGCCTTTTCTGCTATTTCTTTGTAAGAAATAATCTCTCCATTTGAGTTTGGATATTGCACAATTGCACCGAAAACCTCATCAGTGAAAATGAAATCAACGGCATCCAACACTTTCAACTCGATATTTAAAGGAATTGCCCTGGTTTGCAACACATCCAATGTTTGAGGCCATATATATTTGTCAACCAAAACGACATTTGCTCCAGCTTTTGCTTTTACCCTGGAACGCGAATTATACATGAGAATCATAGCCTCGGCAGCAGCAGTGGCTTCATCCAACAACGACGCATTAGCAAGCTCCATTCCTGCCAACTCACAAACCATTGTTTGATAATTCAACAAGGCCTCCAACCGTCCTTGAGAAATTTCTGCCTGATAAGGAGTATAGGAAGTATACCAAACCGGATTTTCCAGTACATTACGCAAAATTACAGCGGGTGTAATTGTGTCGTAGTATCCCATTCCGATGTAGGTATTAAATACCTTATTTTTTGATGCAAGCGATAATATCTTTCGATAATATTGACGTTCCGTCAAACCATCTTCCAGTTTTAGAGGCTGTTCTAAACGAATATTTGCTGGAACTGTTTGACTGATTAATTCTTCCAATGAAGAAACACCAATCTTTTCCAACATAGTTGTAACTTCTTGTTTTCTTGGCCCTATATGACGGGCAGCAAATTTATCACTTGGCATGCTCAGAGTATTTGAAAATTTTCGACAATATTATGACGAAAAACAATATTGAAAAATGACTTTTATCCGGTAATTTTTAATCCATTAGAAATGGATTATTTTGCTTTTCAAAACCAATTGATGTTTCCGGACCATGGCCAGAATAAACAACGGTTTCATTCGGCAAAATAAACAGCTTATTTTTAATATTGGAAATTAATTGTTCAAAACTTCCCTGAGGCAAATCGGTTCTTCCAATACTTCCATAAAAAAGGACATCTCCTACGAGAATAAATTGTTGTTCTGGCTGATGAAAAACTAAGCTACCCGGGGCGTGACCAGGGACATGAATAATTTCCAGTTTTGAATTACCAAATTCCACCAAATCTCCTTCATCCAAATAATGATCTGGTTTATCAATCGGTTCTACAGGCACAGCAAATCGATCTCCATGGGCAACTGCATTTTCAATTAGAAACTCATCAGCCTGGTGAGCATAGAATGGAATCTTGTATTTGGTTCGGCAATGGGTTATTCCCAGTATATGATCGAAATGACAATGCGTATTAACCAGCTTAACCGGCTTGAGCCCTTTATCAGTAATAAAACTATCCAGCTCTTCTTTTTCGTAATCAAAATGGCAACCTGCGTCTATAATAATACACTCCCCTGTTTCATCATATAATAAATAGGTATTTTCCTGAACAGGATTAAATGTGAATTTCTGAATCTGAATCATACTAATTGTTTTATTTCTCTGTCCCTTTCAACATAGGAACGAACACAAATGTTCCATGAGTTTCCTTTTTATAGTTCTCCTCATCAACACGGGTAATTACAGTCATGATTTGCTTTTCGGTTGGTCCAAGAGGAATGACCAGTCTTCCCCCAACACGCAATTGAGATAATAAATCCTGGGGAATAATTGGAGCTCCCGCGGTTACAATAATACCATCAAAAGGTCCATACGTTGGCAAACCTTTGTATCCATCACCGTAAAAAAACTTTGGGAAATATCCCATCTCCGGAAGCAATTGCTGTGCTTTTAAATACAATTCACGCTGACGTTCAATGGTAAAAACCTTAATCCCCATTTCCAGAAGGACAGCTGCCTGATAACCAGAGCCGGTTCCTACTTCCAATACCTTTTCATTTGGCTGCACCTGCAACAGTTGACTTTGAAATGCTACTGTAAAAGGTTGCGAAATAGTTTGCCCCGATCCGATGGGAAATGCCTGATCTTTGTAGGCAAACTGAATAAAGCTACTATCCATAAACAAGTGCCGTGGCACTTTTGCGATGGCGTCAAGCACCTGTTGATTACGAATTCCCTTAATACGAATTCCCTCAGTCAGCCTTTTTCGAAGCCCCTGATGCCTCAGAGTATCACGAGAATCTATCATTTTTGATTTTTTTATTATAAAAAAATTAACTCCTTCTTCACAAGCAAGGAAAGTATTTGCATTATCAACAAACGAAGTTGAAAAGTTCTATCTCTAACACAGCCTGAAAATAGCTATTTATTTATAATTTGCAGCGATGATAAGGATTGGAATTTTAAATAAAAGTCAAATTGGCGTTGAATACATTCAAAAAATTCAACAATTCAAGGAATTTAAAATTTCGGGGTCATTAAATCCCGAAGAATGCGAAAAAAGTCAATATGCAAAAGAAAGCCTTTTGGAGAATTCAGAAGCTGTATATATTGCACACAATGGAACATTAGAGAAAGACTTTCTGAAAATGATTCTTCGCAAAAGCAAAAACATATTTCTGCAACAAGCATTTTTCTCCAAACTAACTGATATTAAAGAATTAATCTCGCTTCAACAGGAAGCTGAGTGCATTGTGCAAATCAATAATCCTTATTTGTTTACTTCGGACGTTTTGAAAATATCCTCAACGTTGGAAAAACCTCAGCTTACAGAAATAAGCATTAACCTGGAAGAAAAAGGCAAACTTGAATTTGAGCTGCTGAACGTATTGCTTTATCTTTCAAAAACGGATAATAGCGGGTATCGGAAAATAGATGTTTTTGCTCTTCAGGGAGAAAAGCATTTCTTGCTAAACCTACACATGCAATTTATTTCAGGATCGGTTGCCCAATTAAATATTTACATGGGCGAAAAATCCAAATCATCCTGCAAGGTTTCTATTTTTCAAAAAGATAAAGTTCCTGTAAATATTGAAATCACAAATTCGGAAACACAGGTTAGCGCCAGTGAAAAAAATTCACTGAAGGAATTTATTAAAAGTCACAAAAATAAAGATGCTACCACCCTATCATTGAACGATCTGCATCTTGCGTTATCAGCACTACACGAAATAAAGGAAAAATTAAAATATCCGAACATTAGCTTATCAAATTAATTTCCCTATAATTGCCGCAATATTTTTTTTATTTATGCCGTTTGTCTGTAATGGACAACATGCATGCATGTTCCGGTAGTTGACCAAAGTAAATTGCGTATTTCATGAATAAAAAAGTACAAGTTGCCAAGTACTTGTTTTTTGATTTTATTGCTGCATCGGGAAGCTGGGTATTGTTTTTTATCTATCGTAAACTATTTATTGAGCCGCAAAAATTTGGCACCGATGTTCCAATAGAATTTACTACGCGCTTTTATTTGGGTCTCATTTTCATTCCTGTTTTTTGGCTAACCTTCTACTACATAACTGGGTACTACAGTAAAATCTATCGAAAATCAAGATTAATCGAACTGGGACAAACAATTACAACTTCTATTATTGGAGTGGTAATTATTTTCTTTGCGTTGCTTTTAGATGACTTTATTGACTCGTATAAAAACTACTACAACCTGTTTTTTACGCTTTTAGGTTTGCATTTTGGGCTCACCTTCCTGTTCAGGTTTATTCTTACCAGCCAGACTGTTCACAAAATACATAAAAGGGAAATTGGGTTTAACACATTAATTATTGGAGGAAATGATAAAGCGTTACGAATATACTGGGAACTGAGCTCTCAATATCGTCCCGCCGGCAATAAATTTATTGGGTTTGTAAGTGTTGATGAAAGTGATCGCTATCCTCTGGAAGATAATTTACCGAGATTAGGCAACCTCAACGACTTACCTGAAATCATTCAGAACAACGAACTTGAAGAAGTAATAATTGCACTTGAAACCACCCAGCATGACTTGATGAGTAAGATTCTGACTTCTCTTCAAAACTGGTCGCTGACCATCTGGGGAATACCTGACCTTTTTGACCTACTCTCGGCAAACGCTAAGACGAATGTTATTTATAGCAGTCCGCTAATAAAAATATCAAATGGATTGATGCCAGCCTGGCAGGAGAATTTAAAACGAATGATTGATGTAGTATTCTCAATTGTAGCATTTATATTATTAATCCCATTTTTAGTAGCCATTGCCGTGATAATTAAAACGGAATCAAAAGGACCTATTTTATACAAACAACGAAGAATTGGTCGATTTGGGAAACCATTTACGATCTACAAATTCCGCACAATGGTTGCTGATGCAGAAATTGATGGCCCTGAATTATCTGGCAAAAATGATCCAAGAATTACACCAATCGGCCACTTTCTAAGACGTACACATCTCGATGAAATTCCACAATTTTATAATGTTATTAAAGGAGAAATGTCAGTGGTGGGGCCTCGTCCTGAGAGACAATTCTATATCGATCAAATAGTAAAAATAGCTCCGCACTATAAACAACTTCAAAAAATCAGGCCTGGAATTACATCCTGGGGACAAGTAAAATATGGCTATGCCTCCAATATTGACCAAATGCTGGAACGACTTCCATATGATTTGGTGTATCTTAAAAACATTTCTTTTTATGTCGATCTCAAAATACTGATTTACACCATCATGGCTTGTTTTAAAGGCAACGGAAACGGAAACGGAACTCAACCTTCCAGGTAAATAATTTCCAGTGGTTTGTAAATCGGGCCAGCCGGGTTCAATACACTTTCAAATAAAATAACTTTTTCAACCTGCACTACTTGCTGCGTATCGTTTTGCAGAGCATGCACCGTTTCATAAAAATTCCTCTTGTCCTTTAGGTTTTTCACCCTGCCAAGTGTCAAGTGAGGCTTAAAGGTATTTCCTACATTAAAACCCAAATCTTTCAATCCATCCTTTAAATTACCAGCCAACTCAATTAACTCATCTGCATCATACAGGCTAAAGAACAATGCACTAGGCATTGCATGACGTTTAAAATAAGCTACCTCTCCCAACCGAAATGAAAAACTATTTTTCCGGGAGATTTCCATGTGCATTAGTTCTACAACTTTCTGAAGCTGAACAGCGCTTGTATTACCCAGAAAATGAAGAGTGATATGCAAATTTTCATCAGGAACCCATTTGATTCGTTCATTCTTCAATTGCCTTTTCAACACATCTGCCACCTGCTTCAATACAGCTTCAAGCTCAATCTTTATGCCGATAAATAGTCGTTTCATTACATTATTCCAGCTTCAATGTAAAATATAATTTCCTCAATAATCCGGTCTTCCGCCACCGGATCGTAATCATCCTTCAAGTCATTGCCAAATATTCGAGCTACACTTTGCCAAAAAAAAGCAGATAAACCTCCTTTTAAATCCTTAATTAAATCATAAGAAGTATGTCCGGTCTGTCTATCAATCAGTTTGATTAAGATTCGTCCCTCCGAGAGTGTTAGCTTTTTTAGTTGTGGCCCATATTCATCAAACAATTCCTTTTCCGCTTGTTTTACATACCTCCGCTTCTCCTTTGGACTATTGGCAGCCTCATAATCAGCTTCATATTTGTCCAATAATTCTCCTGCTTTTTTAGCATACGGATAAACTTTCTTCACTTTAGCAGCCAAACGCCAATACCGTCTTTCCTGGCGCGTGTTTTTAAAATCCCTCTTCGGATATACAACAACTGCCCCAATTGTTTGGTGAGGCAAAGTGTCTCCATCTTGTTGAATGCCTTCTAATATATTCAACGAATCGAGAATTTGCGAGTGAGCTTCAATACTTCCCAGCAACGCTAACATGATATATATAAAGAGTTTCTTCATGTTTTCTGTTCCTTCAATGCGAAGATAATATATGTTATTAAACTGAAACGAATAAGTAGCCTTTAGAATTATCCTCTAGTATAGAGTTATTATCTTTGCTAAAATTTGAAAAGGGTAAAAACATGTCTAAAATGAATGTAAACGTTACTTCTGAGTTTGGGGAACTCGAAGGCGTGATCATCCACACACCCGGGCTTGAGGTTGAAGAAATGACACCAGAAACAGCCAAGCGTGCACTATACAGCGACATTCTAAATTTATCGGTAGCAACCGAAGAATACCGGCAACTTAAAGGAGTTTTGTCGTCAGTAGCAGAATGCCATGAAGTAAGTGACTTACTATCTGAGATATTGAGTGACGATCAGGTGAAAAAGTCTTTAATGAAAGACATTTGCAGGATGGAACAAGCCGAGGACATTTATCCTGTTTTAGTTGATCTGGAAGCAAAGGAACTTTCCCGTCAATTAATTCAGGGAGTGCCTATCAACCGGAATAACCTTACACGATATTTGAGCCAGGAGCGTTTTAGTCTTTGGCCGCTTCACAACTTTCTGTTTACTCGTGATGCATCAATGACTATTCGTGATGAAGTACTGATTGGGAAAATGGCAAACAAAGTGCGTGATCGTGAAGCCATGATCATGGAAGCTATATTTAATTATCATCCCAGTTTGAAAACAAAAACAATCAATTCTGAAAAGCCAGGAGTATTATCTGTTGGGAAAAATATTTCTATTGAAGGCGGAGACGTTCAGGTTGCCCGTGAAGATGTATTAGTTATTGGCACAGGCATCAGAACCTCCACAGAAGGAATTGATTTCATTTTGGAAAGTATTAAATCCAAGAAAGAAAAGGTACGCCACATCTTGGTTCAGGAGCTTCCAGATACACCGGAATCTTTCATCCATTTGGATATGGTTTTCACCTTTCTGGATACGGATACCTGCATGGTTTACGAACCACTTATTTTGGGGACCAATCGATATCACACCATCCATATTCAAGTTGAAAATGGTGAAGTCACCTCCATTATTGAAGAGAAAAATTTACCAGCTGCTTTAAAGAAGCTAGGGATGGATTTAAAACCTGTTAAGTGCGGCGGAAGTAACGAAACATGGGCACAAGAGCGTGAGCAATGGCATAGTGGAGCCAACTTTTTTGCTATTGCTCCTGGGCAGGTCATCGGGTACGAACGCAATGTAAAAACAGTAGAAGAATTAAATAAAAATGGTTTTGAAGTGATCAAGGCCAATGAAATATTGAACAAAGAAAAAGTGATTCCAAGAAATGGAAAATGTGTTATAACAATTGCCGGATCGGAATTAGCCCGTGGTGGTGGCGGCGCCAGATGTATGACCATGCCATTTAAAAGGAAACCTGTAAATTGGTAAAACAAATGCGAAAATTACGAACTCACGAACTTGGAAGAATCAGTGCAGATGAATATAAAACGACTACCAAAAATCCGGTAGTCGTTGTTCTGGATAATATTAGAAGCTGTAATAACATTGGCTCTTTTTTCCGCACATCGGATGCATTATTACTCGAAGCCATTCACTTATGTGGAATTACAGCAACCCCTCCAAATAAGGAAATACATAAAACTGCATTGGATGCAGAGAAATCGGTTGATTGGAAATACTTCGAACAAACCGAAGATTCGTTGGCTGATTTAAAAGAAAAAGGTTATAAAATTTTTGCGATTGAGCAGGTTGAAAACAGTATTATGCTTCCAGATTTTCAACCAAAAGAAAATGAAAAGCTAGCCTTGGTTTTTGGGAATGAAGTAAAAGGAGTACAGCAAAAAATTATTGACCTCTGTGATGGGGCTATTGAAATTCCACAATACGGCACCAAGCATTCTTTCAACGTTTCTGTAAGCGCTGGAATCGTGCTTTGGGATATTTTTAACAAGATTAGGAATGGGAATTTTTGACGACATCGCTAAAGCTTGAATCATCATTAAATAGATGACTTCCTGGAATAAAAATAGGTTTTGCCCTCTTTCAAATCATCAAAATTATAGATTTCCTTATCATGATGAAGATGATAAAATGCCAGCATGGCAATGTCTCCGGCACAAAACAAGGAATGGATACACATTAAGCTCATGAAGAAATATGCCAATGAAGTAGTCCAAAAATAAATTGCCAGAACAATACAACCCATTTTCACCACAACAAATGGAGCTAAAGCGACTTTTCGAAAAGAAGAAAAATCAACGACCTGGCGATCGGCGGCAATATAAAAGATAAATTTCCGCCACATTGCACCTACTTTCAGGTTACGTTTTCCCAGAGTCCAGTAGGCAAGCGCGTGAATTAACTCGTGAATAACAACCAAAGCCGTCAGAGAAAAAACAACAGATAATCCAATCCATCCAATAGGCTCAGCAGCTGCTCGAGTCCATGCAATAATAGCTTTCACAAGAATAAATAAAAAGATAGCCATCATGCTCACCTGGTAAATCCCATAAGCACGAATTACTTCTTTTTCTTTCATCACCTGCTCCATGATGAATGCCTTTATTTTGACGTGCTCAACTTCAGCAATCAACTCAAAGTTTTCATTATTGATTATATCTTCCGGAGTTAATTGATGCATCACTGTTCATTTTTCAAAATCAAAAAGAAAGTCTTCAGATTAATCAGACGGGTTGCCAATGCATAAAGCACACTGGATAGTACTGCCAGACCAAAACCAAGCATCCATCCATCCAATAAAGTTGAAACTTTAAACGCTAATATGGTGAAAATGCTGAACCCAATCAATTTTAAAATTAAAAGGTAGTTTACCGAAAGTTTGAAAACATACACTGCAATGATTAATTGAGCAATACCAGTAAAGATTTGGGTTATCAAACTAGCGTATGCAGGGCCCATCGCATTCATGATTGGGATCAATGCCAGGTTTAGACCAATATTAATCACCATGCCAAAAGCTGCCATCAGGTTCAGCTGCTTCATACTTGCGTTGGCAGTTAGCAACGTACCGAAAATGTAGGTGGTTGCAATGCCTATAAAACCAATCATCAAAATCCCAAAAATGGGAGCAGACTGATCAGCATGCTCCCAATAAAGCAAGTGCATAATCTCGTTCTCGTAAACATTTGCAGAAACTGCTATGATGATTGCCGGAACAATAATTAGAAGAAATGCAAATCGAAGCATCTGCCCCAATTCCTCCTTTTGTTTGATCATTCTCGCAAAAATGGGTAGCAACAAGCCTGCGAACAACACCCCAAACATTGCAAATGCGTCCAACAACCTAAAGGCCTGCGCATATATTCCTGCCTGCTCTTTACCCAAAGGATCAGGGAGCAATCGTTCAAGCAGCACCGAATCCATCCGGTTGTAAAAGGACATCAATAAAATGAGCAATGCGTATGGATAGCTTTGTCTCAAAAACACTAAAAAGAATCGGTAGTCAAACCTTATCCTGATTCTACCAGATTGCGCCAAAACAATTACAAATGTTATTAAGCTTGAAAACGCATAGGCTGCAGTCTGCGCATACACAAACCAGTCAATGGAAAAGTACCCTCCAAACCAATCGGTAAAAAGTAACACCCCAACAAATGCAATCATCAGGCTGCGATCTAGCACAGATAAGAGGCTGTCTGTCCGAAACAGGTGAAGTCCGCTAATATTGGATCGGAGATACATGGTAAATGAAACCAGGAACTGGTTAAATATCAAGAAAAATAACAGGTGAAACTGGACTTCATTGTAGCCAATAACCGAAGCGACTACCAAACAAACAATGGCATAAACAATTGCCAACATGAACTTCAAGCCAACAATATTGCTCAAATGCTTGGACAAAAGTTGATGATGTTGGGCAATGTTCCGGTTATTGTAATTGGTAATCCCAAGATCAAGCAAAATATTAAGGATCATAGAAAAATTGAGCAATGAAAAGTACAGGCCCCAGGTTTCTGAACCAACGATATTTTGAACGGTCCGGTCTATCCCAAATATCCAGAAAGGCTTAATTAAAATATTGAGGAAAAGGATCAGCAGTAAATTTGTAACAAACTTTCGTTTCAAAGCTGCGGCTTTTTGCAGATTAATTTGGATAAAAGTAAGCATTTTTTGGGCAGACTTTGTACATTTGAGATGAAATCTATCTAATGAAAAATCAAATGGTCATTGCCGTTAATACCCGCTTATTGCAAAAAGGAAAACTGGAAGGAATTGGTTGGTTTACTCGCGAAACTCTTTCGAGAATTACGAGAAATCACCCCTATCATAAATTCATCTTCCTGTTTGACCGGCCATATGATGAAGAATTTATTTTCTCGGATAATGTCATTCCCGTTGTTATACCTCCTCCCACGAGACATCCAATTTTGTGGTATATGTGGTTTGAATTACAAGTACCCAGAATCCTGAAAAAATATAAAGTAGATTTATTCCTCTCACCAGATGGATACTTATCCCTCAATACTAAAGTAAAGCAACTTACAGTTATTCATGACATTAACTTTGCACACCGCCCCAAAGATTTACCCTGGTTGACAGCAAAATATTATAATTTCTTTTTTCCAAAGTTTGCCCGGAAAGCCAAACGTATTGCAACTGTATCATTCTATTCAAAAGAAGATATTGTCCGCACGTATAAACTTAATCCGGACAATATTGACGTTATCTACAATGGCGTAAATACCTTATACACTCCAACCGACACTGAAGAACAGGATCAAACTCGTTTGAAATACAGCAACGGAAAACCTTACTTTTTATATATCGGTTCGCTCCATCCACGCAAAAATATTTGTGGACTATTAAGAGCTTATGACGCATTTCGCACTTCCATGGATAGTAATGTTAAACTATTGATTACTGGCGGGGAAATGTTTAAAACCGGCGATATTACAAAAACCTATGAGGGAATGCGCTTTAAGGATGATGTGATATTTACCGGAAGATTAACAATCCAGGACTTACACCAAGTTCTAGGAGCAGCCCTTGCGTTAACGTTTGTTCCTTTCTTTGAAGGATTCGGTATCCCGGTGATTGAGGGCATGAGCGCTGGTATTCCTGTAATTTGTTCAAACACGACTTCTCTTCCCGAGGTTGGTGGTAATGCTGTTTATTATGCCGATCCATTCGACATCAGCCAAATAAAAGATGCCATGATTAATGTACTCGAAGATGAACAACTCAGGATGGATTTAATAAGAAAAGGACACGTACAACAAAAGAAATTTAGTTGGGACAAAACCGCAGACCAACTCTGGGGAAGCATTCAGATTTGTTTAAACACCTAAAAGTTGAATGAGTTGTGAGAAAGAGTAAAGTGCAAAATTCCCTGAAATTATTTTTAGAAGAAGGAAGAATTGAAGCTGGATGCGATGAGGCCGGAAGAGGTTGTTTGGCTGGTCCTGTGGTTGCTGCAGCCGTAATTCTCCCACCACATTTCGAAAACAGTTTACTAAACGACTCAAAAAAACTAACAGAAAAACAACGCTACCAGTTGCGACCTGTTATCGAGGCAGAAGCTATGGCCTTCGCAGTAGGTATTGTCAACAATATTGAAATTGATGAGATTAATATATTAAACGCTTCTTTTTTAGCAATGCACCGGGCAGTTGAGAAACTTTTGAAAATTCCGGAACATCTATTAATTGATGGTAATCGATTCAAACCTTTTCCTGAAATTGAACACACCTGCGTTATCAAAGGCGATGGGAAGTTGCTACCGATTGCGGCAGCTTCAGTAATTGCAAAAACCTATCGGGATGATATGATGATTAAACTTCATCAAAAATTCCCGAATTATCAATGGGATAAAAATAAAGGTTATCCTACCAAAGCTCACCGAAATGGAATCAGAGAATTTGGAACTACACCTTTTCACAGAATGAGTTTTCAATTACTCGACAACCAACTTCGCCTTGACCTCTAAATGTAAATATTTCTTAATAGACGTTTTTTTTCTCATTTGACATGCAAATCAATGGTTGATAATCAATTAATCTTTCTAATTTTGCGCGTAACCAAAACCACTAATAAAATTCTACGTCGATTTCATTATGAAAACTCTGAAGCTATTTTCAATTTTACACGTCTTTTTGTTGCTGTTTACCTTCAATGTTTATTCACAGGAATCGGAATCACAGGTAGGTGATGTCAATGTTTTTGTTGATGCTCCTGGTATTGATTTTAATTTTCTTCGTGAAGAATTGAAACATGTTAATTATGTACGAACCAGAGAAGCCGCAAATGTACATTTACTGGGAACTTTAGACCGAACCGGAAGTGGTGGCCGTGAATATACGTTTTACTTTATTGGACTAAAGGAATTTGACACACTTAACGATACCTTATCTTATTTTTCATCAGGAAGTGATACCGGAACTGAAGTTCGTGAAGGATACACAAAAGTTATAAAAATGGGAATGGTTCGTTATCTGGCTCATGCTCAGGAATGGGTTGACCTGATATTTAACGGACATCATGAAAAACCTGTTGCTATTGAAAAAGACAAATGGAACAGTTGGGTCTTTGACATTGACTTAAACTCCAACATAGCTGGTGAAGAAGCCGAACGTGAATTTGATTTAGACTTATCACTTGAAGCAACCAGAATTACACCAGAATGGCGATACGAATTCGACTTTGACAACAACTATGATGAAGACTGGTATGACACCGGTGAAGAAGAAGTTATAGCAACCCGCTTATCCAGAAAATTTGAATCACTAATTGTAAAAAGTATTGGTGACCACATGGCAATTGGGATGGAAAATGGAATTTCAACGAGTAGCTATAACAACATCAAATTGAATTATTGGTTCTTCCCTGCGATAGAATATAATCTTTTCCCATACGAGTTGTCCAGCAGAAAACAACTTCGTTTCTCATATTTTGTAGGTTACAATGGAAGACAATACAATGACACAACCATTTTCAACAAAATAGATGAAGATTTATTCCGTGAACGATTTGCAATCGCGTACAGAGTAAAAGAAGAATGGGGATCTGCATACACCTCAGTTTCTTTTCAAAATTACTTTCATGACTTTCAGAAAAACAGCCTTTCAATTTGGTCAGGATTGTACGTTCGGGTTTGGAAAGGATTGTCTTTAAATGTATCTGGAAATTACTCGATGATTAACGACCGCCTCTCTATTGAAAAAGCTGAAGCCAGTATCGAAGAAATTCTTTTAAAACAACGACAAATGGCTACGGCTTATCGTTATCAGATACGCATGGGGCTTTCATTTACTTTTGGTTCTTTATTCAACAATGTTGTAAACCCACGACTAAAAGGATAACCGACTTATTTGCCATTTTATAATTTGATTTAAAGATCAGAATCCGGAATTTGTGATTTATTTCACTTTTTCAGATTAAGTTATTCACTTACTTTGTACTGATTGATTATTCTGACTTTTTAACCCTCAAATAATTCTGGCATGTACGGAAAAATAAAGCAAGATTTACAAGACACCTTAGAAAGCTTAAAAGAACAAGGATTATACAAAGCTGAACGCATTATTACCTCTTCTCAAAGTTCAGAAATAACTGTTAATAATAAAGATACTGTACTGAATTTCTGTGCTAATAATTATCTTGGCCTGGCTAATCACCCTGAAGTTGTGAAAGCAGCTCAAACCATAATGAATGAATGGGGATTTGGTCTTTCTTCGGTACGTTTTATATGCGGAACACAACAAATTCATAAAACGCTGGAGCAAAAAGTTTCTGAGTTTTTAGGAACAGAAGACACCATTCTATATTGTGCAGCTTTCGATGCGAATGGTGGTGTTTTTGAGCCACTTTTAGGCGATGACTCAGCCATCATTTCTGATGAATTGAACCATGCTTCCATTATCGATGGGGTAAGGCTTTGCAAAGCTCAACGTTTTCGTTACAAACATTCCAATATGGAAGAATTGGAGCAATGTTTAAAAGACTCACAATCCACAAAATATAGAATCATCGTAACAGATGGTGTTTTTTCCATGGATGGTGATTTAGCCAAGTTGCCCGAAATTGTTGAGTTAGCGGATAAATATGATGCATTGGTAATGGTCGATGATTCTCATGCATCGGGTTATATAGGAGCAACCGGGCGTGGTACTGCTGAACATTTCGGCTTACTTGGTAAAATCGACATTATTACAACCACATTTGGGAAAGCTCTTGGAGGTGGAAATGGCGGTTGTACTTCTGGACGCAAAGAAATTATCGAGATGCTTCGCCAACGTTCTCGTCCTTATTTATTTTCCAACACATTGGCACCTGCAACTGTCGGAGCAACTTTAAAAGTTCTGGAGATGCTTACTTCTTCATCCGAATTACAAAACCGGACAATGGAAAATGCCAACAACTTCCGCAGTAAGATGGAAGCAGCGGGATTTGATCTAGTAAAAGGCGAAACCGCGATTGTTCCGGTAATGCTTTATGATGCACCATTGGCTGTAAAATTTGCTGATGAATTACTAAAAGATGGTATTTATGTAATTGGCTTCGTATTCCCTGTTGTTCCAAAAGGCAAAGCACGAATTCGTGTTCAATTATCTGCTGCTCATACACCAGAACAAATCGATAAAGCGGTGGATGCATTCATTAAAGTTGGCAAAGAATTGAAAGTTATTTAATCAACTCAAAATATGAAAATAGGGTTGTTTTCTGTGCGAAAACAACCCTATTTTTCTTCCTATAAAAAATCGCTTAAAAATATTAACTTTGTGCCTCGAATTTAGTAAGAGAATTTATGAGCGACAGTAGGTACATGGCAAGGGGTGTTTCGGCTTCAAAAGAAGACGTGCACAACGCCATAAAAAATATTGACAAGGGATTATATCCAAAAGCATTTTGCAAAATCATTCCCGACATTTTAGGAGGAGATTCAGATTGGTGCAACATTATGCACGCCGATGGTGCGGGTACCAAATCTTCACTGGCATACATGTATTGGAAAGAAACCGGTGACATCTCAGTATGGAAAGGCATTTCTCAGGATGCACTAATTATGAATATTGACGACCTGCTTTGCATAGGTGCAACCGACAATATTTTATTGTCATCAACCATCGGTCGCAACAAAAATAAGATTCCCGGCGAAGTCATTGCTGCCATCATCAATGGAACCGATGAACTTTGCGCTGAATTGCGGGAAATGGGTATTGGAATTTATCCTACCGGAGGTGAAACTGCAGATGTAGGTGATTTGGTAAGGACCATTATTGTCGATTCAACCGTTACCTGCCGAATGAAAAGAGATGAGGTCATTTCTGCAGATAATATTCAAGCTGGAGATGTAATTGTAGGTCTATCATCATTTGGAAAAGCAACCTACGAAAAGGAATATAATGGTGGCATGGGAAGCAACGGATTAACTTCTGCCCGTCATGATGTGTTCGCCAATTATCTTGCTGAAAAATATCCTGAAAGTTTTGATTCTGATGTGCCTGCCGAGTTGGTTTATTCCGGGAGTAAAAAACTTACTGACACAATTGAAGGGCTTGGATTAGATGCCGGCAAACTGGTTCTTTCGCCAACCCGCACTTATGCACCCGTTATTAAGAAAATTCTGGACCAGCATCGCAGCGATATACACGGAATGGTTCATTGCTCAGGGGGAGCACAAACAAAAGTATTGCATTTTGTTGATGGAGTGCATGTAATCAAGGACAACATGTTTCCAATTCCTCCTCTCTTTAAAATGATTCAGCAAGAATCGAAAACAGATTGGCAGGAAATGTATAAGGTTTTCAATATGGGACACCGAATGGAAATATACCTAAAGCCTGAACTTGCTGAATCTATTATAGAAATTTCAAAATCATTTGACATTGATGCTCAAATTGTTGGTCGGGTTGAAGCTTATGAAGGCAAAAAACTCACCATTCAATCTGAATACGGAACTTTTGAATATTAAAACTTGATACCCGATCTTTGATTCTGGACTGACAATCTAGTATCTTAAATCTTGTATCTAGCATCTAGAAAATATGGCAGATCATTCAATTTTAGAAAAATACGAAGCAATTCAACATCGCTTTGACGAAGTGGGGCAACAAATTACCGACCCTTCGGTGATGTCCGACATGAAGCGTTACGTGAAACTGAACCAGGAATACAAACGAATGGAGTCGTTGGTTCAGGCATTCAAAGAATATAAAGCTTTAGTTGACAACATTCGGTCCGGAAGGGAAATGTTGGCTGAAGAATCAGACCCGGAAATAAGGGAAATGGCGAAGGAAGAAATTGAAGCCAGCGAGGTTCAGTTGCCGGAAAAAGAGAAAGAAATTAAACTGCTGCTTGTTCCTGCTGATCCGGAGGATGGTAAAAATGCAATCCTTGAAATCAGGGCTGGAACCGGTGGTGATGAAGCAAGTATTTTTGCCGGAGACCTTTTCCGCATGTATACCAAATACTGTGAGAAAAAAGGTTGGCGAATGGAGATTACCAACGTGAATGAGGGAACTTCTGGTGGATACAAAGAGATTGTAGCCAAAATCAGTGGCGACGGTGTTTATGGTGTCATGAAGTACGAATCCGGAGTTCACCGGGTTCAACGAGTTCCTCAAACGGAGACGCAAGGACGTGTTCACACATCTGCAGCCTCGGTTGCAGTGCTTCCCGAAGCTGAAGAATTCGATATCGAATTAAAAACTGAAGACATCCGACGAGATGAGTTCTGTTCTTCCGGCCCAGGTGGACAGTCGGTGAACACCACTTACTCTGCAATTCGCTTAACACATATTCCATCAGGTATTGTCGTTCAGTGTCAGGATCAGAAATCAAAATTGAAAAACCTGGATAAAGCAATGGCTGAATTGCGTACTCGCCTGTATAACATGGAGTACCAAAAGTACCTGGATGAAATTTCATCGAAACGAAAAACGATGGTTTCCACTGGTGACCGTTCAGCAAAGATTCGCACCTACAACTGGCCGCAAGGTCGTGTTACTGATCACCGAATCAACCTGACTTTATATAATTTACAGGCTATTATCAATGGTGACATTGATGAAATTATCGAAAAACTACAAGTTGAGGAAAACGCTGAAAAACTAAAAGAAGCAGAAATTTAAACCGGGTTTCGGGTTACAAATTACGGAGTTCGTTTTTTTAAAACGCGGAACTCGCAACGTATATACCACTGTAAAAACATAGAATATTTCGCAATGAACAAAGAACAACTCTTCGAACAAATCAAAAATAAACGGAGTTTTTTATGTGTTGGATTAGACTCAGACATACTGAAAATACCAGCACACCTAAAAGATACTTCTGATCCCATATTTGCTTTTAATAAAGAAATTATTGATGCCACGCAAGACTTATGTGTCGCTTACAAGCCCAACCTGGCATTTTACGAAAGCTTAGGCGTTTCCGGTTGGGAAAGTCTTGAAAAGACCGTTCATTATATTCGTGAGAAATACCCCGAGCAGTTTATTATTGCCGATGCCAAACGTGGCGATATTGGAAACACTTCGAATTTATATGCCCGCGCTTTTTTCGATCACATGGATTTTGATGCGGTTACCGTTGCTCCATACATGGGAGAAGATTCGGTAAAACCATTCATGACATATCTTGACAAATGGGTGATTCTGTTAGCTTTAACTTCGAACAAGGGAGCCGCAGATTTTCAATATTTAAAAGACGAAGCAAGTGGTGATCAGTTGTTTGAATCGGTATTAAAAACATCGCAAAATTGGGGAGATACTGATCAGATGATGTACGTGGTGGGTGCCACCAAGGCAGAAAAGCTAAAAGAAATCAGAGTGATTGTTCCAGAACACTTTTTGCTGGTTCCTGGAGTTGGTGCACAAGGCGGAAGCTTAGAAGAAGTTGCCAGAAACGGTATGAATGATCAATGTGGATTACTTGTCAATTCGAGCCGCGGAATTATATATGCCTCTTCAGAAACTGACTTTGCTGAAAAAGCTCGCGAAGCTGCCATGGAAGTACAGGTGGATATGGAAGAATTGTTGCTCGAAGCAGATTTGCTTTAGAAGAACAAAGATATTAGATTCAAGAACCAAGATACAACCCGGCTAAACAGTCGGGTTTTTTGTTGCCCGTTTTAATATTTATTAAGCTTCGATTTTTCATAGTCCGGAAAACGCACAGCACGCTTCAACTCTGATCCGGGAGAAAAATGCACCTGCACACCTTTAATTAGTCGGTAAGCATCTACTCGTGGCTGTTCGGCAGACTCACTTTTTAAGTGAAGACTAAAAATCCCCAACTCTCCAAGCTCCACAGTTTGGTTATTCAACAACAATTCAGGCACCAAATCAGCCAACCCAGTAAGTACTCCAACCACATCTGCCCTACTCAACGACGATCGTTCGGCGAGCTTTGAAGCAACATCATTTAGTGTTGATTTCTGGCGCTCACAAGCCCTCACATAATATTTATAAGCACCACCACCTTTGATCCCGGGTGTCGCTTGCTTAATCAATTTGTATTTTACACTCATTATCTAATTAAATCATAAATTATTAATAGCTATTAAATTTAAATCTAATACTTATTAAAATGAAATATAATACCTATTATTTTATTAATTGATACCTATTATATTTTATTTACTCACTAGAGAGTTATCCATTCATAAGCAGAAAAAAATCATCAGGTGCTGAATGCTTCTGCAAACAAAACAACCACTACTGGAAACCAAATAATTTAATTTGTTTTTCATAACTTTAATGAAAAATCCACCCTGTTATGAACGAAGCTTTCCTACAATTTATCTGGCAACATCGCTTGTATTATGCGCAGAACATGCAAACCACTGATGGTGATATTATTGAGATAATTCAGCCGGGGCAACACAATACCGATTCGGGGCCTGACTTTTTTAATGCACGAATTAAAATCGGAGAAACGTCCTGGGCCGGGAATGTCGAAATTCATCAAAAAGCGTCTGACTGGAACCGTCACCAGCACGAAAAAGATGCTGCGTACGACAATGTTATTTTACACGTGGTGCAATGCAACGACCATATTGTCTTCAATTCGAACAAAGAAAAAATTGCAACCTATCAGTTCGACTACCCCAAACATTTAGAAACCAACTATGAGGATTTATTAAAATCGAAAGCATGGGTCGCCTGCGGAAGTATAATCAGGGAAGCCGACTTGCTGGAACTGAAAATCCGTTTTCACTCGTTAATGATTGAACGATTGCAACAGAAAACCAGTGAAATAACCGATAGGCTGGCTCAAAACAACAATGATTGGAACGAAACATTCTACCAGTTTCTTGCACGCAACTTTGGATTCAAAACCAATGCACTACCGTTCGAAATGCTGGCAAAAGCAGTACCCTTATCAATATTGGGCAAGCACAAAAACGATTTATTTCAGTTGGAAGCATTGCTATTCGGAACTGCGGGTTTGCTGAACCAAGAACTGTTAGGAGACGATTACTACCTGGCATTGCGAAAAGAATACTCCTATCTATTTAAGAAATATAAACTGAAACCAATAGAGGCTCATTTATGGAAGTTCCTACGATTACGTCCAGTCAACTTTCCAAGCCTCCGAATTGCTCAGTTTGCAAATTTAATTCATCAGTCGTCGGCTCTATTTTCACGATTAATAGAACTCACAGACTTAAAATCAATTCAAAAATTATTTGATATATCTGCGTCCAACTATTGGGATAATCATTATCGATTCAATAAAACAGCACCCATTCGTAAAAAACATTTGGGCGAGTCTGCATTTCAAAATATTGTAATTAATACCATTGTTCCATTCTTGTTTGTTTATGGAGATTATCATCATGTTGAAAAACTGAAAGATCTGGCATTAGACTACCTTGATTCAATCCCCCCGGAAAAAAATTCAATCATCTCAAACTGGGAGAAAATGGGAATTAAAGCCAGTTCAGCATTTGAAAGTCAAGCATTGATTCAATTAAAAAATTGTTACTGCAACCACAAAAAATGCTTAAATTGCCACCTGGGTGCAAAGCTCATTAAAAAAAACATTCCCGGGAATCATGAATCAACAGGTCAATAAATTTCAAGAGATTTCAAACCGAACGATACAGTTGGCAATTTTTTTATTTATTGCTACAATTCTCTCAGGCACGTTTGGATACATGTATCTGGAAGAACTAAAGCCAATTGACGCATTTTTCATGACGGTTATCACAATCTCAACAGTTGGATTTCGGGAAATCAAACCACTGTCTGATGTCGGCAAAATTTTCACTTCCGGACTTATTTTCTTTAGCCTGGGAAGCCTTGCATGGGTGGGTTCTACAATGGCCCGCTTTGTATTTGATGGAGAACTAAAAAATTACTTAAAAACATATCGCGTGGATAAAAAAATTGTTAAACTAAAAGATCATGCCATTATTATTGGATATGGCAGAAATGGAGAGCAGGCAGCAATGGAACTCCGTGATCATGGCATTAAATTCGTCATCATCGACAAGCGTGAGAATGTGATCAGCCGTATTCGGGAAGATGCCACTTTGCTCTACATTCGAGGGGATGCAACCCATGAGGAAGTCTTAAAACATGCAGGTGTTGATAAAGCCCGTGCTTTAATTGCTACGACTCCAAATGATGCGGATAATGTATTTGTAGCGCTTACAGCCAGAAGCATGAATCCGGCACTTCGAATTGTGAGTCGTGCATCAGAGATTGAATCAGTTACAAAATTAAAAAGAGCAGGTGTTACGAATGTTATCATGCCTGAACGAATCGGTGGACAACGGATGGCGAAACTGGTCACTCAACCCGATGTTGTCGAGTTTGTTGAAAACATTCTACTTCAAAAAAGTAAAGATGTAAGCCTGGAAGAAATTAGCTGCACCAACATGTCTGATCAGTTTGTAAATAAGCCCATCCAACAGCTTAAAGACATGGACACATCTGGGATCAACATCATTGGGATTAAAATCAGTGGTGCAAAATATGTTTTCAATCCCGATCCGGAACTAACACTTAGCCGGGGTGATCAGCTATTTGTAATTGGATCTGTTGAACAAATTAAGAATTTTCGAAATTTACTGGAAAAGGGGAATAATTAAGAACCGTCCACTTATTAATATAAAGAGAGTCCCGGAACAAGAAATGCCGGGACTTTTTTATTTGTTCACCTATTTATTGAGTTAATAAACCTCCACATTCGAGATAACCGGACAAGCTTTTGATTCAGTAATCGAAATCTTGATTTTATCGGTCTGAATTCCGCCAACAGGAATTATCCGCTTGTACCCTATTGTTGTCGCCGTTTTTACTATTTCCCAATTCCCATCTACTAACGCTTCAACATCAAAAGTTTTCACCCGTTGTCCAAGTTTGATGTACTCTTGAAGCACGACATAATTAACCGATTTCGCACCCTCCAAATTGATGACTAAATGTCCAGTTAATTCTTCATCGTTCGTTGCCCAATAAGTCTCGGGATTAGCATCAGTTACATTTGGGCCAGAATAGTCTTTTGATTTCCCTCGCACGCTTGATGCATCTACTCCAGCATTTAAGGCTAAATTTGTTTTAAACGCATCATCAATCATTTGCTTCCATTCTTTCAACGATGTAACATCATTTTCATGAATCAAGCCTCTGCGATCAGGAGGAATATTCAACAATAGGTTCGCTCCTCGCCCAACTGATTCCAGATATATTTTAAATAGGTTTTCCGGAGTTCGAACCTGGTCATCTTCATCAGCATGATAAAACCATCCTGGTCTGATAGACACATCCACCTCTGCAGGAATCCATGCGGTCCCGTCTTCCGAACCCCTATTGAGCAACTTGGTGATGCCACTTTTCCCAGCGTATAAAGTATCGGGAGTAATTGTATTCCAATTGGTCTCTCCCATAGATCCCCGTTCGTTTCCACACCATCGAATGTCTGGACCTGCATCACTAAAAAAGATCACCTCCGGTTCCATTTCCCTGACCATTCTTAAAGTTGTCGGCCAATCGTAATAGGTTGAACCATCAATTTTTCGTTTCTCATTGGCTCCCCCGTAATAGCCATCTCCTCCATTCGCTCCATCGAACCACATTTCAAAAACCGGCCCGTATTTACTGAACAATTCTTTCAATTGATTGCGATAGTATTCAACATATTCAGGAGTGCCATATTTTGCATGATTTCGATCCCATGGAGAAAGATAGATCCCAAATTTCAGATCATACTTTTTACATGCTTCATACACCTCTTCCACCACATTCCCGTTTCCATCCTTATACGGACTGTTTGCAATATCATGTTCTGTATATTCACTGGGCCATAAACAAAACCCATCATGATGCTTACAAGTCAGGATAATTCCCTTCAGCCCAGCTTCTTTTATTGTTTTTGCCCACTGGTTTGCATCTAATGCCGTTGGATTAAATACACTTGTACTTTCATCTCCATATCCCCATTCTAAATCAGTAAACGTATTTGTTGTAAAATGAATAAAAGCATATTGCTCCATTTGATGCCAGGCTAATTGGCGTTCGGTTGGAGTTGGTCCACAAGGTTCCGGAGGAGGAACTTGTTTACTGCAGCTTGTAAAAACTAAAGGGATAAATACAAGATAAAGGGACAATTGCCAAACTTTAGCCAGTTTCGCATAAAATCGTATCTTTTGTGACATGTTAGTTAGGTATTAGTTTCAACTTATAATTTTATCAAATTTAATAAATCAAATCAACAACCTGTCCTGTGCTATCACGATCCGTGATTGTTTCTCTCAAACACAAAAAGAAAAAAACGATAAAAAGTTGACATCCAAAGAATTTTAGTTATTTTTGCGCAGCTTTTAGAAATTAATTTTAAGCCGTTGTTATTGAATGCAATGCAACGGATTAAAGATTGTATCACAATTTAAAGACAAAGAAAATGTATTTAACTCCTGAAAAGAAGCAAGAGTTTTTTGAAAAGTTTGGAAAAAATGCTCAAGACACAGGTACTGCCGAAGGTCAAATCGCATTGTTTTCTTATCGTATTGCTCACTTAACTGAGCACTTGAAAAAAAACAAAAAAGATTACAGCACACAGCGTGCATTGATTAGTTTGGTAGGTAAGCGTCGTAGCTTACTTGATTACCTCAAGAAAAAAGACATTGAACGCTATCGTGCGATCATTAAAGAATTAAAATTACGTCGATAATTTTTCAAGAGAAAGGGCAATATATTTATTGCCTTTTCTTATTTTTGAAATCCCCACCACCATTCGACAAAGTTTGTATTGTTAAATTTTATCACAAAAATTGATTATGAATCAAGCAATTATTAAGACAATTGACCTTGGTGACGGCCGGACAATTTCGATTGAAACCGGACGATTAGCCAAACAGGCTGACGGGGCAGTTGTTGTTAGAATGGGTGACACCATGTTGCTGGCAACTGTGGTTTCAGCCAAAGATGCCAAAGAAGATGTTGATTTTATGCCGGTATCGGTAGACTATCGCGAAAAATTTTCAGCAGCAGGTCGTTTTCCTGGTGGATTCCTTAAAAGAGAAGCTCGTCCTTCAGATGATGAAATATTGGTTGCCCGTTTGGTTGACCGCGCGCTTCGCCCTCTTTTCCCTGAGGACTATCACGCAGAAACTGCAGTGATGATTAGCCTCATTTCTTATGACGAAAATGTAATGGCCGATTCATTGGCCGGGTTAGCAGCATCAGCAGCAATTGCTGTTTCTGATGTACCATTTGAAACTCCAATTTCTGAAGTTCGTGTTGCCCGTCTGGATGGTGAATTTATCATCAACCCAAGCAGTGCACAACTAGCTGAATCAGATATTGACATCATGGTTGCTGCGTCCTACGATAATATTATGATGGTTGAAGGTGAAATGGATGAAGTGTCCGAAGAAGAGATGCTGGATGCCATTAAATTTGCACACGAATCCATCAAAGTTCATTGTAAAGCTCAGGAAGAATTAGCAGCTGAAGTTGGCGTTGTTAAACGTGAGTATTGTCACGAAGTGAATAATGCAGAACTGAAAGCTAAAGTTGAAGCTGACTTGCTCGCTCCATGCTACGAAATTGCAAAACAGCAAATTAAAGACAAACAACTTCGCATTGAGTCGTTTGCTAAAATTGTCGATGAGTATGTAGAAGCATACTTGGAAGCAAATGCTGAAAATGAAGAAATTGACCTTGTTCAGGATGAAAAACTGATCAGACGTTACTACCATAAAGTTGAAGGCGAAGCAATGCGTCGCATGATTTTAGATGAAGGTATTCGTTTGGATGGTCGTAAAACAAATGAAATTCGTCCTATCTGGGGAGAAGTAGATTATTTACCAGGAGCTCATGGTTCAGCCATTTTCACTCGTGGAGAAACTCAATCACTTTCTTCCATCACTTTAGGTACAAAAATGGATATTAAGAAAATTGACAATGTAACTTTCCAGGGAACTGAGAAATTCCTGTTGCATTACAATTTCCCTCCATTTTGTGTAGGTGATGCAAAAACTCCTCGTGGATTAGGTCGTCGTGAAATTGGTCACGGAAACCTTGCTTTCCGCGCACTAAAAGGAATGATCCCTGAAGATTTCCCATATGTTGTTCGTGTTGTTTCGGATATTTTAGAATCAAACGGATCCTCATCGATGGCTACTGTTTGTGCAGGAACCATGTGTATGCTAGATGCAGGGATGAACATGAAGCGTCCTGTATCGGGTATTGCAATGGGATTAATTACCGACAAAGGTTCAGACAAATTTGCAGTTCTTTCTGATATTTTGGGAGATGAAGATCACCTGGGAGATATGGACTTCAAAGTAACTGGTACCGAAAAAGGTATTACCGCAACTCAGATGGACATCAAAGTTGACGGACTTTCTTACGAAGTACTTTCAAAAGCATTGCATCAAGCAAAAGAAGGACGTGAGCATATTTTAGGAAAAATCCTGGAGATTATTCCTGAGCCACGTGCCGAATACAAACCAAATGTACCACGTGTTGAAACTATTCAGATTCCAAAAGAAATGATTGGACCAATCATTGGACCTGGAGGAAAGAATATTCAGCAAATGCAGGAAGAAACAAAAACTGTAATTGTTATTGAAGAACGTGATGATTTTGGTTGGGTTGAAATTTCAGGATTGAACAAAGAAGCTCTTGATGCTGCCAAAGAGCGCGTTAAGCGAATCATTGCGATGCCGGAAAAAGGTGAAGTGTACAAAGGGAAAGTAAAATCAATTACTTCGTTTGGTGCGTTCATCGAAATTCTACCTGGAAAAGAAGGATTGCTTCACATTTCTGAAATTACCTGGGAACGTTTGATGAACGTGGAAGATGCCCTTAAGGTAGGTGAAGAAGTTGAAGTTAAATTGTTGGATATTGACCGTGATGGCAAATTTAAACTTTCAAGAAAAGTCTTATTGCCAAAACCTGAAGGTTATGTAGAACGTGAACGTCCTGAACGTGGTGACCGCGATCGTCGCCCTCCACGTCGTGACAATCGTGACAACCGTGACAATCGTGATCGCCGCGGGCCTCGTCCTCCAAGAGAAAACAGAGATTAAGCCAAGATATAAAATGCCCGCATTGTCGGGCATTTTTTCTTTTTAAAAAGATTTGAAATGGATTGGTACAATACTATAGAAAACACGACCAGGGAACAAACTGCAAACGCCCGGGAAAAAGACCTGCGCTTTTTCCGCATTGAAGAATTTCTTCGTATGGCAAAACACATAAACGAGTTTCACTCAAGCTGCAGAGAGTGTAATACATTCAAATACGAAATTGAAAAACAGGTGGATTCTATCGGACAAGCAGTCAACCATCCGGGAAAGGTTCGCCGGCAATACGATCGCTTGTTGGGAAAACTTTCGAAACATATGCAGAAAAAACATGAGTTTTATCCTCCATATCACTTTACTTATTTATTGGGGAGTATCTATCCTGCCGTTTCATCAGTTGCCGCTTATCTAATCAGTTTTTTATTTCCACAAATAAGTAGCTGGTTCTTCGTGATCCCTGCTTTTGTTCTTGGATTGTTGGTTGGCCAGCTAAAAGGCGCAAAAAAAGATTCAGACGTGAGAAATCGACAAAAACTATTGTAATATTTCCGATGATTCGGAGACAGATGGGATGATGTTTTCTATTTTTGAGAATCTTACTAATAAATCATCCTGAAAATGAAAGAACTTATTTACCTTATCGCATTATCATTTATGATTTCTTGCGCTGATCAATCAATTAAATACCCGGTTACAGAAAAAGGAGACGTAAAAGATACGTACTTTGGAACCGAAGTTTCAGATCCATACCGATGGCTTGAAGATGATAACTCGGAAGAAACTGCAGAATGGGTAAAAGCTCAAAATGAGGTTACATTTGGATATCTGGAAAGTTTACCAAATCGTGATAAGATCAATGCTCGATTAACCGAGCTGATGAACTATCCAAAATACAGCACTCCATTTAAAGAAGCCGGGAAATACTTTTTCTTTAAAAATGACGGACTTCAAAATCAGAGTGTTCTTTACATGACGGAAACTCTGGGGGGAGCACCTGCTGTTGTTTTAGACCCCAATACTTTATCGGAAGACGGAACGGTTGCTTACTCTGGCGGCGATATCTCTGACGATGGGAAATACCTTGCTTATAAAATTGCTCGCTCTGGTTCTGATTGGAATGAAATTTTTGTAAAAGATATTGAAACCGGAGAGCTTCTTGAAGATCACATACTGTGGGTTAAATTTTCAGGATTAAGCTGGTATAAAAATGGATTTTTCTATAGTGCCTATGATCAACCGGAAGAAGGTAGTGAACTATCAAAATCAAATGAACACCAAAAGATATATTATCACGAATTAGGCACAGACCAATCGTCTGATCAATTAATTGTCGAGGATAAAGAACATCCGAAACGAATGTTTGGAGCTGGCGTGTCGGAGGATAACCGTTTTATGTTTTTGACTAAAAGTGAAGCTGGAAATGGCAATGCTTTGTCAGTAAAAGACATGGAAAAGAAGAACAGCGAGTTTGTTCCATTGATGGAAAGTTTCGAATATGAATTTAATCCTATTGATAATGTTGGAAATGAATTATTCTGCAGGACAAATTATAGGGCACCAAAATATCGGTTGATAAAAATCAATGCCAATCATCCTGAAGAAGAAAACTGGGTTGATATTATTCCAGAAAAAGAAGATGTACTCCAATCCATCAGCTTTGTAGGAGGTAAAATTGTTGCCGAATACATGAAAGATGCCTGGAGCAAATTGGAAGTTTATGATTATGAAGGGGCTTTCTCTCATATTATTGAGCTTCCTGGAATCGGAAGTGCCGGATCACTTTCAGGTAAAAAAGACGAACCGATTGCTTTTTACAGCTACACTTCATTCAACACGCCTGGCGAAATTTACAAGTATGATTTTAGCACTGGAGAGTCAAGCCTGCATTATCGCCCCGAGGTTCAGTTTAATCCGGATGACTTCATTGTAAAGCAAGAGTTTTACGAATCAAAAGACGGAACCAAAGTTCCAATGTTTATCGTTCACAAAAAAGGAATTGAGCTAACGGGAGACAACCCCACTCTACTTTATGCTTACGGCGGTTTCAATATCAGCCTGACTCCAAGCTTCTCAACCTCACGCATAGTTTTTATGGAAAATGGTGGCGTATTCGCAATGCCAAACCTACGTGGTGGTGGCGAATACGGTGAAGAATGGCACAAAGCCGGAACGAAACTTCAGAAGCAAAATGTATTTGACGATTTTATAGCAGCTGCAGAACACTTAATTGAGCGCAATTATACAAACAGCAACAAGCTAGCTATCTTTGGCGGATCTAACGGTGGGCTGCTTGTTGGAGCGGTAGTAAATCAACGCCCTGAACTGTATAAAGTTGCAATCCCTGCAGTTGGTGTAATGGATATGCTTCGTTTCCATAAATTCACCATTGGATGGGCTTGGGCTGGCGATTATGGCACCAGCGAAGACGATAAAGAAATGTTTGAATATCTTTATGGATATTCACCATATCACAATATCAAACCAGGAACTAAGTACCCTGCTGTGCTTGTTACAACTGCAGATCATGACGATCGGGTAGTTCCTGCTCACTCTTTCAAATACATTGCCCGCTTACAAGAGTGTCAGGGAGGTAAAGCGCCTGTACTCATTCGAATTGAAACCAAAGCCGGCCATGGTGGTGGTAAACCAACTTCAAAAGTGATTGAAGAATATACAGATATGTGGTCGTTTATGTTCTACCATTTAGGGGTGAAAATGTAAGCATTCGATTAGATAAAACAGAATTAAATATTGTAATTTTATTTCCCGGAGGGTAAGTTCCTTCGGGATTTTTTTGTTATGAAAATCAATTATTTAGTCATAGAAGGAAATATAGGTGCCGGGAAAACAAGCCTTGCTACAATGTTGGCAAAGGAATTTCATGCGAAAGAAGTTTTGGAAGGCTTTAATGAAAATCCTTTTCTTCCAAAATTTTACGAGGATCGAGACAAATATGCATTCCCGCTTGAAATGTCGTTCTTAGCTGATCGTTACAGTCAGCTGAATAAGAATATCAGGGAATTTGAACTGTTTAGTTCTTTTGTGATTTCCGACTATTATTTCATGAAATCATTGATTTTTGCACAAAACACTTTATCGGAGACTGAATACCAGCTTTATCAGCGTTTTTTCAATATAATTTATGAGAAACTTCCAAAACCAGACCTCTATGTTTATTTGCATTTAGACGTAGATAACCTTCTGAAAAACATTGAAAAACGTGGTCGTAGCTACGAACAAAAAATGGATCCTCTCTACCTTGAAAAAATAAGTCAAGGGTATTTTAGCTTTTTTAATCAACAAAATAATTTTCCAATTTTAATATTAGATACCAATAAGATAGATTTTGTTCGAAATAAGGAACATTATAAAAGGATTGCCCAATTAATTTTTGAAAGGGACTATCCAAAGGGGATTAACAGGGTTTTAATGGATTAAAAAAGTCTGCTTTATCCTTTTATTTCATCAAAACATTGCTAATTTTGTGAACATTAACCGGAAATTTTAAAAATCAATATTCTAATACTGTCAATATGAAAAATTTTAACTTAAAACCTCTAGCCTTGTTCGCACTGGCAGCTGTTGTTCTTGCAAGCTGCTCCAGCCTTCAGAAAATGAAGAAAAATGCTGATCAAATTGATTTCAAAGTAACTCCAGAAATCCTTGAAGCTCACGGTGGTGACGTTGACGTTGCTATCAACGGACGTTTTCCTGCTTCATATTTCAACAAAAAAGCAACGGTTGTTGCTACTCCGGTATTGAAATATGATGGTGGAGAAACCGCTTTTGAACCTGTAACTGTTCAAGGTGAAAAAGTGGATGCTAACAACAAAGTTATTAGCTACAGCACAGGAGGAAGTTTTGCATATAAAGATGCAGTTGGTTTTACTGATGACATGCGTTTATCTGACCTTGAAATCAGAATTACTGCTTCTAAAGGAAGTAAAAGCTTGGATTTTGAGCCTATCAAAGTTGCCGACGGTGTCCTTGCTACTTCTACATTGGTTGTAAACTATCCATCTCCAATTATTGGTGTTCAGCGCGAAGCAAACACAACCGGTATTTACGATCCAAATATTGACAAATTCCAACGCATTGTGCCTGATCAGTATATTGCAGACATTCACTACCTGATCAACAGTTCATATGTTCGCGGAACTGAACTTTCAGCTGAAGACGTGAAAGAATTCTATGCTTATGCAAAAGATGCTGCTACTGCAGAACGTAAAGATTTAAAAGGTCTTGAAATTTCTGCTTACGCTTCTCCTGATGGTGAATTGGACTGGAACACAAAATTGGCAGAAAAACGTGAAGGTTCTTCTTCTAAAATTGTTGCTAAAAACTTGAAAAAAGAAGAAGTTGAAGCTGAATTGAAAACTAAATTCACTCCTGAAGACTGGGATGGATTCAAAGAGTTGATGGAAAAATCAAACATCCAGGATAAAGAATTGATCTTGCGTGTGCTTTCTATGTACTCAGATCCTGAAGTTCGTGAACGTGAAATCAAAAACTTGTCTGAAGCTTTCACTACTGTAGCTGACGAAATTCTTCCAAAACTACGTCGTGCTAAATTGATTGCTGATGTTGATTTAATTGGAAAAACTGACGAAGAAATTGCTGCTTTAGCTGATTCAGATCCTGCTTCATTAAACCCAGCAGAATTGCTTTATGCCGGAACATTAACTTCTGATAAGAACAAACAACTAGCTATCTATAACTCTTTCATGAAAGTTTATCCAAAAGACTGGAGAGGTTATAACAACGCTGGTATGGTATTGGCTCAACAAGGAAAATATGCTGACGCTAAGCCATTGTTCGAAAAAGCTGAAGGCATGAACAATGACGAGCCTATCATCAAAAACAACTTAGGTGCTGTTGCATTGACTGAAGGTGACATTGAAAAAGCTGAAACGTTGTTCGGTGCTGCTTCTGGCGCTGGCGAAGAAGTAAACCACAACTTAGGTATCGTTGCAATCAAAAAAGGCGACTATGACCAAGCTGTTAAGTACTTCGGCGAATCAGGTTCAATCAACGCTGCCTTGGCTAAAATGTTAGCTGGTGACAACAACGGGGCATTGAAAATCTTGAATGCTATCGATATGGAACAATGCTTCATGAAGCCTTACCTAACTGCAGTTATTGGTGCCCGTACAGCCAAAGAAAACTTGATGTTCGAAAACCTTGCTGATGCTGTTAAAAAGAATGCTGACTTGAAAGCTACTGCAAAAACTGATATGGAATTTGCTAAGTACTTCGAAGATGCTAAATTCAAAGCTATCGTAGAATAAGCTTTTCAAAAAGATATTTCAAAAGCGGTTTCGAAAGAGACCGCTTTTTTTGTGGGCTAAATTTCACATTTCCCTTTTATACCACGTCATCCTGAACTTGTTTCAGGATCTGCATCTAGCCCCCGTCAGTCAAGCAAATATGATCACGGCTTTACGCGATACGTAAGGTTCTATATTTATATATAGATTAAAATTTATTTTCATCTGTAAGAAAAATAATTTCTGCGTTGATGAAATTTTTGTTGCATTTAAATAGAAATTCGAATTGAGTTAAAAACAATCCAATTGCCTCCCCAAAATCATTCTTTTTAGATTGATAAACCAATTCAAAACCACTTAATCTGACGATGCATTCCTTTTCTTTCCCAGATCCTGAAACCAGTTCAGGATGACGTGTTCCAGTGTTTGTTTTTTTGGAGTAGCAATACGGTCAGGACATGTCCTGCCCCTGAACCAAACCTATTAACTAATCTGTTAAAAACAAAACAATGACTATCTATCTGCTTATCGTAATGTTTTGTAAATTTAAAGGAAAAATGAAAAAGGAATACATGTATGCAGAATATATTTCAAACGAAGGAAAAGAAAATCAAAGAATTCACAAATCATACATTTCAAGCTCAAGTATATTGAACGACATTGAGTATCCTAAAACAACAACTCCACCTAAAGAATTACTAAAATTCTATAATATCAATGAAAATAGCGTAAACGCGTTAACAAATAATTACTTATGGGCGGCTAATCCTTTGTCATTTAACGATCCATTTGACTGTCCTCGACAATTGTGGAGCATAAGCTCTTTTACACTCGAAACAATGAAACAGTTAGTTGATCCGAAAGCACATTTTCTATTCTCTAATGACCATGAATCAAATAGAGAATGGTTTCTGAAAATTAGATTAGCTTCACTCGGAATTATTAGTTTAAATGAATTACAAGATAAAAATCAAGATATTATTTGGGGATACTATACTAATCAAGAAGGATTCTCTATAAAATTCGACAGACATATATTAATAAAACAATGGGGAAATCCTTTTAGAATAGAATATTTAACCCCAGATGATTTTGATAGTTTTAACATTTATGAATTAAATACCGAAGAATTATTTCCTAGATTTTTAAGATGGAGTACTCAGAAAAAAGAAGTATGGGAGAATGAAAATGAATGGAGATTTATTTTCTCAAACTTAAAAATAGAAACTTTAAAAATGGATGCTTTCCCAACGGAAAGAAAGAAAAAGTATCCAACCAATGCTATTTTAGAGTTAAATCTAGGTTTAAGATTTCTCCCAATTGAAAATACCGTGCAATTTGATGACAATAGTATAACTGTCATCACTGATAGTATCAAACATAAAAACCACAATCTGCTATTAACTTACTTATCAGATAACCAAAACATAAGAACCAATCACATGTCCTTTAAACAAGACCTGAAGCTTCACCCAAGAGCATGCAAAATATTAAAAACAAGAGAAAATCGGTTTTTAATCAATTATCTTGAATAAATTAATTCATGACATTCGCAATAACTGTATATGACGCATTAAAAAAGCCATCCCTTTTCAGAGACGGCTTTCTATCTATTGTCTTACGACTAATTACTTTCTAATTACGGCTATTCGTCGTGCGCTGAGATCAAAACCTCAAGGATTTTCTTACCTGCAGCTGATACGCTGGTACCAGGACCGAAGATGGCAACAACACCTGCATCGTACAAATAGTTGTAATCCTGAGCTGGAATAACACCACCGGCGATCACCATGATGTCTTCACGACCCAGTTTCTTCAATTCGTCGATAACAGCTGGAACCAATGTTTTGTGACCTGCAGCCAATGAAGAAACACCCATCACGTGCACATCGTTTTCAACAGCCTGTTTGGCAGCTTCTTCCGGAGTTTGGAACAATGGTCCCATATCCACGTCGAAACCAAGGTCGGCATAACCGGTTGCTACTACTTTTGCACCACGGTCGTGACCATCTTGCCCCATTTTGGCAATCATGATACGTGGCTGACGGCCTTCCAACTCTGCAAATTTCTTTGCCAAATCCTGAGCTTCCTGGAAAGTTTTGTCTTGTTTGCTTTCTGATGAATACACGCCTGAAATAGTTCTAATTACTGCTTTATAACGTCCTGCAACTTTTTCACAGGCATCTGAAATTTCACCTAATGATGCACGTTTCTGTGCAGCTTTTATAGAGAGATCAAGTAAGTTACCTTCACCTGTTTCAGCACATTTGGTAATGGCAGACAATGCTTGCTTTACTTCTTCTTCATTACGCTCGGCACGCAATTTTTTCAAACGCTCAATCTGAGACAAGCGAACCTCTGCATTATCAATTTCCAAGATATCAATTGGATCTTCTTTTTCCAAACGATATTTGTTCACACCAACAATGGTTTGAGCACCACTATCGATACGTCCCTGAGCACGTGCAGCAGCTTCTTCAATACGCATTTTTGGAACACCAGTTTCAATTGCTTTGGCCATACCACCAAGCTTTTCAACTTCCTCAATCAATGCCCATGCTTTGGTATATAAGTCTTTGGTCAATGATTCTACATAGTACGAACCTGCCCACGGATCAGCTCCGCGGCAAATTTCAGTTTCTTGTTGAATATACAACTGGGTGTTACGCGCAATACGTGCAGAAAAATCTGTTGGCAAGGCAATTGCCTCATCCAAAGCGTTTGTATGCAACGACTGCGTGTGTCCTAATGCCGAAGCCATCGCTTCAATTGCAGTACGTCCAACGTTGTTGAAAGGATCTTGTTCAGTCAATGACCAACCGGAAGTTTGCGAGTGCGTACGCAAAGCCATTGATTTTGGGTTCTTCGGATTGAATTGCTTCACCAATTTTGCCCAAATCATACGTGCAGCACGCATTTTTGCAATCTCCATGAAGTGGTTCATACCAATTGCCCAGAAGAAAGACAAACGTGGCGCAAAAGCATCAATATCAATTCCAGCATCAATACCCGTACGGATATAATCCAAACCATCTGCCAAAGTATATGCCATTTCAATATCGGCAGTTGCACCTGCTTCCTGCATGTGATAACCAGAGATTGAAATTGAGTTGAATTTAGGCATGTACTGCGATGTGAATTCGAAAATATCAGCGATCGCTTTCATCGAGAATTTTGGTGGGTAAATGTATGTGTTACGCACCATGAATTCCTTCAAAATATCATTTTGAATAGTACCTGCCAACTGATCCATGGTTGCACCTTGCTCCAAAGCTGTTACAATATAGAAAGCCATTACCGGAAGCACAGCTCCGTTCATGGTCATTGAAACAGACATTTTATCCAATGGAATTTGGTCGAACAAGATCTTCATATCCAGGATCGAGTCGATAGCAACCCCGGCTTTACCCACATCACCAACAACACGTGGGTGATCAGAGTCGTAACCACGGTGAGTTGCCAGGTCAAAAGCTACAGAAAGACCTTTCTGTCCGGCAGCAAGGTTACGGCGGTAAAATGCATTTGACTCTTCAGCAGTAGAGAACCCAGCATACTGGCGGATTGTCCATGGTCGCATAGCGTACATAGCTGAATATGGTCCACGAAGGAATGGTGGCAAACCGGCAGCATAATTCAAATGCTCCATGCCCTCCAAGTCGTCCTTTGTGTAAACTGGTTTCACCGGAATCTGCTCCGGAGTCACCCAGTCTTTCTCAATTTTATTTTGAGCAGCCCATTCGCTTGCACTTGCCTTTGCCTGAGCTTCTTTAATGTTTATATTTTTAAAATTCGGTTTCATATTTTTAAGATATTAGATTCAAGATTCTAGAACCAAGACAAGAAATCTTGATACTACAAATTCATCTTGAATGAATAAATCATTTTTTGAATCTCTTGTAATAAAACTTGTATTTCCTGTAATTTAACTTCAGCTAAATATTTAATATCAGAAGCAAGAATCAATTGAGTCTCTAATTCAAAGGCAGAACCCAAGGCAATGTCTAAAAATCTAGCAAACTCTATATTTGTAGAACGTCCTGAACCTTCTGCAATATTTGAAGGAATAGAATAAGCACATCTTAATACTTGAGACACAAGTCCGAATCTTTCTTCAGCAGGAAAATCTCTTGTTAATAGAAATACTTCTTTTACAAGTATTCTGGATTTTTGCCATATTTTCAAATTCTTAAAGTTGTGCATCAAAATCTTGATTCTTTGTTCTTGGTTCTTAAATCTAAACTCTTGTTATTTTATTCCCAATTTAGCTTGATATCCCTTCAGATCTTCCAGCAAATTACTTTTCACGTGAATGAAATTCTCAATGCCTTTAGCTTTTAATTCATCAGTGCAAGCAGGAGCGCCGGCAACCACGAAAATGGCATCATCTTTTACCAAGTTATAAGCAGCAGGAGCCAGTTCTGCATATTCATCATCAGAGCTACAGATTACCACGATATCAGCACCAGCCTCTCTTGCTGCAGCGTTACCTTCTTCAACAGTCGCAAATCCGTTGTTATCTTTAACATCGTAACCAGCAACTGCAAAGAAATTACATGCAAACTGCGCACGCGCCTTGCGAAAATTCAAGTTTCCAATAGTTAACATGAACGCCAATGGACGTTTGTTGTCTTTTGAATATTTATCAGTAGCAACACGGATCGTTTCGAAAGCCTGAGCTCCACGATAAGGTTTGAGGGTTTCTATTTCAGCATCCTCAGCAGTTAAATCAGTTGCGTTAAGAGCTTCATCTGCAAGCTCAACTTTATCTAAACGCTCAGTAAAATTAGGAAACTGGTTAATACCCAATAGGTTTTCACGGCGAGTTGCAATATTCATATCGCGCTTGGTCGCCATTTCCTTCACCTTAGCTTGGATAAAACCTTCTTTAGCAGCGGCTAAGAAACCACCTTTATCCTGAATCTCAAGGAACAACTTCCAAGCCTCGTCAGCAATAGAAGCTGTAAGTTCTTCAATATAATATGAACCGGCTCCCGGATCAACAATCTTATCAAAATGTGATTCTTCCTTCAACAATAATTGTTGGTTGCGTGCAATACGATCAGAAAAGGTCGTCGGATCTTCGTAAATCGCATTGAATGGAAGCACAGTGATTGAATCGGCACCACCCAAAGCAGCACTCATCGCTTCAGTTTGTGTACGAAGCATGTTCACATAAGGATCGTAGAATGTTTTATTCCAACTTCCGGTTTCTGCATGCACTTTCATTTTACAACCACATTCGCATTTTGGTTCGTAAGCTTTTACTATTTGAGCCCACAACATCCGTCCTGCACGTAATTTAGCAATCTCCATAAAGTAGTTTGCACTAACGCTTAGGTTGAATTTCATGTTCTTAGCAACATCCTCAACTGCAACTCCGGCATCTGTCAGAGTTGATAGGTATTCAGCACCCTGAGCCAATGAAAAGGCCAATTCCTGGGAAACTGAAGCACCTGCATTACCAAAGTTTTTGCCATTAACGGCTAAAACACGGTATTTTGGGATCTCAGCTGATTTTTTAATTAGGTTTTGAGCTTGTTCCAGTACATGGTCAACACCTTTTTTGAAACGTCCATAAAGCAAATAACTGCCAAATGGATCGTAGGAAATAGAAGCAACAATATTCTTAGCCTCCCAATTGCCAGCCAACACATACTCAGTAAATGCTTCAGCAACTTTACAAGTGCAGCATTTGGCTTCAAAGTTTACTTCTACAGATTCCAGGCAAATGTCCTTCAACAAAACACCCAGATCATCAACTGTAACTTCAGTGCATTCTTTAAAAACAAAACCCAAGGAAGTCACACCTTTCATTAATACTTCCAGTGCTTTCTTATTGGCTTCTGCCAAATCTTTTACGACGATATTCTGACGAACCAACCAATCGTTATTGTTCGTTTTTGTACCACGTACGTATGGAAACTCTCCTGGAAGAGTATCCAGGTAATCCAATTTTTCCAAGTCTTCCTGTCTGTAAAAAGGCTGAACGGAAAAACCTTCATTTGTCCTCCAAACCAGCTTTCGGTCAAAGTCGGCACCTTTCAAATCGGCAACCACTTTTTCTTTCCATGCCTCAGAACTGACAGGAGGAAACTCATTAAATAGTTTGATATATTTTTCTGCCATAATGTAACTGTTAAGAAAATCAGGCTGCAAAATTAGTTCTTTTTACAAAGGAGTATTCAAAAAACTTCAAGTTTTTAACCTTTAGGTAACAAATATCAGGATTTGATTTTCAGGCATTTACATATACAACAATTTACATACTTCGAATTGGAATTATTCTCAACAAAGAATCAATTATCATAATTATCACACAAATAGTCATACATGCAGAACAAAAACACCGATCATTGTTATCCAAATAAAATAAATTATTTTTTTTAACATTTTTTAACAAAGGCTTTATAGCCCTTTATTTGCAGCTCTACTGTGTGTTATTAATTATTTTTGTTTATTTATTGTTATTATTATTTAAACATTTTGGAGACTTAATCCTTTATGATGTTGAAACAAAATTTAAAGTCATGAAAACAATTAAACTTTCAATTCTATCAATCTTATTCACCAGCTTCATTTTCATATCATGTAATGACGAAGATGAAATGGTAGACATGCCAACAGAGAACAACATTGTTGAAACTGCTCAAATGGCCGGTAGTTTTAACACATTGATCCAGGCAGCGACACAAGCAGGTCTCGCAAATTTCCTGAGTACCGAATCACAAATCACTGTTTTCGCGCCTACAGATGCTGCTTTTAGCAACTTACTTGACGACCTGGGAGTTTCAAGTTTGACTGAGATCGACAACAATACATTAGCATCGATTTTAACTTATCATGTTATTGACGGAGAATTGTATTCAAACAATTTGCCCAGCGGTTCAGTAAGTACTTTAAATGAAAAAGGGCCGAGCGAAAGCGCACTCTCAGTTTTGGTTAACACAGACTCTGGCGTAAAAATCAACAATTCAACGGTAACCAGCGCTGATATTTCAGCGAGCAACGGAGTAATCCACGTTATCGATGAAGTACTTATTCCCCCAACAGTCGTAGACATAGCCATGACGGGTGAATTCAACCACCTGGTATCTGCAGTGGTAAAAGCAGAACTTGTTGAAACACTGAGCGGAACCGGACCATTCACTGTTTTCGCACCAACAGATGAAGCATTTGAGATGCTTTTTGCTCAACTGGGAGTAAGTGGAGTTGATGATGTTTCCAAAGAAGATCTTCAAACCATTCTTACTTATCATGTTGTTCCCGCAAATGTACAGTCTGGAGATTTGTCTGCAGGAGATGTAGAAACCGTGAACTCAGAATCAATATCCATCAGTCTGGATGGAGGAGTTAAAATTAATGGAATGGCAAATGTAGTTGCCGCTGATATTCAAGGCATCAATGGAGTCGTTCATGTTATCGACAAAGTTCTCCTACCTGCAAGCATGCAATCTAATACAATTGTAGATGTAGCGATGTCAAACGCTGACTTCTCTATTCTGGTTGAAGCACTAACAAAAGCCGAGCTGGTTGAAGCAGTTGCTGATCCAGATGCAATGCTGACCGTTTTCGCACCAACCAATACCGCCTTTGAACAATTGCTTTCAGATCTTGGAGCAGCTTCTTTAGATGATTTCTCAAAAGAAGAACTAGCACAGATCCTATTATACCATGTTATGGGGAGCAAGGTAATGTCTTCTGATATTTCAGCCGGATATTTTCCAACATTAGCGTCTTACAGCAACAACAATCTGTCTGTTCTTATTGGAACCGAAAGTTCAGTTAGTCTCAACAATGCAGCAACGGTAACGACTCCGGATTTAGAAGCAGATAATGGTGTTATTCACGTAATAGACAAAGTAATTCTGCCTCCAACCGTAGTTAATATTGCCATAGACAATCCAACTTTCTCAATTTTAGTGGAAGCAGTTGTCAAAGCCGAATTAATAGAAACTCTAAGCGGAGATGGTGCGTTCACCGTTTTTGCACCAACAAATGACGCTTTTGAGGCGCTATTCAATGACCTCGGTGTAAGCGGAATTGCAGAATTAACCAAAGAAGATTTAGTCCCAATCTTAACTTACCATGTTATTTCTGGTAACGTATTAGCTGCAGATGTAACAACTGGCATGGTTCCCACTTTAAACGAAGGAAATTCAATTGACATTGTTGTAGATAACGGTGTAACTATTGATGGAACTTCCAATGTCATTGCCACAAATGTGCAAGGTAAAAATGGCGTTGTACATGTTATCGATAAAGTACTTATTCCATAGTTTTAAATACAATAATCATACGCCATGTAACGTGAAGAGGCTGTCTCAAAAGAGATGGCCTCTTTTTATTTTCAGCGAAGAGTGGGAAAAAGATTGAAAGTTATCAAT
>NZ_JBQYLI010000027.1:0-61813 GCF_052690465.1 Sunxiuqinia sp. A32
AAAAATAGAACCAGGAAAAAACCAAATGAGAAAGAAAAAAAAACCGTCCCAAAAACTTGTTTTGAGACGGCCTCTTTCTTTTGAATGGAGCACAATTTAACTGTTCCAAAGAATGTAAAAGAGTAATTTGGGGAATAAATACCTATTTATTGGTAATTGGAAAACATTGTCGTTAAACGAATCTGTAGAATTATTCTGTTAAGTCTTGCCTGTTGAGATGAAGTTCTCTTTCTTGGTAAATCAGATCTCTTAAATTGATATTCGCCTATTTATATATTGCGTAATCTCAAATTTATATTTTACTTTTATCCCGGAGCTTTACTTCGGATATGAAAGATTTTCAAGCAAGTCAAAAAAATAACATTAATGATCTTCAGCTAATTGAAAAAATTAGAAATGGGGATTATCGTGCTTTTCGATTATTGTTTGAAACTTACCATACTCCTTTGTGTAATTTTTCAGTCTCTTATGTCAGTCAATATGTAATAGCTGACGATATCGTTCAGGAGGTATTTATAAAGATATGGGAAAAGAGGAGAAAGCTTTTTATTTCTGGTTCCGTGAAGTCTTACTTGTATACTGCTGTAAAAAATCATAGTCTCAATCGCTTAAAATCCGAAGCAATCAGGCAGGAACACACCCATTTGTTTTCGGTTATCCAGGATGAATCTATTGTTGATTCTGAAATTGAGCTGGAAGAATTCAGAAATTATCTTTTTCAATGTATCGAACAATTGCCACCTCGGTGTAAAGACGTATTTCTGGAAAGCCGTTTTAAGGGATCTAAACAGGAAATGATTGCTAACACTTACGACATTACAGTTAAGACGGTTAAAGCACAAATTGGGAAAGCCCTAAAAATGTTAAAAGACTGCCTTCAAATTTCCTACCCTGAATATTTTTAATCAAATAATTCCTATTGGTTTACCATTTGATATCTTTTTATTCTCCCCTGAATTGGGACAGAGAGGTGAGATAATGAAAATTCGATTTTTAATCTTTTTCGCAGAAATAATCCCGAAATTTATAGAGGCGTACTAGTCTTAGGTTTTAACACGGGGATAGTCTAGGATTTGTTCAATCCGAAATAGATTTCCTAATGCTTATTCCGAGTTCAATATTCTGGTTGAAAAGAATAACAATGTCCATTCGGCGCATGCCAGCAATTGTCCTTTTTGCAAAGCTATCCCGTGCACCTGAGATAGATCATTTATTTAATCCCGGGGTTACACTCCTAGGTCGTTTACCCCGGGCTACAAATATTTCACACCGCTGGTGTGATTAATACTTCGAACGTTATCGCATTGAAGTTAGAATTTTGCTTTTGAGTTGGTCGCAGGGATGGCCGTCAAAATGCCGGGACAGAATTGGAGGGAACGATTTTTTGCGGGGATTCAGGGATGTGAGCCAGAAAGAAAAAATCGTGAGGCGGGCTGAAGGTTCATTTTGACAAGATTTTTTCATCCTTTTCATCGACTGGAAAAGGATGAGCCCATCTGGCTTGAAGATTTTAAAAAATATTGGACTTTATATTAGTAGAATACCTATTCCTTCTATTATAGTAGTGGTCTCAATATTCATGAATGGAATTTACAATCCACTCTAATGTTAGATTGATCCATAGTCAACTTTAAGAGTTTTTTTATTTTTTTTCGAGTAGACGTACGACCTTTTCTTTTTAGAACTGTCATAAAGGTAAAGTGACAGATTAATACAATGAAAAAATTCGAACTTATTTACTCAATTCTTTCTGAAACTGCTTCCAGCGAAGATAAAAAGGATTTTCAGAACTGGGTGTCGGATGAAAATAATCTTGAATTATTCGAGCAGATCAAGCGAATTTGGCAAGAGAGCCCAAAAGTAAAATCATACAAGAAACACCATGCCGTTCAGTCTTTCTATCAAATGAATAAAAAGATTGAGTCCCGAAGGCAACTTCAAAGACGGTATTTTATCACCACACTTTCAGGAATAGCAGCTGGTTTATTAATTATGTTTGGATTATTCAAATTTGTTGGTACGGAGATGTTACAGCCAGAAACAACACAATTGGTTCATATGCAAACCGATCTTGGTAACCGCACTCTGGTATATTTACCCGATGGAAGCAAAGTGTGGCTGAATGCAAAAAGTGATTTAAAATATGCTTCGAATTTTGATGCCTCAACACGCGACGTTTTTCTTCAAGGCGAAGGGTATTTTGAGGTTGAAAAAGATACAAAGCCGTTTATTGTCCATGCAAATGATTTCAAAGTAAAAGTATATGGCACAAAATTCAATGTGTCTGCATACAATGATGATCGTCTGGTACAAACATGCCTGGAAAGTGGGAAAGTGAGTTTGCAGGAAAAAGATGGTAAAGAATATTTTATAAAGCCGGGTGAACTCGCCCTGTTTGACAAGACATCCACGGAACTAAAAATTAAAAAGGTGGATCCACGGGAATATACGGGATGGATGGAAAACAAATTGTACTTGCACAATGAACCTATTGGAATTCTTGCAAAAAAGTTAGAGCGTCAGTATAAAGTCACGATTGGATTTACCCCTTCTAATATTGGTGAAAAAATTCACTACACAGGAGTGTTCGGTAATGAAAGTCTCGAAGAGATTTTGGATGCAATTGCCGTAGCGAGTGAATTGAGATATAAAAAAGAAGGCACCCACTACCAAATTATCCAGTAATTGAAAATTTTAAAACGAAGTAATATGAAAAATAAAAAAACAACCGGCGGAAGGTGAGAGCTCCGGCGGCTGTTCAAACCCTAATGAAAACATTAGGATAGTTAATAATTAAACCATTTCAAAAGTATGAAAAAAAAACTAAACGTGGGGATTTTTAAAAGTCTCCATCTAAAAAAAATGTTGGTAATCATGCGGTTAATTGCAGTATTTATTTTGATTGTAACAGTACATGTTTCTGCGAACGTTTATTCACAGCAAACAAAGTTGTCACTGGACTTTAATAACGTGACGATTCGGGAAATACTAAACCAGATCGAAAAACAAAGTACTTACAAATTCATTCTTCAAAATGAATTGCTTGACATTGACCAGAGAGTATCTATTAATGCCAAGAATAAAACAATTGATCTGATCTTAGAGGATATTTTTTCAGATCAGAAAGTAGATTTTGTTATTACGGAAAAGAATTTAATTATCATCCGGCCAGATTCAACTGGGAATTCGTTTCAACAAACAACTACAGTAAATGGCATAGTGACCGACTCTTCCGGCTCACCTCTGCCAGGTGTAACTGTATTGTTAAAAGGAACAACTCAAGGAACAATTGCAGACGGTGATGGAAATTACTCTCTGTCTGACATTCCATCTGACGCTACACTGGTCTTTTCATTTGTTGGGATGAAAACTCAGGAGATTCCTGTCTCCGGAAAGGCAACCATAAATGTTGTCCTGGCAGAAGATGCCATTGGAATTGAAGAAGTCGTTGCCGTTGGCTATGGTACACTTTCAGGAAAAGAAGTAACCAGTGCAATCTCTAGTGTAAGGTCTGAAGATTTTATGGAAGGGGCGATAACAGATCCGGCCGAACTCATTAGGGGACAGGTCGCAGGATTGCAGATTGGCAAACCGGGTGGTCGTTCAACAAACACTTCAGAGATATCGCTACGTGGTGTATCTACCTTAAGCTCCAGTTCAAGCCCCTTGATTGTTATTGACGGGATACCGGGCAGCTTAAATGATGTGGCCCCGGAAGACATTGAAAGTATCGATATTTTGAAGGATGGATCGGCAGCTGCGATTTATGGCACACGTGGTACCAATGGCGTGATTTTGATCACAACAAAAAAAGTGAAAGACACAAAGCCTAAAACAACGGTGGAGGTCAATTCATACTATGCAGTATCTCAGACAACTAAAAAAGTGAATGTGATGAATGCAAGCCAATATAGAGAAGCCATGACAGAAATTAATGGACTGTATGGAACAGATGAAGGATATTCTACTGACTGGCAAGATCTCGTATTACGAACACCTTCTACTTATAGCACCAACTTAAGTATACGCTCCGGCAGTATCGAATCAAATTTTATAATGAATATTAATTATAAGGACATTTCTGGTATTGTGCTTAATGATAATACTAAAATACTGAACACTCGTCTCGAAGGCAATTATTCAATGTTTAACGGAATAATAAGGGTAAACGGAAATTTGGCAATGCGTAGCCAAAACAGCAATACAGGTGATTTTGAAAGCGCCTATTTCAACTCATTAATATATAATCCGACTGATAGACCCAAAGATGACAATGGCAATTGGACACATCGTCCACTTAACAATTATGCCAATCCAATGATGTTATTAAATGAAGTGACTGGAAATGACCAGAATGAGACTGCAAGGATGTTTGGAACCCTTACAATTAATCCTTTCGAGGGACTAACTGGCAAAGTGCTTGTTTCTCGAGATTCATATAACGACTTGTCTGGATGGGCACATTCTAAGCAACATGAAAGCACTACCAAAGATAATATTAATGCACAAGCGGGAAGGAGTAGTAGTAAATGGATTACTGAGTTGGTTGAAACGACAATTGCATATGATAAAACCTTTGGTGCTCATAAAATAAACGCCATTGCAGGTCACAGTTATCAAACTAGTGTCGGCGAAGGATTTAATGCTTTTAACAAGGACTTTCCAACTGATGGTATTACCTACAATGATCTTGGTGCCGGAAAAGCTTTGATAGACGGAGAAGCCGGTATGGGAAGTTGGAAAACAGGAAACAAACTGGCGGCATATTTTATAAGGGTAAATTATAACTATAAATTTAAATACATGCTAATGTTGAGCATGCGTCGCGAAGGTTCCTCTAAGTTTGGTACTAACAACAAATGGGGTAATTTCCCAGGTATTTCGGCTGGTTGGAATATTAAAAACGAACCGTTTATGGAAAACGTAAGCGTTCTTTCTCAAGCAAAATTGAGAGCTGGTTTTGGAATAACCGGTACATTGCCAAATGATAATTATGCGCAACTGTCAAGAATGAGTTTTGGTAATAAGATATATATCAATGGCGAATGGATTCCAGGAATGGCTCCAAGTTCCAATCCAAACCCTAACTTGCAATGGGAAACAAAACAGGAATATAACATCGGGCTGGATGCCGGACTGTGGGACAATCGCCTGACATTAAGCGTGGACTGGTATAAGCGTATCACCAACGATATCCTTTGGAACTACCCGGTTCCTTCGCCTCCTTATGTGTATCCATACATCTTGGCCAATGCTGGTACTATGATTAACGATGGATTCGAAATAAAACTATCAGGCACCCCGGTTCAAACAAAAGATATTTACTACAACACTTCTTTAGTTTTTTCAACCAACAACAACAAGCTCACAAATCTGAGTAAAGGAGAATTCCAAAATGCTAATGGTTATATTAACCTGGGAGTAACTGGAGAGCCGATTCAAACCTATATTTTCAGGTTACAGGAAAATGGTCCGGTAGGTGATTTCTACGGGTGGAAATCCATAGATGTTGACGAGAATGGCTATTGGATCGTAGAGAATGAAGCCGGAGAGCCTATTCCGATTTCCCAAGCTACAGAAAATGACAAAAAAGTTATCGGGAATGGTACGCCTAAGTATTTTGTAAACTGGAATAATAATTTCTCTTACAAACAGTTTGATGTGGCAATTAATGCTCGGGCAGTACTCGGTTTTGATATACTTAACATGTCCGATATGTTTACAGGTGTTCCTTCTGGTATGTCAAGGGGCAATATCCTGGAAACAGCCTTTGATCCAAGGATGGATGGCAAGACTCTGAATGTTATGCAGAATCAGTATTATGTGAGCGAGTTTGTACAAGATGGATCATATGTTAGGATAGACAATATTACCTTGGGGTATACATTTGATTCTTTATCAAATATACTAAAAACTGCCAGGGTATATTTGAATGGTGGTAATGTGTTGACCTTTACAAGATATAAAGGGATTGATCCTGAAGTAGGTGTTTCAGGATTACAGCCTGGTATTGATAACCGTATCAGGTATCCGCAACAGAGAACCTTCACATTGGGTGTTCAACTTACATTTTAATTATTAAGAATTAAAAATATTTAATATTATGAATAGGATTATAAAATATCTAAGTATATACATTGGAACACTCCTGTTGGGTGTATCATGCTCTGACCTTGATCAGAATATATATTCTGAACTGGCAGTAGACAGTTATAATTTTACTGCTGACGACATGAACAAACTAATTGCTCCTGCTTACTCAGGTTTTGCCGATGTCATCTTAGGCTTTCACCCGTCATTAACACAGGCAATATGTACTGATCAGATAGCCATTTGTTCAAATGCAAGTGGATGGGATGATGGCGGTGTTTTTAAACGTATGCAGCTACATACATGGAATCCAGAACAATCGCATGTCTCTGCTGAATGGTATTCATATTACCAGTCCATCACTAATGTAAACAGGGTACTCGACCAATTTGAAAAAATGGATGCACTCAGTGATGAGCTTAGGTTGGCATACACCAGCGAAATGCGTGCCGTACGTGCATATTCTTACTGGCGCCTTGTTGATCAATTTACGGAGATGCCCCTCGTAACCTCATTTACAGACACAGAGCTGCCGTCTCCGGTTTCGAGGCAGGATGTGTATAATTTTGTAGAAAGTGAATTACTGGAGGTCATTCCTAACCTTTCAGAAGAAAGTAATGCTACCACTTATGGGAGATTTAACCAATGGGCAGCCCGTGCTGTATTAGTTAATCTCTATCTTAACGCAAAGGTATATACCGGGACTGCGCAATGGTTCAAATGTACCGAGCAGTGCGATGCCATCATCAATTCCGGCAAGTACTCACTGGAGCCTGACTTTAAAAACTGCTTTAAAGTGAATAATGAAGGGTCTAAAGAATTGATTCTAGCGATACCTTGTGATGATGCTATCAAAGGAACCGTGATTCATATGACTTCTCTTCATGCACAAATTAAGTTTAAATATGATATGGATGCTACCCCATGGGGAGGTGGTGGGGCCAAAGGTATTACTCAGTGGCTGGACACTTACGATGAAGCAGATAAAAGGTTGGCAGCTACATGGGAAATGGGGCCTCAATTTGCAAAGGACGGTTCTACACTACTCGGACTATACGAGCAAAAAGGTCAGCCTTTAATTTTCTCAAGAGCCATTCCAAATAGTTTACGTACCGATGAAATGGCAGGCTACCGCCTTGGGAAATATGAGATTGTAGCTGGCACAAAATCCATCTTGAGCAATGATATCCCGGTATTCCGCTATGCTGCTATACTGCTTGCCAAAGCCGAATGCCTACTTCGGACAGGACAAGCTGGCGCAGGCGTACTGGTAACCCAGGTAAGGAATAGAGATTTTGATAATGCAGCTGATGCCGTTGTTACCGATGCCGAACTTGCACAAGACAGTAAATATCGTTACGGATATTATGAGAAGGATTTTGGATATGATGTGGCACTTTGGCTCGAAAGTGGTAAATCAGATAGTGCAAAAAGGCCCTATGGTGTTTCTGATGATGTGTATGCAGCAGCAGCGAATGCGAATGTATCAGATTATTTTTATGAATCTGAAGCAGACCTTCAGGATATAGAATTTGGGCGGATGCTTGATGAATGGGGATGGGAAATGGCCTGGGAGCATACCCGCAGGATGGATCTTATACGCTTTGGGGTATTTACCACAAAGCAATGGGCATCACATAAACCCAATGGAGATTACAGAACTACCTTCCCGATTCCTCAATCGGCTCTTGATGCTAATACCAACCTAAAACAAACAGCAGGTTATTAAATATTAAATATCGGAAGGGATGAAATTTATTCCTTCCGGTATTATTACTTAATTCGTTTTCCATCGAATCTATTAGCAAGATTCTAATTTTCAATATTGATTTTATTTCCAGATACAACTGGTACCTTACCTCAACAAAAAGTAAACATCATATTCGTTTTGAGAGATTCATATGAATAAGGATCTAGATGAATTCTGGCATTAGAAATATCACAATTCATTTGCATTAGCTCAGGGAAAAGGAAAGCTTAATGGAATGAGTTTGATTGAAACCAATATTGATAGGGAGTTACTAACTTTTATCCCATACATTTTATGGGATAACCGTGATGCCAGAACTATGAAAGTGTGGATTAACTTTAATAACGAAACCACATTATATTGATAAAAATGAGAACACAATATATTCTATTTTTTGTTTTATTAAGTAGTATTCTACTATTTTTAAATGGGTGCAAAAGTAAAAGCTTTCCTGTGAATGATACTGAGAAAATGTCTGTTGAGAATGTTCTTGCATGGAATAATTTCAGCATCTACATCTCAGAATTCAATGAAAAGGATGAAGAGATATATGCGAATTATATTCCCAACAGTGATGCAGAACTGTTTCTAAAAGAAAATATCCCATATTTCAATTGTCCCGACAAGGAATTGGAAAGAACGTATTATTTTAGGTGGTGGATTTTTCGTAAACATATAAAAAAGAGTCCGGAAGGTTTCGTGATAACCGAATTTCTTCCAGAAGTCCCATGGGCTGCGAAATATAATACGATCAGTTGTCCAGCCGGACATCATTTTTATGAAGGCCGCTGGCTGCATAATTCCTCTTATTTACATGACTATGCCAATTTTTGGTTTAAAGGAGGGGGTGAGCCACGGAAGTACAGCTTTTGGGCTGCCAATTCAATTTTAGCATTTGCCTGTGTTCACCAAGATAAAGATTTGCTTATTAATTTACTTCCATACCTTGATAAAAATTATCAGGAATGGGAAAAAGCGAATTTGTGCGATGATGGTTTGTTTCAACAAATTGACGACCGCGACGGAATGGAAGTTTCAATTGGCGGGTCAGGTAAAAGGGCTACAATTAATTCGTATATGTATGGTGATGCTAAAGCCATAGCCGTTATTGCAGGGCTTGCCGGTGATATTTCTATGGGAAAAGCGTACAACGAAAAAGCCTCCATGCTCCAAGCGCTAATCCTGAACAAATTATGGAATGTTGAGGACAATTTCTTTGAAACGCTTCCTCTAAATTCAGATAAACTTGTTAATGTAAGGGAACTTCATGGATATACTCCATGGTACTTCAATATCCCTGAAGAAAAACACGCTATTGCTTGGAAATATTTATTGAGTAACGAGGGGTTCAAAGCCCCTTATGGGCCTACATCGGCAGAACAAAGCCACTCCGGGTTTAAGATTTCCTATGAAGGACATGAATGTCAATGGAATGGCCCGAGTTGGCCTTTTGCAACATCTATAACTTTGAAAGCAATGGGTAACCTTTTGCGAAACAATAGCCAGTCAGTAATAACAAAAAAAGATTTCATGGAACAGTTACTGACGTATTCGAACAGTCATCGGAGAGTGAATGAGAGAGGGGAAAATGTTTGCTGGATAGATGAGAACCTTAACCCATTTACTGGTGACTGGATATCAAGAACAATATTGAAAAGTAGGGGAAGCGAGCCTAAACAGAGAGGGAAAGATTACAATCATTCCGCTTTCTGTGATTTAATTATTAGCGATTTGATTGGAATTCAACCTTCAATGGGAGATAAGCTGGTTGTATGTCCCTTGATTTCGGTTGATTATTGGGGCTGGTTTTGTTTGGATCGGGTTAAGTATCATGACAAAATAATTACAATTATATGGGATAAGGACGGGACGAAATACCAAAAAGGAAAAGGATTCTCTGTTTTTGTCAACGGCGAGTTAATGAAAAATTTGCCAACAATAGAAAAGTTAGTATTAGAAATCTAACATTTTGAAGAACCTGTTTTAAATTTTTAATATTTCCTTTTTTGTTTGTGGCATCCTCTTCAAATTTTTAATGTACTGAAGAATGTCAAGATTTCAATGAGGCAAGGAGCGTATTCCAAAATCAATGCTTGCATATACACTAATTATGTGCCAACCCAATCCGTTTCGAATTTACTTGAATCAGGGAACCAGCTGAAAAATGACTGCGAAATTGTGTTTTCAGGAATGGAGAATGGGATGCAGCATTTCAGATCAAGTTTCGTGATTCTCGAATTTAGTTAGATATAAATTATTTAGGTATAAATCAAAAGTTATAATATGAATAAAATCATTTTGTTTTTTCTTATACATATCTCATTGTTTAAGGTTTACGCGCAAGATTTTGAGAGATACAATAATTTTAATTCGAGTTGGAAATTTCATTTGGGTGAAGTTTCCGGGTTCATGACTCCCAATTTTGATGATCAGTCGTGGCAGGTTCTTCAGTTACCGCATGACTGGGCAATTTCGGGTACTTACAACGAGCAGAACCCAGCAGGAGAATCCGGCGGATTTTTGAAAAACGGGATTGGTTGTTACAGAAAAGCCTTTAGTGTTCCTGAAACCCTTAAGGGAAAACGCATATCGATTCGTTTTGATGGAGTTTACATGAACAGCAAGGTATATATCAATGGCATTTATCTTGGTAACCGTCCATATGGGTTCAGTACATTTGAGTATGACCTCACTCCCTATTTGAAATACGGACAGGAGAAGAACCTGATTGCCGTTAAAGTTGATCATTCGCTGGAACCAAGTTCGCGATGGTATTCCGGATCGGGGATAAACCGAAACGTTTACCTGCTGGTGAAACCTCAGCAACATTTTAAGTCTAATGGTATCTTTTTTCAGACGGAGGCCCTTTCGGATCGCAAGGCAGAGGTAAAAATAGATGTGGACTTGATTTCTAATAATTATCAGGAGAGTCAAGTCGCCAATTTTCAAGCTAAGCCAGAAGATATTAATCGAATAGTTAAATCTTGCCGGATTGTCTCGATACTTATTGCTCCGGATGGGCAAATAAAGTCAAAAGCTGAGACGAGCACGAACCTTTCTGATTATACCACATTCCATTGTTCGCTTAAAATGGAGGTAACTGATCCGGAATTGTGGTCCCCAGTTAATCCCTTTTTATACAAGTTGAAAAATCAAATAGTGATTGATAATGAAATTGTTGATGAAGAAATAATCAATGTAGGCATACGTCAAATTAAGTTTGACAATGTTAACGGAATGCTGGTTAATGGGCAAAAGACGATTATAAAGGGCGTTTGCCTTCACAAAGATGCCGGATCATTTGGTACGGCTGTTCCGAAGGATGTCTGGAGGTATAGGTTGCGGAAGTTGAGAGAAATGGGTTGTAATGCGGTACGTGTACATGGTCCGGCAGATCCTGTATTTATTGATGTCTGTGACGAGTTGGGCTTTTTGATGATGTCTGAAGCATTTGATGAGTGGAACAACACCTGGCAATGGGGACTCTCGGAAAATCCTGAAGGGAAACGTCAGTACGGTTATCACCTTTTCTTTAACCAATGGGCAGAAACTGATTTGAAAGATATGGTTTGTCGGGATCGGAATCATCCTTCGGTATTTATTTACTCAGTGGGCAACGAAATACCGGATCAGCGGATTCCCGACGGTCCGCATAAGTTAGCAAAACTAAAATCGTGGGTCAAGCAAGTAGATTCAACCCGACCAGTGGTGGCTGCCTGTGACTGGGCGCCCTTTGCGAATCAGTCAGGTTTTCTAGATACTATGGATCTGGCTGGATATAACTACATCGACCGTTATTTTTCAAATCTTTACGCAGATGAACACAAAACTCATCCTAACAGAATTTACTTGGGAACTGAGACCTTCCCGAACCTCAAAAACTGGTTGGCAGTGCGCGATAATCCATATGTAACTGGCGAATTCCTTTGGGTAGGAATTGATTATATGGGAGAAGCAATAAAATGGCCAAGAAAAGGCTGGGAGTGGGGGCTAATCGATATTGCAGGTTTTGAAAAACCGACTTATTATATCCGTCAGAGCTATTGGTCTGAAAAGCCGATGGTGCATATCACTGTAAACCTTAAAGAAAAGTACAATTTTCCATGGAATTGCTATGATGTAGCATCGCACTGGAATTTCAAAAAGGGTGAAGTTGATTCCGTTTTTGTTTATAGTAATTGCGACGAAGTTGAGTTATTTCTTAACAATAAGAGTCTTGGTAAAAAGAAGGTGGATAAAGATACTTATTACGCATTATACCATGTGGAATATAAGCCTGGAACATTGAATGCGGTAGCCATTAATAATTCTACAAAAGTGGCGGACCATGTAATCCGGACATCAGGGGCTCCGAGTGGCTTGGATATAGTTTCCAATAAAGAAGAACTCGAATTGACCAGTGGCGAGTTATTGTATCTTCCCATTGTGGTTCAGGATAAAAATGGGATACGTTGCCCGAAAGCGACGAATAACGTTCAGGTGACTGTTGAAGGCGCAGGCGAGTTAATTGGGCTGGATTCGGGAGATCAGTCCAGTCACGAGGTTTATAAAACGAACCATCGAAATGCCTTTGAAGGGCGTATTCTTGTTACAATTAAACCACTAAAACAAGGGAAAATCAAGATAACAGCACATTCTGACGGATTGAAGCCTGATGTGGAGGAATTTGTTGTCAAATAGTTTATTAAAAACTAATACTATAGGGTCTTTATATTGAAAATTAATCACACTCACAATGAAAATAAACATAAAAAATATTTTAACTTATTTGGCATTAAATGCTGTTTTAAGTTTTAACTGTATTGCTGAAGTTAATCTACCTGCAATTTTTAGTGACAACATGATATTGCAACAAAAGTCCGAAGTTGCCATATGGGGATGGGCGAAAGCTAATACTAAAGTTATTGCGACTGGTTCGTGGAATAAAAGGACTATTTCAACTAAAAGTGATGCAAAAGGATATTGGAAATTGAGTATGCAAACGCCACAGGCTGGCTATACCCCTTATACACTCACCATTAGTGACGGGAAGGCTGTTGTTTTGCAAAATATTCTTATCGGAGAAGTTTGGCTTTGTTCAGGACAGTCTAACATGGAAATGCCGATGAAGGGGTATCCTGGCCAACCTGTTGACGGAGGTCCGGAGGCAATTGTGAACTCATCAAACAACGGAATAAGATGTTTTACTGTAAAGCATGTATCAATATCCACTCCGCAAGACGATTGTGAGGGTACATGGGAGATAGCTGGGCCAGAAACAACGCCTGATTTTTCAGCTACTGGTTACTTTTTTGGCAAGATGATTAATAGGGTGTTGAATGTGCCAGTTGGATTGGTCCATACTAGTTGGGGAGGTTCACGTATTGAAGCCTGGATGACACCATATTCATTGAAAGATATCCCAGAAAAGGAAATACCCGAATCGGATAGAGACATAAAAATACCTAATGGAACACCAACTGTCTTGTTCAACGGTATGTTACACCCGCTTGTAGGCTACGGAATACGGGGTGCGATATGGTACCAGGGGGAGTCAAATCGTGAAGAGTCGGCGCTTTATGTGAAAATGTTTGATAATATGGTTCATGAGTGGCGCCAGTTGTGGGGAGTTGGAGAATTTCCATTCTATTATTGTCAGATAGCCCCTTATGATTATGGAGATAATCTTAATTCGGGTTACATTCGTGAAGCACAGACAAAAGGCATGTTGACGCCGAATACAGGCATGGCCGTTCTAATGGATGCCGAAAGCCCTGATTGTATCCATCCACCCAAGAAAAAGGACGCAGGAGAGCGTATGGCGCTTTGGGCGTTGGCTAAAACTTACGGTATGGGAAAGATGCATTACCGCAGCCCGGAAGTTAAAGCTCTCGAAATAGAAGGACGGGTAGTCGTCGTTTCGTTCGATTATACAGGATCAACCGGACTTACAACATACGGCAAAGAAATTACGAGATTCATAGTTTCAGGCCCAGACAAACGTTTTTTTCCGGCAAAAGCGGCTCTAGTAGGAGACAAGGTCTACCTTTTCTCTCCATATGTGGCCCAACCTGTTGCCGTGCGTTATTGTTTTGACAATTCATCGGCGACAGAAATATTCACGGTGGAAGGCAATTTGCCATTACCGTCATTCCGCACTGACGATTGGTAAATATTCACATTGCATCTTCTGCGTTAGAAACAGAACCTAATTTAACTGGGCACAGATGCATTGTTTATAGCGAAGGTTGAGAGTTATCAAGTAGTAAAATAATATTTTAAAGATTATGAAATACTTTTTTATCGTTCTTTTCTTTTTGTCAATTTCTATGTGCGGGAATAGTAAGATTATTAAAATGAAAATCCCGGACAAGCTTGTTGTTCTTACGTTTGATGATGCTATTGCCAGTCATTTTTCGTTTGTCGCTCCCTTGTTAAAGCAGTACGGATTTGGTGCCACATTCTACGTATGTGAATTTCCTCCAAATTTTAACGATAGCACAAAATATATGAACTGGAGGCAGATAAAGCAACTTGATAGAATGGGATTTGAGGTTGCAAACCACACTCGCGATCATCCACTTTTATCGCATTTAAATTCAGTGCAGATATCCGATCAGTTAGAATATATTGAGCAAAAGTGTGACTCTTTGAAAATTATGAAGCCTGTGACTTTTGCCTATCCAGCTTACGATCTAAATCAGCAGGTGTTGAGGATATTAACGGAAAAAGAATATTCATTTGCCCGAGTTGGGGGAGACCGACCATATGATCCTTTGGCAGACAATCCGTTGTTAATTTCCAGTTGGTCGATGAAAAGCACTAATAAAGAACAAATATACAAAGCCTTCAAGGAAGCTAAGGGAGGTAAAATTGTGGTTCTAACCATTCATGGCGTACCTGACGTTGAGCATCCTTGGGTCAATACGTCTCCGGAGCTGTTTAAAGAATACATGCAATACTTGTCTGATAACCATTATAAGGTAATATCGCTTAGAGATTTAAAAAAGTATATTAATGCACGTGAGGCATTGGAGCAAATCTCTCCCAGCTTTGACAAAGTGCTACGAAATTGATCACGCAAAAGTGATCTTTTAATATCGGAAATATCAATTATTAAATTAATGTAATTCATGACCTCAATGAAAAAAATAGGTTTTACATGCTTGTTACTATTACAACTCATCATTTCTGTAGAAGCGCAAACCGTGATACCGCTTTATTGCGGTTGCATTCCGGGAGAAAAACCTCACGAGGATAAGGAGTATAGTGAAAATGGGATTTATTTTGCAGTTTCAAAACCGGATCTTACGATCTATCTGCCTCAAAATGAGAGTCGAGATAGAACGGCTGTTCTGATTTGTCCCGGCGGTGGGTATCAGGCTGTTTGCGCTAGTTATGAAGGGCATAAGATTGCTCGGGAAATGAATAAAAAAGGAGTAGCAACTTTTGTGTTAAAATACCGCTTACCCAGTGACAATACTTGCGATAATAAATCGTTAGCAGCTTTGCAGGATGCACAGCGAGCTGTTAAAATTATTCGCGATAATGCGGAGGATTGGGGGATTGATCCCAATAAAATTGGAATTATGGGATTTTCGGCTGGAGGTCACTTGGCTTCAACTGCGGGCACACATTTTTCAAAAACTTATATTGAGAACGAGGAAGAAACCAGTCTGCGACCTAATTTTATGGTGCTTGTTTATCCTGTCATTTCTATGCAGAATGGATTAACTCACAGCGGTTCACGCGAGGCACTTCTCGGCGTTAGCCCGGATGCTGAATTAGTGAATCTCTTTTCAAATGAAAAACAGGTCACAGAAAATACTCCAAGAACGTTTTTAACGCATGCTGAGGATGATGATGTGGTTCCGGTTGAAAACAGCATTCGTTTCTATGAAGCATTAAAAGTAAATAATGTTTCGGTGGATATGCATTTATTCTCAAAAGGTAAACATGGTTATCCACTAGAACCGGCAGCTTCGAATTGGCTGGGATACGTGTTTAAGTGGATGCAAGAGCAGCAACTTCTCAATAAAAACGAAAGCACGAATTATGGCAGACTGGAAGGAAAACAGGGGGTCAGTGGGGGCTATTCCATACAATGTTCAGCATTACGATCAACTATTGCCTGATGATGTGGATATTGAGTTAATTCCATATGGGTGTACAACGCTAAGGATTACCGAATTTCCAATAAGATAAGTTGACAGCTTTAAACACTTTCCCAAAGTTTAAAACTTTGGGAAAGTTACATGCCAAGCACACATCCATTTGCATAGAGCGACGCCATTTTTATACTAAGCAACATAAGAATTGCCCAGAGCGACCCCTCAAATGGCCGGAGCGACCTCAAAAATAGGTTGAGCATACATATTTTTGTTCGGAGCGACCTCTAAAATGCCAAAAGCAAGCACACTTTTATGTTTTTTAATAAATAGAAGGGCAAGTTGTTTATAGCATTCATAAATGTATTGATCATAATACACGAGAAATAATCCCGTTTATGAATTAAAAATAGGTGTTCATCAAAAATACAGGGGTGTTCATGTATTTTTCATAAAATACAACGATCAATAATATGTATGGTGTTAACTTGACATATGTTTAACCCCTAAAATCAGTCAATATGGGAAAAAGTCAAAGTATTAACGACTTTATGGAAAAATGCCGGATCGTAATCTGGAATGCCTCAAGTGATGAAATCATCCGCACCCGTATGGAACCATTTGGTTTTGATGAAGCACGGCATGAAGCCAATAAGAACCTGTTCAATGAAACAACAGCATTGATCTCAGAAAATGAGACGGAACATGCTGAGTGGAAAACTGCCAGCGAAGCCTTCAATAATGCACAGGATTCAGCGAGGGAGGCGTTTAGTAAAATTAGGCAATCCTTAAAATTCTGGTTTGATGCCAGTTCAGCAGAGGCAATTGCACTGAACCTGTACAATGACAAGATTAGTAAATACACTGATTTTACACAGGCTGCCAGTTCCTTTTATACAAACTTGCTAACAATGGAAGAAGTTCTGGGCAAACTTGCGCCTTTTGGCTTTACACCTGAGTCAATACAACAGTTGCTGGATGACATTTCAAATTTGGATATTTTGAAGGAAAACCGCGAAAAAGAAAGTGGGGATGCCCAATACACGGTTAAGGAACGAAACAGCAAAATTGATCAGCTTCGTGAGACCGTTTCGGATATAATCCGCCTGGCTAGATTAATTTTTCTGGACGACGAAGCTCAGTACCTTGAAAAATTAGGTGTCATGGTACGTTCATAAAACGCCTTGGTTAGGAACTCTGCCAAACCTCATCTTAAATTAAAACGCTCCTCAGAAACACATTCTGAGGGGCGTTTTATTTTTTTTACAATTTGCTACCGCGTTAACTTTCGTATGTTTTATTCTTTCAATTATAAATATCCGCAAAAGCAGGTTTTTAAATACAAATGCGATATGTTTTTAAGTTACTTCCCTCATTATCGTCATTTTATTTATATTCGTAAATGTATTTCGTGTAGGCAATAAAGCAACTCACGTTGACTATTTAAGATATAACCGACTTTTGCATTGGAAAGTAAAGATCAAAATAGCACGCCCTTAAATTTTATTATATCTGACTATTCTTCTTTTAATCAGATATTCAATCTCTACTATTCTCGTCTTTGTGCCTATGTGTTCGAAATAACTCAGAATGCAAATGCATCAGAGGATATTGTGCAGGAGGTTTTTATCAAACTTTGGAATGGGCGGGACAAGCTAATTATTACAGAAAGTATTTTTGCTTACCTATTAAAAGCATCACGTAATGGAGCTTTCAATTATTTGAGAGGGGAAGCGTCTCGAAAAAAGACAATGGAAGAGTTCCCTCAAGATACTGGAAGTTCTATAAATGATGCGCTTGAAGAGCAGGAGTTTATCGATTTTGTAAAACAATGTATTGACGAGTTACCCGAACGAAGTAAACAAGTTTTTCTAATGAGCCGATTTGAAGGGTTCAAACAAAAGGAAATTGCAGAAAAGTTGGGAACATCGATAAAAACGATTAAAAATCAAATCTGGAAATCACTCCAGTACCTAAAATCTTGCCTCGAAACGAAGGATGCTATCTAATTATTTCAAAAAAAACTTACCATTCGAATAGGACCATTTTTGTTGAGCTGTGTCTTTCTTGTAAACGCATGAAAATGGAACCAGAAGGGACAGTTGTAGATCAGATTGTTGATGAGCTTACAGGAGAGAGAAACTCAAAGGCTGAAACAGAGGGTTGGCTGAATAAATCACCTGAAAATAAAGTTACTTATTCCAGACTTCAGAAAATTTGGAAGGCTGCAGGATTTATTTCAACTATGAATCAATTCAATAATGATCATGCTTGGACCAATCTTAATCAGTCAATACAGAATCAGAACTATAAGAAGTTGAAAATGCAAAAAATTGCCTACGCACTTTCAGGAATGGCAGCTTCATTAATTCTTATTCTTAGCTTGGGTTTTTATACAGGACTGCTTTCTGTCGAATCGAATCATATGCAGTTGGCAACTGGTTATGGAAGCCAAACATCACTTACTCTTCCTGATGGATCAGAGGTGACATTGAACTCAGGATCAGAAATAGATTACCATTTTAATAAAGTTTCAGGTACAAGGGAAGTTTCGTTTGGAGGCGAAGCTTTTTTTGAGGTAGCAAAAAGTAAAGCGCCCTTTATTATTCATACTTCGGAAGGTATGAACGTGAAGGTGTTGGGTACCAGTTTTAATTTGTCTGCTTATCCGGAAGATATATTTATAGAAACAACTTTGGTGGAAGGGAAAGTAGAACTTACCAATTCCATTTGTGAAAAATTAATACTGTTGCCGGGTCAGGTTTCATCTTATAACAGGTCAACAAAAGAACTTACGTCAAAAGAAACGAACCTTACATCCAAGATGGGATGGTTAAATCATAAAATATACCTGGATAATACTTCATTATCTAATCTTTCTAAAAAACTTGAACGACGATTTGATGTGCAGATTAAGTTGATACCAAGAGGAATAGGAGAAGAAATTCATTATACTGGTGTATTGGAAGAGGTTACTGTTATGGATGTGTTTAACGCACTATCCGTTTTAAGTGATATAAATTATGAAATAAAAGGAAGGGAAATTATAGTTATGAAAAAATAGATGTAAAATGAAATACGGAGAATGTTGGAGCATCCTCCGTATCAGTCAGATAATAACGCCTGATGCTGTAACATTAGGCAACTTTATTAACTAAAAGCGAATCAAATTTATGAAAAAAAAATGTGAATTGAAGAGCCCTTTGATTAGGCTCCTTAAAAAGTTAATGTTTATGGCAAAGCTCACTAGCTTGTTAATTCTCGTTTTTAGCATTCATTTGTCGGCTTCTGTGTATTCACAGAATACCAGGTTAAGCCTTGAATTGAAGCAAAAAACAATCAAAGAAGTACTTCAGCAAATTGAACTTGAAAGTGAATTCAGATTCATTTATGAAAATGAAAAGATCAATCTGGACCGAAAGGTGAATGTTCAGGTGACTAATCAAACGGTTGGTGAAATTTTAAATGATCTTTTTAAAAATGAGCCAGTTGAATATACAATTACAAAGAGTAACCTGATTTTAATTAAGCCAACAGGTGGGCAATTTAATAGAAACGGAGAAAGTCAGCAGGCTAAGACAATTAACGGAGTCGTCACCGACGAAACTGGAGCATCTATGCCCGGGGTTACGATACTAATAAAAGAAACGACAAATGGTACAATCACCGATTTTGAAGGTAAATATTCGATTAGTGACGTGCCTCCGAATGCTGTTCTTATATTCTCATTTGTTGGTATGAAAACACAGGAAATTGAAGTAGGAACACAGTCGAGTATTGACGTTGTTATGCAGGAGGATGCAATTGGGATTGAAGAGATTGTGGCAATTGGCTATGGAACTCAGAAAAGAAGGGATCTTACTGCTGCAATTTCAACAGTAGATAGTGAACAACTAAGCAACCGACCGATAACAAATTCCACACAAACACTTCAAGGTACAAAAGGTATTTACGTAAATCAATTGGGTGCACAGCCCGGAAGAAGTGATGCAACAATCCGTATTCGCGGTTTGGGTACTTTAAATAATAATAATCCGCTGGTTTTAGTAGATGGAGTAGAATTTTCTTTGTCAGATGTTAATCCGAACGATATTGAAAGTATTTCGGTATTGAAAGATGCAGCAGCTGCAGCAATCTACGGATCAAGAGCTGCAAGTGGGGTTGTTCTTGTTACAACTAAAAGTGGTGAAAGAACAACAGGCTTTCATGTCACCTACAATAACTATTTTGGAATGGAACAAGTTATTGGTTTGCCGAATTTTATAACTGATCCGGTTCGGGTTCTCGAGTTAACAAACCTGGCAAAAAGCAATGCCGGTGAACAACCCTGGTACAGCAACGATTTGATCGAGGAATACAGACAGGGAATGGAAACGGATCCAATTGTTTATCCACACAATGATTGGTTTGACATCATGTTTAATACCGGGTTTATACAAAATCATAATGTTAGATTTTCTGGATCCGCTGATAAATACAATTTCTCATTATCTGTAGGATACCAGGATCATGATGGTGCTTTGATGGGTTCCAACTCGGACAAATACTCGATCTCATTAAATTCAAGAGCCCAAATAACTGACAAATTCTCCATTGGTATGATTTTTAATGGGCAACTTAATGTATTCGATGAAGCTTTGGCTGGCTCTTCATATCTTATGAACATGATATTTAAAAATGCAGGTTTGGGATATGAACCTACTTATACAGCCGACGGGAAATATGCAAATCACTGGTTTATTACACCTGGGCACTATCAATTCCGTAATCCTATAGCAGTAGCTACTGAAGGTATTAATAATCATCGAAATGAACACTATTATTTTATATTGGATGCCCAATATGATTTGCCGGGAAATTTCACCTACAAGGTAAAAGGTTCATATTCAAAACAAAACAATTTAAATACACAATTTGAACCTCTGGTGTATCAGTATGATGCCAAAACCGGTGCAAGCAAAACAATATTAATTGCTGATGCTTCTGTTCGAAGGGCTGAAAAAAGTATCGTAAACAATTACGATATAAATTTTAATCAAACACTTGCATGGAACAAGTCTATTGATGCCCATACGATGAATGTATTGGTTGGGGGCGAAGTGAAAGAATTTAATTACAACAATTTGTGGGGTTATATCGAAGGCTTTTTAGGTAATGGACTCACCACATTAAATGCAGGATCGACTGGACCTCAAACTTCAGGTACCAATTCCCGAAATTCACTGATGTCTGTATTCGGACGTTTGGAATACAATTATGATAGCAAATACCTGTTCCAGGGGAATTTCAGATACGATGGTTCTTCGAGATTTGCAGAAGGTCGAAAATGGGGGATGTTTCCATCGTTCTCAGCCGGTTGGAGAATTGGACAGGAAGATTTTATGGAAGATGTATCCTGGATGGATGATTTAAAAATCAGAGCTTCATGGGGGAAGCTAGGTAACGAAAGAGTGCCATCCTTCCGCTATGTGAATTTGGTAAATCTTGGATATGACTACAGTTTTGGTAGCACAATTGAGCCAGGTGCTGCTATTGCGATGTATAACGATCCAAAACTTACATGGGAAACAACAACTACATCGAATATTGGAATCGATGCCTATTTGCTTAATAATAGTTTGAATTTTAGTTTCGAGGTTTTCAAGAAAAGAACTTCTGACATTTTGCACAATGTGAGTATACCTACTCAGGTTGGAGATTTAACGGGTCCAATTAAGAATATTGGCGTTGTCGATAATAAAGGATATGAATTTGATCTAACATACAGAAATAAAATTGGTCCTGTTTCTTATGAGGTTTCAGGTTCAATTACCAGCATAAAAAATAACGTGGTCGACTTAAATGGTGAGGTTGTTTATGAATACGGTGATCGTTCTCAGGGAGGTACAATTATTAAAGAAGGCTATCCAATACAATCTTATTATTTGTTGCACGCCATTGGTATTTTTGACAGTCAGGAAGAAATAGATAATAGTCCGTTCCAAACAGAGGACACCAAACCAGGTTATTTGAAATTTCAGGATACAAATAATGATAAAGTTATCAATCAGGATGACAGGGTAATTATGGATAAAAATCGTATTCCGGATTACACTGGTTCATTTAATTTAAGTTTGACATACAAGAATCTACAAGTGTCTGCATTTTTCAATGGCGTAAAAGGCGTTTATACTTTCAGAGCTCAACCGGGAGATGTGCCATTCTGGTATGGTACCGGAGTTACGGAAAAATGGGTAACCGACTCATGGACACCTGAAAGGAAGGATGCAAAGCTACCCATATTAACAACCTATGAGGATGGTGTAAACACAAATTTCAGAAGTTCTGATTTCTTGCTACAGGATGCTTCTTATTTGAGACTTAAGAATCTGCAAATAAGCTACAATTTACCGTCTCGTATCACAGAGGCAATAAGGGTTAATTCTGCTAAGATTTTTGTTAATGGTGAAAACTTATGGACGCTGACAAAAATGGATACGTACGATCCTGAAAGGGATATGGGAACTGATAATTCATTTTATGATTATCCAAGTGTGAAAACGTTTACTTGTGGAGTTGAAATTGACTTTTAATTTTTTTAAAACTAAAGAATCATGAAAAAAATATATATAATTCCAATATTTATAAGTATCCTACTATTTTCAGCTTGCGAAGATTATTTAATAACAGTTCCTTCTGATCAGTATACTGTAGAGAATTTCTGGAGTTCTGAAGAAGAAGCTCAGGCTGGATTAACAGGTGTTTACCAGGTTTTGAGAGGATATCATGCGAATCAAATTTTATACAGTTCGCAATTAAGTCCAAACTCTTCCCGATTTGATGACCCGGGTGGATGGAGGAGTCTTGCCCGAGGAGTTGCTCAAACAACCAACCCATTATTTCAATCAGCCTGGGATGCCAATTACAGAGGAATTGGTAGAGCAAACACTGTTATTGATAATGTGAATCCAGAAAACCTTGCAGACACTGATCTTTCTGTTATTACACAGATTATAGCTGAGGCAAAATATTTGCGTGCTTTCTTTTATTTCGATTTGGTAAATAAATTTGGAGGTGTTCCATTAATTCTCGAAACTCCAGATAACGCAATACATGGAGAAATGGGGCGTAATGAAAGAAGCGAAGTTGTCACTCAAATTTTAAAAGATTTGAATGATGCCATTGCAGCACTCGCTAACGACAATGATCCTGGTAGGGTTACAAAAGGCGCAGCTTTAGCTTTAAAAGCGAGAGTTCTTTTGTACGAAGAAAGTTGGGCGGAAGCTGCAAGTACAGCTCAACTGGTAATGGACTTAGCTAAATATTCATTGTTTCCAGACTACAGAGGTTTATTTATGTTGGAAAATGAAAATAATTCTGAAGTTATTTGGGATATACAGTTCAAATTGACTGAATTTGGTCATGGGTATGATGACGCAGTGGATCGCCACAGTAATAATTCGCCATTGAAGGGACTGGTTGATTCCTACTACATGACCGACGGAATGTCAATTCAGGAATCATCAATGTATGATTCTGCTGATCCGTATGCAAACAGAGATCCGCGCTTGTATCAAACAGTCCGCTTGTTGGGGAATATGTATAATGGAAATATCGACACGGAGCAGCAACTTGATCAAACAGGATTTGGTACAAAAAAATTCACTACTTACAGCGATAACAATCAAATAGCTGAGATTCCCGGTGGGAAAAGTGAGGTAAATCCAATCGTAATAAGATATGCAGAAGTTTTACTCACTTATGCCGAAGCAAAAAACGAAGCTGAAGGGCCGGTAGAGTCAGTTTACAATGCTCTTAATCAATTACGAAATCGTCCAACAGTTAATATGCCTGATTTTCCAGCAGGGTTGACTAAGGATGAAATGAGACAGGAAATTCGCAATGAACGAAGAGTAGAGTTGGCAATGGAAGGAAAATATTTAGAGGATATTAAGCGATGGAAAACTGCTGAAGTAGAAATGAATGGTCCGGTGTATAATTCGGAAGGTGATGTATATGAGGTTCGCAAATTCGATCCTAATCGTGACTATTTGTGGGCAATTCCTTCGCAGGAAATAGATCTGAACTCAAATTTGGACCAAAATCCAGGTTGGTAGATTTGAAAACCTGAAAATTTTCAATGGAATCTGTATTGTCATTCGGAGATTTTATAAAAATATTTTGAAAGAAGTATCAATTAAAATTTCTGAATGGCAATATTTTTCTTTCGAGCTTTAATTTTGTTATCGATGATTAATTTTCAGAATTTTGAAAACAAACTATATGTATTCAAAACAATATGAAACAAACATAAATGAGGGATAGGCTTTTTTTATTGTGAATTCTAATAACTAATTTCCCAACTCAAAAAAAAATCTGAATATCATGAAATTCTCAAAACGTATGTTATCTGCATCTTTGTTTATGCTGGCGGGTGTTTTTTTATTTAGTAGTTGTTCAATGAAAGAGAAGGATCGAAGCGCTCCAAATATCGTTTTAATTTATCTGGACGACATGGGATACGGTGATTTAACTATTACCGGTGCTAATGATTATAGTACACCAAATCTCGATAAAATAGCCAATCATGGAATGTTTTTCTCCCATTATTATTCGCCACAGGCAGTATGTAGTGCATCTCGTGTCGGTTTGCTTACTGGCTGTTATCCGAACCGTGTAGGAATAAGCGGAGCGCTAAGCCACAGGTCAAAAACCGGAATTTCAGATGACGAAGAAACGATAGCACAGGTGTTGAAAAAGAAAGGATATGCTACTGCTATTTTTGGTAAGTGGCATTTGGGTTACCAAAAGCAATTTCTTCCAACAAACCATGGTTTCGATGAATTTTACGGTATTCCCTATTCTCACGATATGTGGCCACTTCATCCAACAGGAACATATCCGGAGCTTCCTCTTTATGAAAACGAAACCATTGTTAATTCAAATTTGCAACCTGAAGATGTAGCTCATTTTACAGCCGATTTTGTAGATAAAACTATTGATTTTATGAAACGAAATCAGGATAAGCCGTTTTTTGTGTATTGGCCCAATCCGCTGCCACACGTGCCGCTTTACGCTTCTGAGAAATTTAAAGGAAAATCAAAACAGGGAATTTATGGCGATGTCATGATGGAAATAGACTGGGGAGTTGGGGAAATTATGAAGGCACTTGAAGAAACCGGTTTGGATGAAAATACGCTTGTTATATTTACCTCAGATAATGGCCCATGGCTGAATTATGGCGATCACGCTGGCAGTACCGGTGGATTGCGTGAAGGAAAAGGCACATCTTATGAGGGAGGGCAGCGTGTGCCTTGTTTAATGATGTGGAAAGGTGTAATTCAGGAAGGGGTTGTGTGTAACAATCTCGTTTCGGGTATTGATATTTTACCTACGTTGGCCGCTATTACAGAAGCTCCCCTTCCAAAAAACAAAATTGATGGAGTAAACATTTTACCGCTCTTGAAGGGCGACTTTGCGGCAAATCCACGAAAGGATTTTTACTATTATTATCGTCGAAATAATTTGGAAGCTGTCCGCAATGAGTCATGGAAACTTGTTTTTCCACACCCTGGCAGAACATACGAAGGCTTTCAGCCTGGGAAGGACGGAATGCCGGGGGCATTGAACGAGAACTTTTCACATGAGGGTGGGTTATACGACCTGCGCCGCGATCCGGGTGAGCGATACGATGTTAGTGAATCTAATCCGGAGATTGTTAAAATGCTTGAAAAAATTGCAGAAGAGGCCCGTATTGATTTGGGAGATGATTTGACTGACAGTCCCGGGAAAAACCGTCGTAACCCAGGACGAGTTACTGACTAACATTGAGCGTTGAATAGTATTGATAAAAACAAAATAGTTGTAGAATGAAACTTACAAGTAAATTATTTGCGATTGCTGTATGTCCTTTAATAACTGGTGTTTCCTTTGGACAAGGAAGTCAGGACGCTGAAAAACCAAATGTCATCATTATTTATGCTGATGACCAAGGGGCGATCGACTTAAATTGTTACGGAGCGAAGGACTTGGTCACTCCGAATATGGATAAATTAGTTACCAGTGGTATAAAATTCACGCAATTTTACGGTGCGCCGATTTGCTCACCTTCACGTGCAGGTTTGTTAACAGGGAAAACACCTCAACGAGCTGGAGTTCCGTCGAATGTTGGCCCGTTAAATGGAATGCCAACAGAGCAATATACAGTTGCTGAAATGTTTAAAGATGCCGGTTATAAAACTGCTCATATTGGTAAATGGCATTTAGGTCATACGGAAGACAGGCTCCCGAATGCGCAGGGATTTGATTATTCCTTTGGACATCACGGTGGATGTATCGATAATTACTCTCATTTTTTCTTTTGGGCAGGTCCGAACAGACATGATTTGTATCGAAATGGAGAGGAAGTCTACTATCCGGGACAATATTTCCCCGATTTAATGGTCAAAGAAGCTTCTGCATTTATTGAAGAAAATAAAGCAGCTCCTTTCTTTATGTATTATGCGATGAATACTCCCCATTATCCGTATCAGGGATATGAAAAGTGGTTGGACTATTACCGGGAAAAAGGAGTTGAATATCCGCGTGATTTGTATGCTGCATTCATTTCAACGATGGATGAAAAAGTTGGAGAACTAATTCAAAAATTGGACGAGTTGGGATTGCGAGAAAATACAATTATTGTATTTCAGTCAGATAATGGGTATTCAACAGAGGAACGTGCTCACTTTGGTGGAGGAAATGCCGGTGTGTTGAGAGGATCCAAATTCAGTCTTTTTGAAGGAGGGATTCGTGTTCCGGCAGCTATAAGCTGGCCTGGTAAATTAAAGTCAGAAGAAGTACGAGATCAGATAGCTGTTAATGCAGACTGGATGCCAACTTTGGCTGAACTATGTGGAATAAATTTGAATGGAGATGATTTGGATGGGAAAAGCCTGGTTCCGGTCATTGATAATGAAAATCAAGAGTCATTTCATAATCAGTTTTGCTGGAAAAATGGAAAGCACTGGGCTTCCAGAAAAGGGAATTGGAAACTACTTGGAAATCCGATGATCGAACATTTTAAGTTTGAGGCCAAAGACTCGCTTTTCTTGGTTAACCTGACTGAGGATCCGGGAGAAATGACTAACCAGGTTAATCAATTTCCAGAGAAAGTTAAAGAACTTAAAGCTCAATATGAGAAGTGGTTGCTTCGCAATCAATAAAAAATAATTGCCTATTCCTGTCTTTAATAAGAAGGCTGGAATAGGTTTTTTCTTTTTTAAACGTGTGTTTTAATCTCGTTAACGATTTTCTATTTTTTATTCCAATTTCTCTTTCTCAATATCACTTTGATTGATCCAACCAGCTTTGATATCTTCGCCAGACATAAAGCGATTATAAAAATTCCGGGACGGTTCAGAGTAGGGGTAGCTGTCAAAAATATCGCCGTTCCCGAAAATACGAGGGTCACCTTCTGCTTTTAATTCTGAAGTCATTTGTTCCACTAATTCTGCTTTTATTTTTTCGAACTCAGGATTATCAACCAGGTTATTTAAACATTCAGGATCTTCAGATATTTTATACAATTCCTCTGCCGGGTTTTTGCCAAAATTCAAATCCCAATATTTACTTTTTCCGTTGCTTCTGCGGTCATTTAAAATCCAGCTTTTGGTTGGCGAACCGTCACAATTCATATAGCCTGTTTCAGGGTTTCCTGCAGGCCATCTTTCCGGGTGGAAGTTGCGAAGATACAGGTACTCATCTGTTACTATTCCCCTGATCGGATACCCCTGATCATCCGGCCGCCCCAAGTCATGACGTTCCTTTCCGATTACCATAAAATCCCGTCCTTTTGCATCTGTTTCATCAAAAAGCAGAGGAACCAAACTGTTCCCTTCCAATTTTTGCATGCCGCTTTCACTTTCGAGCAGGCCTGCAACATCCAGAAAGGTTGGGGCAAAATCTGTGAAACTTACAAAATCCTTGATAACTCGCCCCGGGTTTTTTATCCCTTTTGGCCACATAATTGCCAGTGGCAGGTGATTTGAAAGTTCGTATTCCTGACCTTTAATTCTGGGGAAAGGCATCCCATTATCAGCGGTAACAACTATGATCGTATTGTCAAGCATTCCTTTTTCTTCCAAAAATCCAATCATTTTATTTAAATGTTTGTCAAAATGCTCAATCTCAAAAGCATAATCCAGCATATCGTGTCTTACTGTGTCATTGTCAGGCCAGAATCCAAAAACGTGATCAACATCATCGAGATTTTTCCCTCCCAGTTCAACACCGGTTTTAAATTCGTACCGACGATGTGGTTCGTGAGATCCATACCAAAAACAGAAAGGTTGCCCTTCCTTGTTTGCCTCCAGAAATTTTTCAAAATTGGCTGCATAGTCTACATTCGAAATGGATTTTGTTGGTGGAGTAAGCTTAATGTTGCTAAATGAGGGACCTAACAGTTGCCGTTGCTTGCCATCAACTTCGCCGGGATCGCCGGGAGCCCAGCCTTTTGCCGTGTATCCAATAAAATATCCAACATCTGTTAGAGCTTCAGCATAGGTCTTGAATTTTACTGGGAAGTAAGGAACGTGATTGGCTGCTTCTTCCAATTGCCACGAGTTACGACCGGTAATAATGCATGCCCTGGATGGGGCACATTTCGCATTGGGAGTATAAGTATTGGTGAAAAGAACACCCTCGCGTGCGACCCGGTCAAATGCCGGGGTTTTAACCCAGTTACAGCCATAAGCGCCTGCATGAGGGAAAGATTGGTCATCAGCTATACAAAATAAAATATTGGGGCGTTCATCTGTTACTTTTTGCTGTTTGCACGAGATAAAATTAACGGCAACTACAAAAAATAAAATTGTGATTTTAATTTGGTTCGTTTTCATCGTTTGGATTTGTTGACTACTAAGATAATAGCAAAGTTTTATTTTACACTGCCAGTTCCGATGATTGTTCTTTTGGATATTAATACTACAGCCTAATTATTCTCCAAATTATCTCCTCTTTTTCTACCTTTGGGTTCAAATTAAAATTTGCATAAAAATGGCTGAAATTTTATTCTGGATTATCATCGGTATTTTGATTTTTGATTTTGTGTTGGAGCGTTTCCTTGATTATTTAAATACAACTCGCTGGAGCGATCAATTACCGGATGAAGTGAAAGGAATTTATGATGAAGAGAAATATCGAAAGCAACAGGCATATTCAAAGACCAATCATCGATTTGGAATGTTAACCAGTTCTTTCAGTTTTGTGTTGATTCTGTTGATGTTTTTTCTTGGAGGTTTTGCAATGGTTAATAACTGGGCGCTTTCCGTTTCCGATAGTCCAATTTGGTCTGCTTTAATTTTCTTTGGCATTTTATTGCTTACATCAGATATTTTAACGACTCCATTTTCTATTTACAGCACATTTGTTATCGAAGAGAAATTTGGGTTTAATAAAACCAAAGCCAAGACTTTCATTTTGGATAAAGTGAAAGGTTGGTTGCTAGGTGGAATTATCGGCGGTGGATTAATGGCGCTGATCATTTTTATTTATATGAAAACAGGTGAGATGTTTTGGATTTATGTTTGGCTGGTGATTTCGGGGTTCTCCATTTTTATGGCGATGTTTTATTCCAGCCTCATTGTTCCTCTTTTTAACAAACAAACTCCGTTGGAAGACGGAGAACTCAAACAGACCATTAATGATTTTGCAAACAAAGTTGGTTTCAAATTGGACAATATTTTTGTGATTGATGGCTCTAAACGTTCGACCAAGGCAAATGCCTATTTTACCGGTTTGGGCAAAAAGAAACGAATTGTATTGTATGATACTTTGATCAACGATATGGAGATTCCTGAGTTGGTTGCAGTGCTTGCTCATGAAATTGGACATTACAAAAAGAAACACATCATTTGGAGTCTCATTCTTGGAATCATTCAGACTGGATTTATGCTGTTTATTTTCTCATTGGCAATTGATAGTCCCGAGCTTTCGCAAGCCCTGGGAGTAGAGAAAACAAGCTTTCACATTGGGCTGATTGCGTTTGGTATTTTGTATTCGCCATTGTCTTCTATTATTGGAATTGGGATGAATGTCTTTTCAAGGAAAAATGAATATGAAGCAGATGCTTTTGCCGCTCAAAATTATGATGGAAAGCCATTAGCAAACGCCTTGAAAAAATTATCAGTGAAAAACCTAAGCAATTTACGGCCTCACCCAGCTTATGTATTTTTTCACTACTCGCACCCAACGCTTTTACAACGATTAAAAGCATTAAGGGAGGAGAAGACGAGAAGATGAGAGGGTGAGAACGTCGGGATATAGAGCGAAATATTATTCACCTCATTTTAAAATAATATGGAACTAATAAAAACTCACAGGGATTTGAAAGTATATCAGCAATCATTTGAATGTGCGATGAATATCTTTGAACTATCAAAGTCATTTCCCAAAGAAGAAATTTATTCTTTAACCGATCAAGTTAGAAGATCATCTCAATCGGTTAGTAGTAACATCGCAGAGGCTTTTAGGAGGAGAAAATATCCAAAATCATTTTCCAATAAATTGAATGAAAGTGAAGCAGAGGCGGCTGAAACTCAAAATTGGTTGGATTTTGCATTGAATTGTGGTTATCTTGATAAAGATAATTATCAAAAGTTAAATAGTGAGTACGACCATGTTATTGGGATGCTTGTAAATATGCAAAAGTATCCGGAAAAATGGAGCATTTAATTAAAATTTTGAGAAGATAACAACTCACATTTTCACATCTTCTCAAAGCACATTTTCAATCTAGAGATATGAAGGCAGAAATAATTACCATTGGAGATGAAATATTAATCGGACAAGTTGTCGATACTAATTCAGCGTGGATCGGGGAGCAACTTAACCTGAATGGCATCGAAATTCACCAAATAACTTCTATTCACGACGATCTGACGCAAATACTTGAAGCTTTTGAAAATGCAAAAAAGTATGCTGATTTGGTTTTGATTACCGGAGGACTTGGACCAACGAAGGATGATATTACAAAAAAAGCTCTCTGCGATTATTTTGAGTGCAATTTAGTTTTGAATGAACAAGTTTTGGAGCATGTAACCAGCATGCTTTCCAGAAGAAATGTTTCAATTAATCAGTTAAATCGCGATCAGGCATTGGTGCCGGAAGCTTGCACGGTTTTGCACAATCCGAATGGCACAGCACCCGGTATGTGGTTTGAAAAGGATGATACTATTTTTGTTTCAATGCCTGGAGTTCCTTTCGAAATGAAAGAATTAATGCAGCTGGAAATTTTACCTCGGTTGCGTGAAAATGGGAAACTAAAATCGATCTATCACCAAACAATTCATGTACACGGAGTGCCGGAATCAATGCTTGCAGAGAAAATTGAACATTGGGAAGATGCGCTTCCTTCCTTCATCAAATTAGCCTATTTGCCCGATCAGTTAACAGTTCGTTTGCGACTAAGTGCATATGGAACTGACATGAATTCATTGAAGAAGGAAGTAGACGAACAAATTCAAAAATTACAGAAAATTATCCCCAATGATATTGTTGGCTATAATGGAGATTCGCTTGCGAGTGTTACAGGCGAATTATTAAAAAAATACCGTAAAACATTGGCATTGGCTGAAAGTTGTACCGGAGGAAATATTGCCCATTTTTTAACTTCAAATGCTGGGAGTTCGGCTTATTTCCTGGGAAGTATTGTAGCATATGCCAATGCAGTAAAAATAAATCAGCTGGGTGTTTCTCCGGAAACACTTGAAAAATATGGTGCAGTAAGCAAGAATGTTGCAGAGGAAATGGCAGTAGGTGTTAAAAGAGCGTTGGGAAGTGATTATGCCATCTCCACTACAGGAATTGCAGGTCCTGATGGAGGCACTGATGAAAAACCGGTTGGAACTGTTTGGATTGCAATTGCAGGACAACAGAATGTGTATGTAAAACGTTATAATTTTGCACATAACCGCGAACGCAATATATTGCGTTTCACGCAGGCGGCTATCAATTTTTTACGTCAAACCATGTTAACAGAAAACGATAATAACCATGAAAACTAAAAGGATTTTTATTGCTCTGATTTTAATAATTGCAGTGCTTCTGGCAGCTGTTATTATTTTGCCTGTATTATTTAAAGATGAACTGGTGCAAAGAGTTAAAAGTGAAATCAACAACAATGTGAATGCAAACGTTGATTTTGCCGATTTAAACATCAGCTTGTTCCGAAGTTTTCCAAACGTTCAAATTGAATTAGAAGCGCTTTCAATTACTGGCAAGGAACAATTTCAGGGAGATACATTGTTGGCAATCGGTTCTGTTGCAACCGATATTTCCTTGTCTGATTTATTTAAAATGAAGAGCAATGGTATGCAAATATCAAGTTTGTATGTCACAGCAGCTCAAATTAATTTGCTTTCTACCGCTGATGGATTTTCAAATTGGGATATAACGCTTCCGGTTGAGGCTACAAAGGATCAGCCGCAAGAGGAGAGTAGTTTTTCTGTTTCATTGAACGACATACAGATTACGGGTTTGAACCTGAATTATGAGGACGAGATTTCCACTGCAGTTGTTCGGTTGAAAGATTCGAAGATGAGTGCTACCGGCCTGTTAAAAGGAACTGTAACTACTTTTGATTTTGATGCAGAGGTTGGCGAATTTGTTGTTGAATACGATTCTGTACAATACATTGCCAATACAACTTTAAAGGCAAAAAGCCAGCTTGAAGCCGATTATGAAAAGATGAGCTTTATTCTTGGCGAGTCAACTTTATACTTGAATGAACTTCCGTTGGATTTAGGCGGCAAGATTGAAATGCCTTCAGATAGCATCTATTTTGATATCCAGTTTAAACAACCCGGAAGTGATTTTGAATCGTTGCTGGCAATGATTCCCAAAGATTATCAATCTTATTTGGAGGGAGTTAACACTTCTGGTGATGCAGGCTTTGAAGGAAGTGTAAAAGGATGGTATTATGAGGATAATTATCCCCAGATTAACAGTCACTTATTTATTAAAAATGCCAGTTTGCAATATGCTGACCTCCCTGAGAAGATTCAGCAAATCAACCTGGAAACTACGATAGATAAACCTCAGGGAGACTTGAATTTGCTGACTGTACTAATTGAGAATGCTCATGCTCAAATTCGCGACAATCCGGTAAGCATGAATTTGAGTTTGAAAAATTTGATTGAAGATGCAGCGTTTGATGGTAATTTCAATGGGAAGATCAATTTTAATAACCTTTCGAATGCGATACCCATGGACAGTATTGAGTTGAAAGGAGTGATGGAAGGAAAACTGGCTCTTAAAGGAAAGATGTCGGCAGTTGAGAAAAATGACTTTGCGCAAATCGCTTCTTCCGGGAACTTTAATTTTAGCAACTTTAGTGTGTTGACTCCTCAGATTTCACAACCTGTTGCAGTGCAATCCGGGGCTGTGGTGATTAATTCACGAACGATTCAATTGAAATCTTTTAAAGGAAATATCGGGCAAAGTGATTTTGTGGTGAATGGCGATATTACCAATTACCTGCAATACTTATTTAACGATCAGGAACTGAAAGGGAATTTCAAGTTGAATTCGAATTTGATGAATTTGAATGAACTGGCAAATCTAATGGTTGATGAAGCCCAAACAGAAGCAGCTGCAGAGGATGAAATGCTTGCATTTAGTGTTCCTGGTAATCTTGATCTGACTTTTGCGTCAACAATAAGCAGGGCACTTTTTGATAGGATGGATATTCAGAATATTGATGGAGTGATAATTGTTAAAAATGAAAAACTCAGTTTGAAACAACTGGATATGGATATGCTTAGAGGTAAATTAACAATTGATGGTTCGTATCAAAATAACCCTGAGAACAAGCCACTATTCGACTTTAGCATGAATATTAAATCTTTTGATATTCATGCAGCATATCAGTCGTTGAGCATGATGCAGCGTTACATGCCGATTGCTGCAAAAAGCCAGGGAAATATCTCGTCTCAAATAAAGTTTAATGGACGATTGAATGAGAAACTGGAGATTATTGCTTCGACCATGGATGGAAATGGTTTTTTCAATACGCAAGATTTGCAAATACTCGACTCTCCAACTTTCGATCAAATTAAGAACTTCATAAAAAAGGAAAAGCTTAAAAATGTTCGTGTTGAGGATTTTACAGCGAATTTCAATATTGAAGATGGGAATTTATTGTTGAAACCATTTCAAACAAAAATTGCAGATCAACAAGCTACCATTTACGGAAATTTGAATGTTGAGAACCTGTTAAATCTAAATATGGATTTCAAAGTAAATAAAGACGATCTGGGGGCTGATATTACCAGTGCTCTTGGTTTTTTGCCTGGAACCGAAAATATAAAGCTTTTGGATGTGTCCGTTAAATTGACCGGACCGGTTAAGGAGCCAGAAGTTAATTTGGATTTAAGCAAGGCCCGAAAGCAAATTCAAGAAGAAATCAAGAAATCATCTACTGAGGAAATTCAAAAATCAGTGAAGAAAATAGGTGATCAATTAAAGAAAATATTTAATTAATAGTCATATAATCAACATCATTCAATCAAATGAAAAATTACTTTTTGCTACTTATAGTAGTCGCTTTATGGTCTTGTTCTGCACCGCAGGAAGAAAAAATGTCAGGTAACCCGATATCTGAAGGTTGGTATGCTGATCCGGAAGTTGCAATACTGGACAACCAATATTGGATTTTCCCAACTTTTTCAGCAAAGTATGAAGAGCAGGTTTATCTGGATGCTTTTTCATCCAAAGACTTGGTTAACTGGAAGAAGCATGAGCATGTAATTGATACAGCTATTGTGAAATGGGTGAACAAAGCCATGTGGGCGCCATCTATCATCGAGAAAGATGGCAAGTATTACCTGTTTTTTGCGGGGAATGATATTCAAAATGAAACGGGCCCGATGTATGATGAGAAACTTGGTGATAAAAATAAGCAAGGTGGAATTGGAGTTTGCGTAGCTGATAATCCTGCGGGACCTTATAAGGACTTATTAGGGAAGCCGTTGATTCAGAATTTTTATAATGGAGCACAACCAATCGACCAATATGTATTTAAAGCGTTGGACGGAAAATATTACATTGTTTACGGTGGTTGGGGGCATTGTAATATCGCACAGATTAGTGACGATTTTACTTCGTTGATCCCATATGAAAATGGCGATTTAGTGAAAGAAATCACTCCTGAAGGATATGTGGAAGGACCAACATTCTTTACACGTAACGGAAAATATTATTTTATGTGGTCTGAAGGTGGATGGGGAAATTCCAGTTATAAAGTTGCCTATGCAATTGCAGATACTCCATTTGGGCCATTTAAACGATTGGCAACGGTTTTAGAGCAGGATCCTGAAATTGCGACTGGTGCGGGACATCATTCGGTAATGAATATTCCGGGTACCGATGATTGGTATATTATCTATCATCGCAGGCCAATTCCAAATCTCGATCGTGACCACCGCGTTGTTTGCATTGATCGCATGTATTTCAACGAAGATGGTACGATAAAACCAGTGAAGATGACCTTTGAAGGAGTAAAACAAAGAGAGTTCGGTAGGTAAAATAGAAAGGAGGTTCCAACGCTGGAACCTCCTTCACTTTTTACCTAAAGCTCTAATTAACTCCCCAATGAAATATATTTTAAGAATTCTTCCTTTCTATCTTTCTCTTTAAAAATTCCCCCATATTCAGCAGTAACTGTCGAACTGCTTTCATCTTCGATTCCGCGAGAAGATACACACATGTGCTTTGCATCAATCAACACAGCTACATCTTCTGTTTTCAGTATTTTCTTTAACTCATCTGCAATTTGAACAGTTAGTCTTTCCTGCACCTGGGGCCTTCTTGCAAAATAATCAACAATACGATTAATTTTAGATAAGCCAATTACCTGCCCACTGGAAACATAAGCTACATGTGCTTTTCCGACAATTGGCAAGAAATGATGCTCGCAGGTGGAATTGAGATTGATATTCTTTTCCACCAACATTTCACCATATTGAAATTTGTTATCAAATACCGATATTTTCGGTTTGTTCGCTGGATTCAATCCATTGAAAATTTCCTGTACAAACATTTTTGCAACACGATGAGGTGTTCCATTCAAACTGTCATCAGTTAGGTCAAGCCCAAGGGTATCCATGATGTCTCTAAACTTGTCTTCAATGATTGCCATTTTTTGTTCGTCCGATAAATCAAATGCATTCTTTTTAAGCGGAGTATCTATCGATGTACCAATATGATTATCACCAATTATGTCAAATCCATTAGTTCCATTTGCATGAGTTGATTTATTTTTCCCGTTCAATCGAACGTTTGAGTTATTTGTTTTTACGAATCCACTTACTTTCATATCATCCTCCAATTCTTTTAGTAATTACCAGAACACTGTAGTTGCGGAAAATGTTTAATCATTTGGGTGAAATAATAAACAAAAATGAATAAAAATCTATTTCACAGTGTCTTAATATCAAGTTAAAAACAAGAAATTATCATTAAAGTTTAATGGTTTTTGACTGATTGTAGAACGTGTTTTACAGGTTGATGTACTATTGAATGGAATTTAATACCTTTGTGTCTGATATTAAGCTTGTTTGGAAGTAGTTACTTAAACTTTTGAAATGCTATGGAAAATAAATTAGTTGCAAATATCGGAGGTATATTCATTCATTGCGAGAATCCTGAAAAAGTTGCGAAATGGTATAAGAACAATTTAGGTATTCAATATGAGTTTGCGGAAGAATATGGAACTAGATTTTGCATGTTTTTCTATCTGGAAGAAGATACCAAGCGTAAAGCCTATCTGGTATTCTCCTATATGAGATCAGATCATCCAATTCCCAAAAATCGCTCTTTTACACTGAACTTACGGGTTAATAATTTAGGTGAAGTCATTGTCCGCTTAAAGGAAAATGGAATTGATGTTAAAGGGCCAAAGGTTTTCCCGGAAGGAAAATTTGCCTGGCTTACTGATCCTGAAGGTACACCAATTGAACTCTGGGAAGATACCACTCTCAAATAGTGAATTTTTGACGGAAAATAGTAGGGGGCTGATTCAAAATATTTTGTAATTTAGTCAGCACAACACAGCACAGATTAATCTAAATAACTAAACCATGAACAAACTAACTACATTTATTTTTTTATTTGTTTTAAGTATTACTGCTTTGGCTCAAAAGGATTATACACCTGCTAAAGAAAATCTTGAGAATCGCGAGTGGTTTCAGGATGCAAAATTCGGCCTGTTTATTCACTGGGGCGCCTATTGCACAATGGCTGGTGGCGGAGATCAGGGAATTGCGGAATGGATTATGAACCAAAAGAAGATTCCAATCAGCCAATATGAAAAATTACCCACATTTTTTAATCCTATAAAGTTTGACCCTGCCGCATGGGTATCAATGGTTAAAAAAGCTGGAATGAAATACATTACCATTACCAGCAAACATCATGAGGGATTTGCAATGTATGACTCAAAAGTTAGCGATTATAACATTGTAGATCGCACACCGTATGGGAAAGACGTCATTAAAATGCTAAAAGATGAATGTGACAAACAAGGAATAAAATTGTTTTTCTACTATTCTCAACTAGATTGGCATCATCCAGACTATTTCCCAAGAGGAAATACAGGTCGCGGCTTTACTGGTCGCCCACAAAGTGGTGATTGGAACAAATACATTGACTACATGAATGCTCAACTAACTGAACTGCTTACAAATTATGGTGAAGTAGGTGGAATTTGGTTTGACGGTATGTGGGATCAATGGGATGCAAATTGGAGATTGGATGAAACGTATGCATTAATTCACAAGCTCCAACCTGGTGCCATGATCGGTAGCAACCACCATAAAGCGCCAATCCCAGGCGAAGACTTCCAAATGTTTGAGCGAGATTTGCCTGGTGAAAATACGATGGGATTTAATCAAACTGGTGCAATTTCTGATCTGCCTCTTGAAATGTGCGAAACACTGAATGGAAGCTGGGGATTTAATTTGGTCGATCAAAATTATAAATCGTCTAAAAAGTTGATTCAAACTATGGTGAAAGCAGCAGGTTATGGAGCAAACTTTCTTTTAAATACTGGTCCAATGCCTAGCGGACTGATTCAACAGGAAAACATTGATACTTTAATGGTAATGGGGAAATGGATGGATAAATATGGTGAAACAATTTATGGAACCAGAAAAGGGCCAATCAAACCTTTAAATTGGGGCGCAACTACCCAAAAAGGAAACACTGTATATTTGCATGTGATTCAGTTGGCTGAAGAAAACTTATTAATTCCCAATTTGGAAAGCAAAATCAAATCAGCTGTTTTCTTTGATGATAACTCCAAGGCAAAAATAAAAGTTACCGAATTTGGTACGATGATCCACATTCCGTATGATAAACGCAATCCAGTAGATACCATTATAAAAATTGAAATTTAGGATTTTATAGCGCATAAGAAAGAGGCTGTCCAAAAAGTCGATTTATCTTCTGATGATTTGAATATTTAGAAACAGAATCAGATAGGGATACAAATAAAAGGCTGTCCAATTTTACTTTTTGGACAGCCTCTTTTATTTTGGTGTGATATACTTTACTATTTAAACCATTCGGAAACGTTTTTCTCAATACGATTATTGAGGTCTGTTAAATCAGACTTTACAAACTGATCGCCTGTAATATTTTCAAAAAGTTCGATGTAACGCTCAGAAACTGAATTTACAAACGCTTCGTCCATTTCAGGAACTTGCTGACCGTCTTTTCCCTGAAACCCATTTTCAATTAGCCATTGGCGAACAAATTCTTTTGATAGCTGCTTTTGTTTCTCTCCTTTTTGCTGACGCTCTTCATAACCATCAGCGTAAAAATAGCGGCTCGAGTCTGGAGTGTGAATTTCATCGATTAGGTAGATTTTGCCATCTTTTTTACCGAATTCGTATTTGGTGTCAACTAAGATCAATCCTTTATCTGCAGCCATTTCAGTACCACGCTGGAACAACTTTTGAGTATAATCCTCCAACATTTCGTACTCTTCCTTGCTTACCAAACCTTGTGCAATAATTTCTTCTTTAGAAATATCTTCATCATGACCTTGGTCAGCCTTTGTTGTTGGCGTAACGATTGGATTCTCAAATTTTTGATTTTCAATCATTCCATCAGGCATTGGTACACCACACAAACTTCTTTTTCCATCACGATATTCTCTCCATGCATGTCCTGTTAAATAGCCACGAATGACCATTTCCACTTTAAACGGTTCACAATGATGTCCAATGGTTACATTTGGATCAGGAGTTGCCACTTTCCAGTTTGGGACAATATCACTGGTTGCATCCAAAAATTTTGCAGCAATTTGGTTCAATACTTGTCCTTTGAATGGAATTCCCTCAGGAAGCACAACGTCAAATGCAGAAATGCGGTCGGAAACAATCATCACCAGGTATTCATCGTCAATGTTGTAAACATCGCGGACTTTACCATGGTAAACACTTTTTTGGTTTGGAAAATTGAAATCAGTACGAGTTAATGCTTTTGTCATTTTTCTGTGGTTTTGTCTTTTTGTTTTGCTTCTTCTTTTTTTGCCATTTCTTTCGAATGGTGTTTGTCGTAGGCTTCTACGATTTGACGAACCAAACGATGGCGAACAATATCTTTAGTGTTGAAATAAACAAACGAAATGTCATGTATGTTTTTCAGAATTCGCTTAGCTTGAACTAATCCGGACTGGCTTGCTGTTGGCAGGTCAATTTGCGTTTCATCTCCAGTGATAATAAACTTTGCATTCAAGCCCATTCTAGTCAGAAACATCTTTAACTGGTTGAGGGTGGTGTTTTGGGCTTCATCCAAAATAACGAAGGCATTGCTCAACGTTCGCCCTCGCATAAAGGCAAGCGGTGCAATTTGAATGGTGCCATCCTTCATAAATTCTTCCAGCTTCTTGGTTGGGATCATATCCTGCAGAGCATCATATAAAGGTTGCAAATAAGGATCGATCTTTTCTTTTAAATCACCAGGAAGAAATCCCAATCGTTCGCCCGCTTCCACAGCTGGACGGCTCAGGATGATGCGTTTAATTTCGCGGTTTTTTAGTGCTCGAACAGCCAGGGCTATTGCAGTATATGTTTTACCTGTTCCGGCTGGTCCAATCGCAAATATCAGATCAGACTTTTTTGATTCTTCAACGAGCACTCGTTGATTAGGTGTTCTTGCCCGAATTGGTTTCCCATTGTTTCCGTGCAACAAAACATCCTGCATTCCACCATTTGATGCTTCCAATGCTTCCAAATCATTATTCATAATTTGGTTGATTGTATCTTCCGGTAGAATATTGAATTGGTGATAATGGTCTAATAGAAGTTGAAACTTTTGTTCGAATGCAGAACTTTCTTTTTCATCACCCTGGATAATGAGCTGATTGCCTCTGCTTATGATTTTAAGTTTTGGAAAATAGGCTTTGATCAGGTCAATTTTGTTGTTATTAACGCCATAAAATTCCAGCGGATCAATACCTTCCAAATAAATTTGTTTTTCAAACATAGATTGCTCTTGACTCCTTTCTCATGCTGCAAAAATAAGCAAAAATGTTTGGATTTTGATGATTGGCGTGCTATTGTGATCTAAGGTAAAATAATCATTTCTTTTAGAAGTATTTTTGATCCTTTTCGCAATTGTTTTGTTGTTGTGACGAATATAATATTCAACTTTGCCCACTAATGAAGAATTTATTCTCGAATACTGTTTTCCTGGCAATTGTTGCCTGCCTTTTATGGTCTTCTGCTTTTGTAGGGGTGAAGATAGGACTTCAATATCACAGTCCTTTTCAGTTTGCAGGTGTACGCTTTTTCCTTTCGGGTATTATGCTGATTATCTACTTTAATAATATCGGTCGTTATTGGCAACAAGTAAAGGAAAATTGGAAATTCATCGCATCGATATCCATTTTACAGACTATTATTCAATATATGCTGTTTTATTCAGGAATAAATTTATTGCCAGCATCAGTGGCTGCAATGATCATTGGATCGTCGCCATTATTTATTTCGGTGGTTTCTCATTTTAGTTTTCATAATGACAAGATGGATTTTTTAAAAACGCTCAGCATCTTTTTTGGGATACTGGGAGTGGGGATCATTAGCTTTGGGCCCGGGAAATTACCATTGGGAGTGCAGATCAGTTTGTTGGGTGTTGGATTGCTATTGCTGAATAATCTGGTTTCCGGAGTGGCAAATGTGCTGGTCGCAAAAAGACCTTCCGGCATTTCACCGGTTGTTTTAAGTTCTTCTTCCTTACTCTTTGGTGGGGCAGGGCTTATTCTTATTTCTATTCCTATTGAGGGGTATGGTTTACGGGCTGTTTCTCCGGAGTACTTTGTTGCCCTGGGATGGTTAAGCTTTCTTTCAGCTGCTGCATTTTCTATTTGGTTTGGTTTATTGCAACGGCCGGGTGTGAAAGTTTCTGTTTTAAATACCTGGAAATTCCTGATACCAGTTTCGGGTGCAATCTTGAGCTGGCTTATATTACCTGATGAATCGCCCAATTGGATATCTGTTTCTGGAATGATCGTTATTGCGATAGCTTTGCTGCTGATGAACTATTCAAACAGAAGAAAAGTAGTTTGATTTTTATAAAAACATTGTTTTCTGGTGAATTAGGTGTTTGAAATGATCTTTGATATTCTTAATTTTAACAAAAAAATAATTAAGAACCCCTATCATGATCCTATCGATCCTTCCTGTTTGGCAAGATTTAAGCTTAGTTGAACAAATCTATTGGTTAGTTACAATTCCAGCCACGTTATTATTTTTAGTTCTTCTTTTTACTACTATGTTTGGAGCCGATGTTGATGTAGATGTCGAAACAGACATTGATGCAGCTTTGGCTGATGGTGATAGTATCCCCTTTCAGTTTTTATCCCTAAAAAATATTGTTGGCTTTTTTACCATGTTTGGCTGGTCTGGATTGGGATTTATGAATTCCGGATTAGATATTTGGTTGGTCATTTTACTTTCCACTATATGTGGATTATTAATGATGTTTGCAATGGCATCCTTGTTCTACTTTATGTCAAAGTTGGCTGAGACCGGAAATTTGCAACTAAAAAATGCAATAGGGAAATTAGGAGAAGTTTATTTGACCATCCCCGCTAATAGAGCTGGTTTTGGCAAGGTACAGATTACCATTCAGGGGACTCTTCAAACATTAGATGCGATTACCGATGAAAATGAATCAATATCCACCTCTTCAATTATTAAAGTATTGGATGTAATTGATGATCAACTTCTCTTGGTAGAGCGTAATTCGAAAAAATAAACAAAAAAACAACTAAGTTATGGGCGACTATTTTGTAATTCTGGTCAGCATTGCTGTCCTGTTTGTATTTATTATCATTGTTGCAATGATAAAGCGTTATAAACGCTGTCCTTCCGATCGTATACTCGTCGTATATGGAAAGGTTGGGAAGGGGATTAATAGTGAATCTCGTTCTGCAAAATGTATCCATGGTGGAGCCGCATTTATATGGCCAATTATCCATGCTTATGAATTTCTGGACCTGACTCCAATATCGATAGAAATTAACCTGAAAAGTGCATTGAGTAAGCAGAATATTCGGGTTGACGTACCATCCAGATTTACGGTTGGTATCTCAACAGAACCAAGTATCATGAATAATGCAGCAGAACGTTTATTGGGTTTGTCTCAGGAATCAATCAGCAATTTGGCAAAAGATATCATTTTTGGACAATTACGTTTAGTGGTTGCAACTATGGATATTGAGGAAATCAACAGTAACCGCGATAAGTTTTTGGCTGCAGTTTCTTCAAACGTGGAGGCTGAATTGAAAAAAATTGGTTTAAAATTGATTAACGTAAACGTTACTGATATCAATGATGAATCTGGTTATATTGATGCCTTAGGAAAAGAAGCTGCTGCAAAAGCGATCAACGATGCTAAGAAAAGTGTAGCGGAAAAGAATCGTGATGGAGAGATTGGTCAAGCTGATGCCCACCAGGAGCAGCGTGTTAAAGTTGCAAAAGCCGATGCAACTGCGGTTGAAGGGGAAAACATTGCTAAAGTTACTATTGCTAATTCAGATGCCGATCGTAGGGAGAAAGAAGCAGAAGCTCGTCGTAAAGCAGTTGCTGCTGAAAAAGTAACAGAAGCGAAAGCATTGGAAGAAGCTTATGCAGCGGAGAAAGAAGCAGAGGTTGCACGTGCACAGCGTGATAAGGCTACTCAGATTGCGAATGTGGTCGTTCATGCAGAAATTGATAAGCAAAAAGTGGAGATTGCTGCTGAGGCGATTGCAGAGCAAACACGCAGGGAAGCCAAAGGTGATGCGGATGCGATCTTTATGAAGATGGATGCTCAGGCAAGGGGTATATACGAAGTATTAAGCAAGCAGGCTGAAGGTTTTGAAATGTTGGTTAAAGCAGCAGGAAATAACTCGAAAGACGCTGTGATGATGATGATTGCTGATAAACTACCTGAATTAGTTAAAACGCAGGTGGAAGCAATTAAGAATATAAAAATTGATAAAGTTACTGTTTGGGAGACGGGTAATGGTAAAGATGGTAAGACTTCAACGGCTAACTTTATGCAGGGTATGCTCGGATCAATTCCTCCACTGGATGATGTGTTTAAATCAGCAGGAATGGAACTTCCGGATTATCTGAAAGGAAAAACTACAGAGGACGTAAAAGTGGATGTGACAGAGTCGAAACCTGAATCTGAACCAAGCGAGCCTACTGAAAATAAAGAAGAAGAGAAATAAGAATACAGAGGGTAGCATTATTTTGCTGCCCTTTTTTACTTGGGAAAATTTTCTGCTTCAATTTTTAATTCGTACAAATTTTTGGTAATTCCTTCTACCAAGGCTTTTTGCATCATTCCAGCCCCCAGCCCTTGTATGCTTTCTTTTACTATTACTAATGTAGATGATCCACTTGGTGTTAAGTGCCAGTTGTGGATTGCTTTTATCCAAAATATAGAACCAGTCCAGCCAATTTCTGTATTTGGGGTTGCTGTATGAATTTTTGATTTTATTTTAAAGCCACCTGCGTTCCAAACAAATTTTGTTCCTGCTTTAAAATCTCCAAAAACTTTTGCGTGCTTAACGTCTTCTTGCCAGTGTGGCCACCTGTTTATATCGCTTAGTATTTTGTAGATCTCTTCTGCAGATCTGTGAATTTCTATTTTTGCTTCGTGGTATGCGGGAGCTTTTTTATTGACTTCAATATTCATAGTTACTGATTTTGAATAATATAACAAAATTGAATATTTCTTGTTTTTGGAAAAGATATAGTATTTGTAATGTGCATTCAATTAGTTCGTTATAAAAATAATTAACCAAGTGGTTAAACTTATTGGTTGATTTGTTTGGATATTATTTTTCAACTCCATACATTTGGCCACATGATTTAACCAATTAGTTAAACTTCTGATTAAATGAATGCTCAAAAAGACACTACGGAAGACAAAATTTTAGATGCAGCAACTGAGATCTTCTTGGTTAAAGGGATGGATGGAGCCCGAATGCAGGAAATAGCTGACAAAGCAAACATTAATAAGGCATTGTTACACTATTATTTTCGGAGCAAAGAAAAGCTGTTTGATGCTATTCTGACGAAGATTGTGAGTTTCGCATTTCCAAAAATTGGAAAGGTTTTTGAATCTGATCTGCCATTTCCGGATAAGTTAGACCAAGTTATCGACATCTATATTTCGATGTTGCTAAAACATCCACAATTTCCTTCTTTTCTAATTAAGGAAATGAATCGGAAAGGTTCTGTTCTATTCCAGTTTATTGACAGACAGCATGTAGATATTCAGCCTATTTATGACGTTATTGAAGATGCAATGGATAAAGGCGAGATTATTCGAATGAATTCAAGGCATTTAATTATTAATGTTTTGGGCATGTGTGTTTTTCCTTTTGCTGTTCAGCCGATGATTAAAAATGTAGCTTTTAACGGTGGGGAAGATCAGCTGTTGGAGTTTTTAAACGAAAGAAAAACTGAAGTAAAAAAATTTGTAATGAGGGCTCTTCAACCCGAGTAAAAAAGATATAATATGAAAATTAAGAAACGATTTTACTTGCTTTGGTTTTTGTTACCGGTACAACTGGTATTGGCACAAGAACCTGTAAGTTTAGAACAATGTCAGGAATGGGCCAGAACTTATCATCCCTTGCTTAAGCAAAAAGAGCTTTATCAGAAAATGACAGAACTGAAGTTGGAAAACAACGAAACAAATTATCTTCCAAAAGTGGATTTAAATGCACAAGCCACATATCAGTCTGATGTCACTAAAGTTGGAATTTCATTGCCAAATGTTAACATCCCCGAGCAATCGAAGGATCAATATAAAATGTATTTGGATGTGAAACAGAATATCTGGGATGGAGGATTAACCAAAGCCAATGCAATACTGGAAAAAGCGAGAGAAGAAACCAACTTGCAGGGCGTGGAAGTTGAGCTATATAAGGTTAAAGAGCAAGTCAATAGTTTATTTTTTTCCAGCTTCCTGATTCAGCAAAACCTGGAACTGTTATCAAAAAAACAAGAAACACTTCAGACACGCAAAGTTCAGATTGAATCTGCAGTGAAAAATGGGGTTTTACTATCTTCTGAATTGGATCAAATATTGGCCGAATTGGTGAAAGTGACACAACAACAAGTTGAATTAGAATCGCATCAGGAAACAGTTTTGGCTGCTTTGGGAATTTTAACAGGGAAAAATGTGGATGATTTGCGAAATCTGGAGATAAATTCTCTGAATATAAATATTGACAGTGAATTGAAAAGGCCCGAACTAAATTTGTTTGAAACCCAAAATGATCTTTTAGCTGCATCATCTGATTTGCTTCAGAAAAAGAGAAATCCGAAACTCTTCGGTTTTGGACAAGCTGGATATGGTCGGCCGGGATTAAACATGCTAAGTAACGAATTTGACACTTATGCGTTGGTTGGTGTGGGCTTAAACTGGACTGTTTTCGACTGGAAGAATAATCAGCGAGAGCGGGAAATAATTCAACTACAGCAACAATTGGTAAATACACAAGAACAACAATTTGAACGAAATATCACAATCGCATTGGATAGTGAATATCGAAAATTAGAAAAATTAGAAAAGATTTTGGAAAGTGACCGGGAGCTCATTGAACTGCAAACGCGAATAACAGCAAGTTCTGCCTCAAAGCTAGAAAACGGAACCATAACATCTTCGGATTATATTCAGGACTTGAATGCAGAGATGGCTGCCCGGATCACTTTTGAAACACATAAAGTTCAGGCGGAGGCTGCCAAAATCAACTATCAAACAATCAAGGGTATTAATAATTAAATCAGACAATAATGAAATTTCAATATTTATTTGCATTGACATTGGCCGTATTAATGTCGTGCAATGAGAAAGATGACCAATCAGATGCCTATGGCAACTTCGAAACAGAGGAAGTTATCATGTCTTCTGAAATGGCAGGCAAAATAATCAGTTTTAATATTGAGTTGGGCGATCACGTCAAGAAAGGTGATTCATTGGCAATTGTCGATACTACACAACTGAGTCTGCAAATCAAACAGTTGAATGTTCAGATGGATGCAATTGGCACGAAGAGAATAAATTTAAGTGCACAGGTTGAAGTGCAGAAAGAACAGATTCGAAATTTAAAAATTCAGCAAGACCGGATTCATAAATTATTTGCAGACAAGGCAGCTACTCAGCAGCAAGTGGATGAGGTTGATGGACAAATGCAGGTTTTGGAGAAGCAATTGAAAAGCACAAATACCCAATTTATTTCAATCAACAGTGAAATAGAGGTTCTTAAAGCGCAATTGGCAATAGCAGAAGATCGCCTGAGTAAATGTTTTATCACTAGCTTGATGGATGGAGTGGTGCTAGAGAAGTATGTTGAACTGGGAGAACTGGCAGCTCCAGGGAAAGCTGTTGTGAAGTTGGGCGATTTATCTGAACTCGATTTGAGGGTTTATGTAAGTGGTGCACAACTGCCAAATATTAAATTAGCTCAGCAAGTTGAGGTGTTAATTGATTTGGATAAGAGCGAAAACCAGGCATTAACTGGGGAAGTGTGCTGGATCTCATCAGAGGCTGAGTTTACTCCAAAAATCATACAGACAAAAGAAGAACGTGTTAAGTTGGTTTATGCCGTGAAAGTAAAAGTCAAAAACGATGGCCGCCTGAAAATTGGAATGCCTGGAGAAGTTAATTTTTAGTGACCAGTTAGCTTCCTTTAACAGTTTGCAGTGTATTTAATATTTAAAATATTCAATATGGATTTTAGGGATTTACAGGCATATAAAAAGGCATTTGCACTTGCCATGGAGATTTATAAGATCACAAAAGAATTTCCAAACGAAGAAAAGTATTCATTAATCGACCAAATCAGACGATCATCAAGATCTGTTTGTAGTAATATCGCTGAATCTTACCGAAAAAGAAATTATCCCAAACACTTTGTAACTAAGCTTATTGATTCCGATGGTGAGAATAGTGAAACACTAGTCTGGTTGGAATTTGCTCTGGCATGTAATTACATTGATAAAGAAAGTTTTCAAAACTTAGAAAGTGAAAACAAGGAAATTGGGGAATTAATAAATTATATGATTTTAAATCCTGAAAAAATTGGAAGTAGCATATTGATCTAGCTGATTATTGTGATTGATCCCTGAATACTGATTTTATGATAAAAGTTGAAAATATAAGCAAGTCCTACGACGAAACAGTTGCTCTGAAAAACATCTCGTTTGAAGTGAGTGAAGGCGAATTGTTTGGTTTGATAGGTCCCGATGGTGCAGGAAAAACCACCTTGATGAGAATACTGATGACCTTATTGATTCAGGACGAAGGCGATGCTGCAATGAGTGGTTTGGATGTGATTAGTGACTATAAGAAAATCCGCCAGTTGGTTGGGTACATGCCTGGCAGGTTTTCACTTTATCAGGATTTGACTGTGGAAGAAAATCTGGAGTTTTTTGCTACCGTTTTTGGGACCACCATTGCTGAAAATTATGACTTGATTAAAGATATTTATGTGCAGATTGAGCCTTTTAAAAGCAGGTTGGCAGGAAAGCTTTCAGGAGGGATGAAGCAAAAGCTGGCACTTTCTTGCGCATTGATCCACAAACCAAAAATTTTGGTGCTCGATGAACCAACAACAGGAGTTGATGCTGTTTCTCGGAAAGAATTCTGGGACATGCTGAAAAATCTCCAGAAGCAGGGAATTACGATGTTGGTTTCCACGCCTTATATGGATGAAGCCGGACTTTGTGATCGAGTCGCCTTGATGCAGAAAGGGGAAATATTGAGTATTGACACACCAACCCGCATTGTAGAAAATTATACACGTACCTTGCTTGCTGCCCGTTCGGAAGAAATGTACCGATTAATAAATGACCTTCGTGAATGGGATCAGATTGATTCTGCCTATGCTTTTGGACAATTTGCTCATGTGACTCCGAAAAACGACAAAATGGAAGCTGTTGAATTGGAGCAATTCCTTTTAATAAAGAAGCATAACAAGTTGCAGGTACATGAAATTACACCGGGAATTGAAGATGTTTTCATGGCATTGATGAGGAATGAGCAATGAGTTTAGAGCTATAGATTAAAGTTTATACAACCCCGAAAGGGCGATATAATTATTTGAAGCGATACAGCAAAATATGAATCAACAAATACCTGTCATAACAGTAAAAGATCTTGTCAAAAAGTTTGGAGATTTTGTGGCCAATGACCATTTAAACTTTGAAGTTTACAAAGGGGAGATCTTTGGGTTTCTGGGAGCTAACGGTGCCGGAAAGACCACAGCAATGCGTATTCTGTGTGGATTGTCAAGTCCAACGAGTGGTGAGCTGTCTGTTGGTGGTTTCGATGTGTATAAGCAAACGGAGCAAATCAAGCGAAATATTGGTTATATGAGCCAAAAATTTTCGCTGTACGAAGATATGACGATCGCAGAAAATATTAGATTTTATGCTGGTATTTACGGAATCTCTGTCAAGAAACGGAAGGAAAAGGAACAGCTATTGCTTAAAAAATTAGGGCTGGAATCTGAGCGTGATAAGCTCATTTCATCTTTGCCTTTAGGTTGGAAACAGAAGCTTGCTTTTTCCATAGCTCTTTTACATGATCCTAAAATTATTTTTCTGGATGAGCCAACCGGTGGAGTTGATCCGATAACCCGAAGACAGTTCTGGGATTTTATCTACGAAGCAGCTGCAGAGGGGAAAACCATTTTTGTTACAACCCACTATATGGATGAAGCCGAATATTGCAATCGGGTATCCATTATGGTGGATGGACGAATTGCTGCACTTGGTACACCTGAAAATCTGAAAAAACAGTTTCAGGCGGAAGATATGAATGGAGTCTTTTTGAAAATAGCCAGAAGCTGTTAGCTTTTAGCGATGAGTTATTTTAAATATAAAATTGATGGGTATTAAAAATTATAAAAGGCTGAAAGTTTGGGAAAAGAGTATTGAGCTAGTTGTTGATATTTACCGGATAACTGAATCCTTCCCAAATTCTGAACAATATGGATTAATTAGCCAAGTAAGGCGTTGCTCTGTTAGTGTTCCCAGTAATATAGCTGAAGGAGCCGGAAGGCAGTCTGAAAAGGAATTCAATCATTTTTTTAACATTGCAAAAGGGTCAACTAATGAATTAGAAACACAACTTATAATTTCCCAAAGATTAAAATTCATTACTGAAGATGATTTCAATGATTGTATTACTAAGATTGAAGAACTTCAAAAAATGATATCAGGTTTACAGAAATCACTAACGGCTAATAGCTAAAAGCTATGAAAAGATTTTTCGGATTTGTTAAAAAGGAGTTTTTCCACATTTTTCGTGATGTGCGGACGATGATTATTTTGTTTGGTATTCCGATTGCCCAATTGATGCTTTTCGGAACGGTAATTACGAACGAAATCAAGGATGCTCACATCGCTATTTATGATCAGTCGAAGGATGAGGTTACTCAGGAGATAACTTCAAAATTACTTTCGTCAGGTTATTTTTTGTTGGATCAATACTTGGAAAGTACCGAAGATGTGGAAGCGATATTCAAAAAGGGGAAGGTGAAGGAAGTATTGGTTTTTGAACCCAATTTTGCACAAAACCTGGAAAAAGAAGGAAAAGCCAGTGTGCAGGTAATTGCCGATGCTTCTGACCCAAATATGGGGAAATTGTTAGCCAATTATACAACTGGAATTATCAACGATTATATTCGGAAGGAGATGGGCGAATTGCAACTTCCAATGCAAATTGAACCGGAAGTTCGCATGTTTTATAACGAGGGTTTGAAGTCGGTATACATGTTTGTGCCTGGAATTATGGCCATGATTCTAATGCTGATTTCTGCAATGATGACATCAATTTCCATTACCCGTGAAAAGGAATTAGGAACCATGGAAATATTGTTGGTTTCACCGTTAAGGCCAGTGCAAATTATATTGGGGAAAGTTGCACCGTATTTAGGCTTATCAATTATAAATGCCATTGTCATTTTATTGATTGGTCACTTTATTTTCGGCGTACCTATTGAAGGAAGTTGGGTGTTGCTTTTAGGAGAAAGCATCCTTTTTATTATGATGGCACTATGTTTGGGAATTCTGATTTCTTCCATTGCAAAAAACCAACAGGTAGCAATGTTCATTTCTATGATTGCTTTAATGTTGCCAACTATTTTGCTATCAGGTTTTATTTTCCCTATTGAGAATATGCCAATACCGCTTCAAATACTTTCGAATATAATGCCACCAAGATGGTTTATTGTGATCTTGAAAAACATCATGTTGAAAGGTACTGGCTTTGGTTTTGTTTGGAAAGAAACAACGATTTTGCTGGGAATGGCAGCCATATTTACAGCTATTGCTGTGAAGAAGTTTAAAACAAGACTTGAGTAGCCTTGAGCTTCAAGCCTCAAGTTACAAGAATGAAAATAGAAACAGTTGATAAAAATAATAGCCATGAAAAATTTTAAGAAATTGAAAGTTTGGCAAAAGGCGATCGATTTAGTTGAAAGTATTTATACGGTATCAAAATCGTTTCCTCAGGAAGAACAATTTGGATTAACTAGCCAGATAAGGCGTTGTTCAATCTCTGTTCCTTCAAACATTGCAGAAGGAGCTGCCAGGAACTCTGATAAAGATTTTGATCGTTTTCTGGAGATCTCTATGGGGTCATGTACGAGATGAAAACACAACTGATCATAGCGAAAAAACTTGGCTATTTGTCTGACAATGATTTTAAAAAATTATCAGAAGCTGCACAGGAGGTTCAAAAGATGATTTCAGGCCTTCAAAAAAGTATTAACCGTTAATTTGCAAATACCTGCTTGCAGCTTGTGGCTAGCAGCTAAAAGCTAAAGAAAATGAGAACACTTCGATACATATTACAAAAGGAATTCATCCAGATTTTTCGGAACAAAACCATGTTGCCGATGATTTTTGTGTTACCGATAGTGCAAATGTTGATATTGGTTTTTGCCGCCACTTACGATTTAAAGAATGTCGATATTTATGTGGTGAATCAGGATCAATCTGAAACTTCCCGGGAAATGATTTCCAAGTTTGAGGCCTCACCGTTCTTCAGGATTTATGATGCTTCATTTGATATAGACGATGCGGAGAGCAGTTTCAAAAAGGAGAAAGCCGATTTTGTGATGGTTATTCCACAAGATTTTGAGCGTTCACTGGTTCGGGATGATGAGGCAAAAGTGGAGTTGTTGATTAATGCAATTGACGGCAATAAGGCATCCTTAATTTATTCTTATACACGAGGAATTTTGTCAGGCTTTAATAAAGAGATAATAGCCGAGTGGAAAAGTTTACCCGAATTTAATCCACCGATGCAGGTTGAGGTAAAAGACACCTATTGGTTCAATCCAGAGTTGGATTATAAATGGTACATGGCCCCGGGAATTTTATCTATTCTGGTAACGATTATTGGTATGTTTTTGTCTGGAATGAATTTGGTGCGCGAGAAGGAAATAGGTACGATTGAGCAACTCAATGTCACGCCAATTAAAAAGTATCAGTTTATTTTAGGGAAGCTCTTGCCATTTCTTGTAATTGCCTTATTTGATCTTGGCTTTGGGCTGATAATTGCCCGGCTTGTTTTTGATTTACCAATTGTTGGTAGTCTGGTTATTTTATTTGGCTTTGCTGCGCTCTACCTGGTTGGCGTGTTAGGATTGGGATTATTTATTTCAACGGTAACCGAAACACAACAACAAGTGATGTTTGTCACTTTCTTTTTCATGATGTTATTTATTTTGATGGGAGGAATCTTTACGCCGGTCGAAAGTATGCCGAATTGGGCTCAAATGTTGGATCGCATCAATCCCATCTATTATTTCATGCGAATTATGCGAATGGTTGTGTTGAAGGGGTCCGGATTCTTCGATTTGTTCCAAGAGTTTGTGTCATTGACTATCATTGGTATTTCATTTTTAGGACTATCGATTTGGCGTTACCGAAAAACAAGCTAAGTGACTAACGATTTGACTGTTTTCAATATTCCCTATATTTCATAAGTCGCGCGGACACATTTTCTTCATTTTAGTACCTTATTTTTATTTATCACGTATATTATTTTGTTCTAAAAGGAAATTCCTATTTGAAGTTTATAGATATATTTTATTCGTTCCTTTTTGAACTTGTTGATAAGAAGGGAAGCAATTTTTTCTTACTGGTTCAAATTGACTCTAATTATAAAATCAATTTATAACTCATAATGTATGAAAAAAGTAGTCATTTTCCTCTCGCTGTTATTTACTGTATTAGCAGTAAATGCACAGAATAATGCTCCGTTAGATCAGCCTGATTTAATTATTGCTGAATCATCTTCAATCCAACTTAGCGAACAAGACACCATTTATCAACGAAATGGAGAAAAGATTATTTGTACAATAAAAGAGCTAGGAGTAACTGAAATAAAGTACAGTTTGGAAGAGTACAACGAGGGGCTGTTATTTGTAATTGGGAAAAAGGATATTGAAAAAATCGTTTTTTCAAATGGTAAAGTTCAGACATTTGCACAGAATAATAATTTGGAGGAAACTGCAGAGCAAAATTCAGGTGAAATTTTCCAAACACAAAAGAAAGATGCGCTTAAAATTGATTTTTTAAGTCTTGTTGCTAATACCACCAGCTTAACTTATGAAAGATGTTTAAAACCAGGGCGATCAGTTGAATTTTCGATTGGCGCTGTTGGGCTGGGGTTTGCAGATATGGAGGACAGGGCATCAGGAATATTGTTAAGAGGTGGTTATAAGTTTATTAGGTCTCCAAATTTTTACATGGATGGAATGAGGTATGCTCATATTTTGAAAGGCTCATATGTGAAATTGGAGTTTGATTTCGCATCATACAAAGTTACGGGCAAGGATTTTTTGGATATCTTCAATGACCAAAAAGAAAGGTATACGCTTACAAAATTTGCTTTTTTGGTGGTAATCGGTAAACAATGGGTGTTTGACAATTCATTTGTTGTGGATTTATATTCAGGTGTTGGTGTAGGAAATAACAATCTGGATGATTTGGATAATACTTACCCATATGGTTTCACAACCTTGGGTGACAGTTTCCCGTTGGCATTATCGCTAGGTTTACGGCTAGGCTTATTAGTTAAATAATAATAAAGCATATTGAGCATTAAACCGAATGTTGCGATTGGGGCTAATTGCTATAACTTACAATAATTGTTTCTACCAATTGCCTATTGTTTCGCTTTCAGCAAAGTAATGGTTCCGATCCAGTGATGATGGGAATTAGTATCTTGGGAGCTATTGTAATCATCCGTTGTGCCGCTTCCGGTTGCACTTTCAAAACGACCCGTTCCACCAATAATAGTAAATGGATCTTTCCAATATGAAGTGACAAATTCAGGATGGCTATCTTCTCGTCCTTCAACTACCTTTCCTTCGCAAGAAATAAACAAACTATCCCCATTTTCAGCAATTATGAATGAATCAGTTGGCCCATATTCTCCCTCTGGTCCACAGGCGCAGAAGTTGAAGGTACCTGAAAAATCTCCTAGTAGTTTTTCGGCTCCATTGAAATCTACAATGACACGGCAATTATACTCATCGGGGCAATCGACAACCTGGTCTTCAGTATAAACATGTACATATTCACCCGAGAACTCTGCATCAAAAGTTTCGGTTACTGTCTTTGAGCAAGATGTGATTAAAAAAAATGTTGCAAATAAGAAAAGATGGAATAGTGTTTTCATGATATTGATTTTTATGGTTGGTATCATTTTTTATTTGCAATATGAAAGATCTGAACAGAATTCATCGCTTCCCATGTTGATGAAATGGTAGGTTGACCAATAGCGATAGATATAATCCTACCGACTATATCATTACGATAATGGAATATGAAAAGTTTTAGCTTTTATTTTTAGGAGGGGAAGTGAGGCCGTCAATTACAGAATGATTACTTCTTCAATTCTTCCAACTTTCTCGGTCACTTCAATAATTTGGTCCGCATCTTCCATTACAGCCACACACGTAATGGCAACATGTTTAAGATTTGAAGTGTGTTTAAAGGAAATTTTTCCATGGTCCGGAAGGATTGCTTTTATCTGCTCCACTTTTCCACCGTTGTTTGGAGTAATAAATTTAAACATATATTCCAATGGCCATTCTTCAGTCTCCATTAACCGGTAGCGTAAATTTTTGTAGGTATCCCTCATATAATTCTCCTTCGTATTCTATAAACATATTTGCAAACCTATTGTTTGTGCCAGATGAAAGTTCAGAAATCTTTCCTGATTTACTTCTATTAAAATAATGAAGGGCAAAAATACCACTTTTGATGAAACTGTGTATTGTCAGTCATCCCAAATGAAAATTATTAATTCTTTGATTCGCGATGGTTGAAGCCAATAAGTAATTCAATGTTTGCGGCGTTTTTTCTTATTGCTATAAATCAATGAAGTAAAAGCCATATCTGGGTAGTGAAGAAGGTTACTATTAGTCCTAAAACAATTGGCAAAAATGTAGAAACCAAGGTCCATTTTACACTCTTCGTTTCTTTATAAATAGTCATAATGGTTGTTGAACAAGGATTGTGTAATAAGCTAAATAACATTAAATTAACGGCTGTAAGTAATGTCCATCCTCCGGCATGTAAAACATTTGCAGTATCAGCAACGGAATCCAATTCAAACATAACTCCTGATTCTCCACCAACACCGGTAAGTTTTGTGCTTAATACCGTTAACATTAACACCGTTGGTATTACTATTTCATTTGCAGGTATAGCGATAATATACGCCAAAAGTATTACTCCATTTAACCCGAATATTAGAGCAAATGGATTTGACCAATCTATAAAATGCTCTGCCAGGCTCAAATCACCAATGTGAATATTTGCCACTAACCAGATAACAACCCCGGCAGGAACCGCAAAAACTACTGCACGCCAAAGAACAATTATTGTGCGGTCGATTAAAGACGTGTACAACGTTTGTAGGACCCGTGGTGGACGATAGGGTGGTAACTCCAGGCTAAAGGATGATGCTTCTCCTTTTAAGACCGATCTGCTTAGTCCCCAGGATACCACTAAACTGAAAAATATACCCAACAAAGCAATTCCAACAACGGCACCAGCTGATACAATCCCTGCCAGGCTTGCAGGAACAAGCCCGCCAATAAAAATAGAGGCAATGAGAATTTGGGTGGGCCAGCGTCCGTTACACAGCGAGAAATTATTAGTAATTATGGCAATTAAACGCTCTCTGGGGCTATCAATTACTCTGGCAGCTACGACCCCGGCAGCGTTACATCCAAAGCCCATACTCATCGTCAATGCTTGTTTTCCATGTGCACCGGCTTTACGAAAAAGATTATCCATATTAAAAGCAACACGTGGCAAATACCCAAGGTCTTCAAGTAGGGTGAAAATTGGAAAGAAAATAGCCATAGGAGGTAACATCACAGCAATGACCCATGCCATCGACAAATATGCTCCGTCAATTAATACTCCATCGAGCCACCACGGCAGATGTATGGCTGCTGCCAAATCTTTCAACAAAGGATGCATTGCATCAATTAGGAATGATGCCAGTAAGCCGGATGGATAATTTGCCCCGGCAACGGTTAACCAGAATACAATGGCCAGTATGAGGAACATTAAAGGAAATCCCAGCCATTTGCTGGTGACCATTTTATCTATTTTCAAATCAAAGCTGTAGGCTTCTTTTTCGCCTAATTGTTTGACGGTTTTTTTGGCGATGCGTGATGCATCTTCATAGATTGATTCAATAATTGTGTCGTGAAAATCAGTTCCCAGATCCCACCTGACCGCATTTGCAATCGATACAATTTCTTCACCTTTCAATTTTATTTTTGTGTTTTCCATTTTGTACAATCTAATTTTGAATGGCTAAATCGTCATCATTCAGATTCCCCAATTCTCCGGAACGGACAGCTTCAATGATACTGTTATCACCTTCAAGCAAGCGCATGGCTACCCAATTCACATTTGGAAGTCCCGGATAGATTTCCCGAATGCTTTCAGATAGGGTTTGAATGGCGTGATTAAGTTTTTTTGAACGACTTTTTATTTTTGGTGGTTTGCAGATATATCTTCCGGTAGCCACCTCTTCAATTGCCTGCAGCAATTCATCCATTCCCTGTTTTCTACGCGCTGAAGCCGGTATTACCGGAATTCCTAACTCTTTTGAAAGTGCGCGAATATCAATTTCCAGGTTATTTCGCTTGGCTTCATCCATTAAGTTAATGCATAAAACTGCCCGGTCGGTAAGTTCCAGAATTTGCAATACCAAATTAAGGTTGCGTTCTAAACGGGTTGCGTCAGCAACAATGACCGTCACATCAGGCTGACCAAATAGGATAAAATCACGTGCTACTTCTTCATCGGTACTTGTTGACAATAGGGAATAGGTTCCGGGTAAATCAACCACTTTGTAGTGTTTCTCATTGAAGATGAATCCTCCTTCGGCCCTTGAAACCGTTTTTCCCGGCCAGTTTCCTGTGTGTTGGCGAAGCCCCGTTAAGTTATTAAAAACAGTACTCTTTCCTGTGTTCGGATTTCCAGCCATTGTGATAACATAGTCTACATTTTCAAGATTCAATCCTAGTTTAACCAGATTGGCCTTGTTGTGAGCCGGACAATTTTCACAATTATTTAGTGCACTCATTTTGTTTAAATTTTTCGGTTGATAAATACGTGGTCGGCATGTTGCTTTCGGATACCGATGGTCGTGCCCATCACCCGATAGCCAACGGGATCACCTGAAGCACTTTTCATTACTGCTGAAATAGAACTTCCGGGAATAATACCTAAATCCATCAACCGCCTGCGTTGTTGACCTCTGCAATTGGGAGAAATACCCAGTACTTCAGCTTGTTCTCCAATGTTTAAGGAAGATAGCAACTCGTATTTTGGCGTTTGAACTGCTTCTGCAGCTATTTCTTCAACTGTTATATAGCTGGCAAAAAGAGGTGTTAATATGCACTCTTCGCCATTGGCAATGAAGGTGATTTTCTTGTCGGTTACGTCGGTTACATAAACTTGCATTCCTGGGTATAGGCCAAGTACAACCAGTTGTTCATAAATACTTTTGGGCTCATCCTCCAAATGAATGATGCGTCCCATTCCTCCTTCCTGCATTGTGCTTAAACTTATTCCTTTTGATTTGGGCAGTTCTCCATCAGCGCTGGGAATTGGGTCTCCATGTGGATCGAATACCGGATTTCCCATTTGTGCCGCCAGTTTTTCGGTTTCTTCTTCCGTGACAAGGTGTTCAATTCTGCAGGCTTCATTATGCCAATCAGCGGGTGCAACACTTGTTTGATCAGCCAGATAACGTTCCCAGATCCGGTGAATTCTGACAATTCTCAGTGCATAAGAGCGTCCGGCATCAGTCAAAGTAACCGATTGATTATTCAGGTTAACTAATTCCAATGTTGTCAGACGATTTATCAGCCTTCCTGCTTTATCCATGACGATGTTTAAATGCCCGGCAATGCTGTTAACATCACAAGCCATTTTGTTGTATTCGCAATCGAAAATGAATTTTAAGGCATCTTCCAGTAAAGCCCTTTTGTTGTTTTGACTAAGTTTTGTTAGTAAAGCAAGTCCGCCTTTTTTTGGCCAAAAGAGCCAAGCTAAAATGAGGATGAAAAACAGACCCATGAGTAGGGTTATCTCAGGCTGTATTTGCAATATGTTTGACATGGTTCTTGTTTTAAATAATTAAAGGGATCGTGTACTAGTTAGGCAGTCGGTACGACAATCCTAAACTCATAAAACTATCAATACTGTTTTGTAATCCTAGCCCGCCAGATACATCTAATTGCAAATTAGGACGAATTAAATAAGTGAACCCGGCATCAATTAAGTGTTCTGCCTTACCCATTTCCGGTAACCATCCGTAATTCTCGATAAATGCTCCTAGTTTATCTGTGATACCTGTACCCAAGGCTATTGAATAGAAATAAGCAGGAATGGCCGTTTCCCCATCCCATTCGGCTCCCAAATTGTACCCAAATGAGATTTTATCTGAAAGTGTATGAGAAAAAGCAAACCGGATATCAGCTGCTGAAAATTTAGTCTTGAAATCTTCATCCGCTGTAAATGGTAAAACTAAGCCTCCTAAAAAAGCAACTTCAGGTTTCCATCCATTTTCGTCAGCGATTTTTACTTTAAATCCGGTATAAAGGGGGCTTAATCCTGAAGTGGTATTTGTGTTACCTGTACTGTTAATTTTCTCTTTTTCTCCAAGATATTCCAATCCCAGTCGCAACTCAAAATTCTTAAGTAATCCATAACGTAATAGGGTTGTATTATACACAAAGGATTTTTGATCAAACAAACTGGTCTTAGTATTCTCCATCAGAAAACCAGTCTCTATTTGTAATGATTTATGCGGAACCACAGCCGATGACTCTGTTTGGTCTGGTCGGTCAGTTATTAGCTCAGAATCATTATCTTGTGCTTTTACGGTTGCTGTATATCCGGTTAATACCAATAGTGCAAGTATAAATTTCAATTTCATATTTATCTGTTTTCTAATTGTCTCACATAAATGATATCAGTGAATTCCTTGTTTAAAAGTATTTTATTTTGGTCGATTTTTATTTCAGTCATCTTGTTAGAATCATATTGTTTCTCAACCTTTAAAGTTGAACCAATTATAAGATGATTTGCATTACAAAATTCAAAGAAATCTTTTTCAGAACTGGATAGCCTTGACACTTCATAGGTATATCCAGCCGTCGCCATTGATAATAGAACCTGCGAATTGTCCGCTTTCCTTTCTCCATTTAAAGCTGGAATTGGGTCTCCATGCGGATCGGTAGTCGGATAGCCTAGATACTTTTCTATTTTCTCAGCAAGAAAATCAGACGTAAGATGTTCCAGATGTTCGGCTTCCCTGTGAATTTCGTGTAAATTCAGATTGAATGTTTTATGCAAGAAAGCTTCCCATAACCGGTGTTTGCGAATAACGTTTAATGCAAGTTGAGTACCCGATGTTGTAAGTGTCAAAGGTTTGTATTTAGTATAGTCGACTAATTCCTTTACAGCTAATTTTCGGGCCATGTCGGTCGCCGCAGCGTTAGTGATATTTAATAACCGTGCTATTGTGCCAAGCCTCGTGTCATTATTTGGTTGCCTGCTTAGCTTATAAACTGTTTTTAAAAAATTCTCTGTTGAAACCGTCATATATAGTGTGTTTAACTCAATATTTAAGTTTGCTTAAAAATGAAAACAGGAATGCTTTAAAAAGGTTTAAAATCTTTTTATTGATCTATCAGAGAAGAAATGAGGGGATATGTATGGAAGCGAAGGGAGTAGTGGTGGAGAATCTGAATATTTCGTAGTGAAATGTACTGCTAAGAGATAGATATTGAGGATCTTGTTGCAATGCTTGTTATGAACGTTGTTTATATGTGGATTGGCATTGTTTTATGGAGCGTTTTTAGGACGGGTCATAATGTGTGGTAACGGTGAGTATATGTTGTCGGGGCGGATTTCGGAGAGCGTTCCTGTCCGAAGGACACGGAACTGCGATGCGAGAATCCGCAGTTGGCGTACCACCAAACCCCGCCCTGCAATATGTACTGTGTTAGCGGCTGGGTTTTTCTATGTTTCATAAAAGTCAGTAACATTTAATTCTTTTCTAATTGATACTATAACATTAGAAATAAGGTCAATAACTGTTGCACTAAATAATGCAACAATGATATTCGTGATATAAAGTTTTAAATCAATAGAAATATTTATACTAAATACAAGAACACCACCAATAATTAATAAAACAAACATTATTAAGTTGAATAATAGGGCGTTAAATGGTTTGCCAAATGATACTGAATTTCTCTGAGTTAAAATATAATGTTCTCTTATAAATCCATCAGCAAAGTCATCAAAAAGCTTTTTAATTCTGTTGTTATTTAAATCCTCAGTTTTGAAGTCAGGATATATAATTTTAAGATTTTCTAGAATTGGGTCTTTCTCAAGACTTGGAAGAGTGGCCACTTCTCGGAAATCACCATGATATTCGTCCATAAATTTCCACATTCGCTGACATGCATCTTTCGCACTTATGAGTTCATCAAGTGAATAGTTTTTTCTTAATAGTCTATCACGAAAATCGAAATCTGAACGCACCCTTCCTTCAATTTCTCTTAGTCCTAAATATGCTTGTGCTGCTAATTCTCCGAATTTTACTTCTTCATGAAATTTTTTGTGATTATCATATCCCATTCTGTCATAATGGTAAAGAGTCATCTTTTTGTATTTATGGTCGAGATTTGATTTTATATTTTTATCGAAGTGATTCCAAAATGGGCTTGACCATCTTATAAAATGAGCTATCTTTCTTAACGCAGTAAATTTTTTTGATAAAACATCTATTTTTTGTTTTCTAACAATCCTTTCACTTTTTTCTGAAAAAAGTTTAGAAAATAAGAAACTTATTATAATGGCAACAGTAATTCCAATTGTTGAAATAAGTAGCGAAAGTATTTTTTCAAACTCTGAAGTGGGAAGAATAAAAATTCTTTGAAAAAAGAATGTAGCAACAGCAATATATGCAATAAACAGATACCAAATTATTGCTTTGTATAGTCTTTTGTTTTTTCTCCAACTAATCTGATGTATTAATTGAGAAGCTTTGAATTTTATTTTTAAAAGATGTCTGTTCATCTTTGTTTATTTAACCTTGCCGCTAACGGCAGTCTGTCTAAAAACCAGTTCCGGGGGATCTTGTTTTTAGCAGGCATAGCTTAATTAAGGGTTGTTTTTCAAATTTGGGATGGACCATTGTTTTTTCTGGTATTTGGTTTGTCAGGTTTAAAAATAGCTTAAAAGGGGCAAAAAGTGAACATAAAATAGAAAAAATAATTGACAGGTAGTCAAATAACTGTTTGCCCCCTACCAGGTTGATTATTCTTCGCAGGTTATAAGCAAGCATTGTAAACCCAAAATCTGCTTCCGCTCTTTCCATGTACTTTTTCGTGATTATGTAGTTAAAGCCCCATTGTCGTTTTATCGTTCCAAAAGGGTGTTCCACTATCGCCTGACGTTTTTTGTAAAGCTTCTCACTTTTCTCCATCCGCTTTTTGTTGTTTTCAATGTTTTCTGCGAACTCACTTCGCCTAACCTGTTTTCCGTTTGCTGCCGATTTTGTACAAAGAGGTCGTACTTCACACTTTTTACATTTTGGAGTGGTATAGTTCCTGAATCTGTAGGCTATCTGCCCGTTGGGATTTTTGGCAACATGCCAATAACCAGTGGTTGTTAGCATATTTCCTTGCGGACAAGTGTAGGTATTGGTTTCCGGGTCATAGTCGAAATGTTCTACATCGTAGTTAAGGTCGGGTGCATGAGAAGCCCCTGAGAACGGAGGAATT